>NZ_JBHSOR010000040.1:0-101427 GCF_042656325.1 Rhizobium sp. GCM10022189
CGAGGATGCCGATGTCCGCTCGATCTTCGCCAATCCCAGCCACCCCTATACACGCGGCCTGCTCAAATCCATCCCGCGCCTCGATGACGATCAGAAGCGCCTCTACCAGATCCCCGGTTCGGTGCCGACGGCAGGTTCGGTAAAGGAAGGCTGTCCCTTTTACGCGCGCTGCCCGCTGCATATCGACAAGTGCCGCAGCGAGATGCCGCCGATGTTTGCCTTCGGCCAGAGGCACAAGGCCGCCTGCTGGGTGACGGCCGAAAACAAGGCATCCGTCCCGTCGATCGAGGAGCATAGGCGATGAATGCGATCCTGCGTGCAGAAGGGCTGAGCAAGGTCTTCTCCGAGGGCGGCATGTTGTCTCTCAGGCAGGAGAGCAATGGCGTGCGCGCCGTCGATGATGTCAGCTTCGAAATCCTGCGCGGCGAAACCCTGGCGCTGGTGGGCGAATCCGGCTGCGGCAAGTCCACGCTGGGGCGGCTCCTGCTGCGGCTCATCGAGCCGACGGATGGCCGCGTGTTCTTCGAGGACACGGAGCTGACGGCGCTGTCGCACGAAAAGATGCGCAGCATGCGTCGCAATGTGCAGATGATCTTTCAGGACCCCTACGGATCGCTCAGCCCCCGCCGTTCCATCGCCGAAATCATCGGCGAGCCGCTGGATGCCTTTGATCTCGTCCGTTCGAAGCGCGAGCGGCGGGAGCGGGTTGCCGATCTCCTGACGCAGGTCGGCCTGCCGACGAGTGCCATGGACCGCTATCCGCGGCAGTTCTCCGGCGGCCAGCGGCAGCGCATCGGCATTGCCCGGGCGATCTCGCTCAATCCCGGCTTCATCGTTGCCGACGAGCCGGTCTCTGCGCTCGATGTTTCCGTGCAGGCGCAGATCATCAACCTGATGCAGGATCTCCAGGAGAAGAAAGGTTTCTCCTTCCTCTTCATCGCCCATGATCTGGCGGTGGTCCGGCATATCGCCGACCGCGTCGCGGTCATGTATCTCGGCAGGATCGTCGAAATTGGCGAAAAGCGTAAGGTCTATTCGGCCCCGCAGCATCCCTATACGCAGGCGCTGCTGTCGGCAGCGCCCGAGCCTGATCCGGATCGCAAAAGCCGCCGCATCGTGCTGGAAGGCGACGTGCCGAGCCCGTCGCGCATCCCGCCGGGCTGCAGTTTCCATACGCGCTGTCCGATCGCCCAGGACATTTGCAAGGTGGAGCGGCCACCACTCCGGGAAGTGGCGGGCGGCCAGATGGCCGCCTGCCATTTCGCCGCTCCCAATCCCATCCCCCCGCGCGTGCGCGAGGTTGCTGCCTAGGCTTTGCCCTTCGGTGTCTTCAGCTGGCGCCAGGGCGCATGATCCGTACTGATCGTGATCGCGGCGGAAGGCGGCAGCAGCGGCAGGCGCTTGCGGCGTCCGAAACGGCGTTTGAAGCCGAGGATGTTTTCGATGAAGCTGCGGGCATAGAGGCCGGGGCCGCTGGAATAGATGCGCCAGCCGCCATCGACGTCGATCTCGCCCTTCCCGACCATGTCCCAGTCGCTCATCGCCTGGTAGCGGTCGGGGAAAGCGGCATCGCTGCTGCTGAAATAGGTGTTGCGCTGGCGCAGCGACGCATGCGGCAGGGCTTCGGTCACGGCAATCGGATTGACCAGGCCGATTGTTTTCCAGAGCGCCCTTGCATCCCCGGCAATTGCCAGGGTCTCGCAGTAACGCAGATGCGCGTGCACATACATGAGCCCGATTTCGCGGCCGAAGAAGGAGGACGATTCCGCGCGGCGGAACAGCGTTTCCGGACCGCCGGCATAGGTCGCGGGCTTTTCCATCAGGCGCACGCCATCGGGGAAGAGCAGGTGCTTCTCGATGAGCTTCATATGCGCCTGCCGCTGCTCCGGCGTGAAGAGCTTGCCGAGCATCGCCTGCGTCATCGAAATCAATGAATAATGCAGCCCGGTGCGCTGGTCGTCGGGATGGAGCAGCAGCTCGACGCCGTCATGGGACGGATCGAAGATGCCGTAACCGGCGACAACGCCGTCCCGGATAAGGTGCCTGTTGAAATCGCGCTTCATTGCGGTGGCGATCTTTCGCAGCTCTGCGGCATTCGCGTTCTGACCGATACGGCGCAGGATGGCGGAATAGCGCACGATCTGTTCGTATAGCAGCGAAACGGTCCAACTGCTCACCATCCAGTCGCGCAGATGCGGATCGGCCGGCTGCAGGGAATCGTTCCAATCGCCTTCGCCATAGCGGATCAGATGCGTGCCGGGAATGAAGCGCGCGCGCACGGTATCGAGAAGCTTGTCGACATGCACGGTGATCGTATCGGCGGGTGCCCTGCCCATGGTCCTGTCATCGCGCCACGACACCTTTTCATCGAGGATCGCAACGTCGCCGGTCGCTTCGATATAGTCGCAGAGCGCCTTCAGCGGCCAGACGACGATGTCACCATGGCTGTCGCCGGAGCGGATGTTGGAATAGGGCTCGAGCATGAACCATTGCGGCCAGTCGCCCTTTTCACGGTACTGTTCGCTGAAGACCGTCTTCACCACTTCCCTGGCTTCGCGATCGTGCTCGTAGGCGAGCAGGAATTCGATCGGTCCCTGGCAGGCGTCGCGCGTGCCCCAGGCGGCGCCCGTATATTGTTCCAGCCCGTGCGGCACACTCAGATGCACGATCGCATCATGCGCCAGCCAGGGCAGGATCGCCGCATGGGCCATAGCGTCTGCCTTGGGTTTTTCGAGCGTCAGGCCGCGGATGGCATGCCGCCAGAAGCGGGAAGCGGCGGCGAGCATTGCTTCCTGGGCTACGCCGCCAGCATAGCGTTTCGCCAGGCGCAAGGCCTCCGCCTTGTCCGTCATCGAGCCGACGACAGACAAGGAGAGCGATTGTGTCTGCCTGGACTTTAGCGCAATGAAGGCGCCGTTGCGTGCAATGCCATCCTCATAAAGGAGTTCGTCGCCGCCGATCGCCTCGATGGCGTCGGGTGTGGAACTTACCAGCCAGTAGCTGGCATCGGGAAAACGCTCGCCCCAGAGCCAATGCGGGTCCGGGCGGAAGAGAATGCGCTTGGCGTCGTCGTCGAATTCGACAAGGCCGCTCGTATCATATCCCCGCTCGCCGAGAACGAGATGGCCGAAAACCAGGAAACGGCAAGGCTTGCCCTCGACCGAAACCGACCATTGCATGGCGGAATCCTCGCCGGAGGCCGTGGCCGTAACGGTGATGGTGCGGTCGGCAAGGCGATAGATCCAGCGGCAGTCACTGAGGCCCATATCGAAGACAGAGGGCACGCCGAGGAGCTGCCAGCCGTGGCCGATATCGGCAAGGATGCGCAAGCCGCTGGCACGCGTCAGATTGTAGGGATCGCGGGAAACGGAAAACAGCTTGTGGAAGGATGTGTTGCCGATCGTCAGCTGGGCGGCAAAGATGCCCTGCATCCAGCAGGTCGATGCCAGCGTGACATCGTCGAGCAGCATGTTCTGCCCGCTGCGCAGGATCGCGCCGTGACGACGCGTGACCTGTCGCTCCTTCTCCTGCAGAACGACGTGCCGGTTGAGCGCGCCCTCGGCCACGAAGAAGGACTGCAGCTTTCCATCCACTCGCTCTTCGAGCATGCGGTTGGGATAGAGGCGGGCGAGCGACTTGTCGTCCAGCGCGTCTCCCGTCAGCAGCCCGGCATCCTGCAGGATGCTGCGCGGGGGCGTTTTTTCGGCCGGACCTGCCGTCTTCCGTTCAAGGGCTCTCAGATGATCCAGGCGGGAAAGATCGGTATCGTCGGACGCAGCCTGATGATCGTTCAGGAACAGGCCGAAAAAGGTCGCGCTCACGCTTTCGGCGGAAACCGTGAGCGGCTTCGACTGAAGGGAGGGACAAGCCATTTCGTGCTGACGGCGCCGGCTTGGCAGATCGGTGCCGAAGGGGCCGACGAGACGATCGTCGTTGCCGGCGGCCGATTTTACGAGCTGGATCGCATCGGTGGCATAGGCAGCAACACCCTCCAGGCAGCCCTGCGCGAGCCAGGGGTTGCGCCCGCCGCCCTGCTTCAGGTTCTGCCGGTTCATCACGACAGGCCCGAAGATCGGGTGTTCGGCGATATGGTGGTCGACATATTGCGAGGCGTAAGCCTCGCTGTTCATCAGGAAACCGCGATCGCCGAGGCCGACGTCCTGGACCAGAACCAGATCGGCCGGCAGCTTTTCCTTGCCGGAATGCGTCAGCGTGACGTGCCAGAACCAAGTTGTCTCGGAGGGCGCAAGCACGAGGCTTACATGATATCGGATGTCGCCAACGTTACCGCTCCAGGAGAAGCCCGTATCGCTGTGGCCGAAACGACCTTGTGCCCGAGGCCCGACGATTTCGGTGACGGCAGGTTCCTTGCCGCCGATCCGCAGGCACAGGCGGCCGACGCCGCCGGAAAGAGGCGATCCCTGGATCTGGTTGATCTGCACAGATCCGAGACTGTCGGCATAGTCGATGGAGAAAAGCGTGCCGTTCGGCAGAGCGGATATGGAGAGGCCGGAACCATTGGCGATCGTCAGAAGACCGAGGTCGTCGCGGCGGGGCATCTGCAATTTGCGATTCAGTCTCGAGGGCATGTGAGATCTCGTGTCGCCTAAAAGGGAATCGGACAATGACGCAAAATGTTTGAGCGAAATATTACCTAATGTCACTGGTTAGATCGTGGCGCACCATGATGAACCCATGGGAAAGATCGGATCGCATTACCGAGCCGAATCCCGGTCAAAACAGGCGCTCCGAAGAAGAGGCGTGGCCATCCTGCGCTCGCCCGCGAAAAGTCATCGGCGGGGCGCCGATGATGCGTTTGAAAGCCCGGCTGAAAGAGGCCTCCGATTCATAGCCAAGGCGTTCGGCGATCGCGGCGACACGCTGACCTTCGCGCAGCCACTGATGCGCCTGATGCATGCGCATGCGAGCGACGTAGCGAGCCGGTGTTTCACCAACGGCCCTGGCAAAACGCTCCGCAAAACCGGAACGGGAAGCGCCCATCTTGCGTGCGAGTTCTTCGACCGTCCAGTCGTGCGACGGATCGAGATGGATCGCTGCCAGGACCCGCCCAACCTCGGGATTGCGAACTGCCGTCAGCCAGCCCGAGGCGTCGCCACAACCGTGCTCCACCCAGGCGCGAATGATTGTCGCCGTCAGAACATCGGCAAGCCGGGCCAGGATACCGCCGGCACCGACGCGGTTCATGTCAACCTCGTGCATCATCGCATCGAGCAGGGCAGGGATGGACGGTTCGCTGGCTGCCAGATCGCTTGTCCGCATAACGTTGGGCATCAATTGCAACAGGGGATGCCGCTTGTCGATATTGAAACGCATGACCGCGAAGAACAGCAGGTTCTTGCTGTCCGCGCAGGGACATTGCAGATCGACGATCCCATCGCATATCGCCTTGCGCGGCATGGATTCGACCGGCGTCGGCACAATCCCGGGTGCGCTTGCAAGCACGTGGGCATCGCCTCGCGGCAGCAGAACCGCATCACCGGGGCGCATTTCCATCCATTCCCCGTCCGGCGTCTGCACATATGCCTCGCCGGCCGCCAGAAAGTGAAATTGCGCTTCATCCTTGGTCGGAAACGCAGTCGCCCATGGGGCGGACGGCCGGCATCGACCGTAGTCGACACCATCCAGCCGAAGCCCGCGCATCATTTCCGTCAATGCATCGCTCATCGTTCTCTCGCCATTTGGACGAATAGTCATGACTTATAGATTTTCTAGCATAGAAACACCGGCAAGAGCCGTCTAGCCTTTCATTACAACATTTGGAGATGGCATATGAATATCAGTCCCGAAACCAATGGCTTCCATATGAACCGCAAGGAGACCGAACCCGCCTGGGCAGGGGTGGTATCGCTCTCGCTCGGCGTCTTCGGTCTGGTGACGGCAGAATTTCTTCCCGCCAGCCTGCTCACACCGATTTCTGAGGACCTCCACGTCAGCATCGGTGCGGCCGGACAGTCGGTAACGATGACGGCCGTTATCGGTGCTATCGCAGGACCTGCCGTCGTCATCGGCACCAGCCGATTTGACCGCCGTCTCACGTTGTTCGGTTTGACGGCCCTGCTTATTGTTTCCAGTCTCCTTGCAGCATTCGCCGGTGGGCTCACCATGCTCCTTATTGCGCGAGGCTTACTCGGAATAGCGCTCGGCGGCTTCTGGGCCATGTCGCTGGCACTCGCCATGCGGCTGGTTCCCGAGCGGCTGATGCCGCGGGCGATGGCTATCATCATGACCGGCGTATCCGTGGCCACGGTTTGCGCGGCTCCCGTCGGCGCGTGGGTCGGAGAAGCCTATGGCTGGCGTTTTGCATTTCTCATCGCGGCTGCAGTCGGCGGCATTGCCCTTGTCGCCCAGATTCTGACGCTGCCCGCGATGCCGTCGGCAGGTGCCGCAGGATTGGGGACGATGGCCGCGGTGTTGCGTCGCCCCGTGATCAGGCTGGGCCTTTTGACCGTCCTGCTGGTGGTCGCCGGTCATTTCGCCGGTTTCACTTTCATTCGACCCTTCCTCGAAACCGTGCCGCATTTCGGAGTCGAGGGGATTTCTGCGGTTCTGCTGGCCTTCGGAATAGGCGGTTTTCTCGGCAACCTGTTCGGAGGCTTTGTCTCTGAACGCAGCACGACCTTGTCCATCGTCATCGCGGCAACCGGGATTGCGGCGACCACCATTACCTTGGCAGTTGCCGGGGGCCTTGCAAGCGTTGCGTTCGCTGCGACTGCTTTGTGGGGGTTTGCCTTCGGAGCTCTGCCGGTGAGTGTGCAAAGTTTCGTCACCCAAGCCGCATCCGACGAAGCGGAAAGCGCCGGCGCGTTGATGTTGACCACTTTCCAGGTCGCCATTTCGAGTGGGGCGGCCATCGGCGGCCTTATCGTCGAGGCGCAGGGCCTGGCAGGAGTGTTTGGCTTTGCAGCTATTGCTGCGCTTTGTGGTGCTCTGGTGATCGGGCTCCTCAGCCGAAGGACCGTCGCGGCGGCATCCTAGACGGACGCAGGCACCTGCAAGAGACCCTCGGGGAGGGCGGGCATATTGAGGACGTACAAGGCCGGTCCGGTGGAAAGCCGGACCGGCCTTGGCTGGCTAGTTGTGGGCTTTCGATAGGAGATGGCGCGCGCGGTTGTTGAAGGCCGTCTTTCCAAAGCCGATGCGGCGCGGACATGCGGCGTGACGGCGAAGGTCGCGGCGCGCTGGGTCGAGCGGTTTGTGCGCGACGGGTCTGCCGGTATGGCGGATCGGTCGTCCCGACCGAAGATGAGCCCGCGACAGATCACGGCGGCCGTTGCCGGCGAGATCGCCGTGCTGCGCCGCCAATGGCTGACGGGCAAGCACATTACCAAGCAGCAGGCGTGTCGGCGGCGACGGTCAGCCGGGTACTCCGGCGGGCGGGTCTTTCACGGCTGAAGGATACCGAACCGGCTGAGCCGGCGCGCCGCTACGAACGCGAGAGCCAGGCGGGATGATCCACATCGACATCAAGAAACTCGGGCGCTTCGACCGTGTTGGCCACTGCATTGCCGGCGAGCGCGCCGCCGGTTCGCGATCTCAAGGCACTGCAGGAAAATGGTCTGACGGCTGCCTGAGGACAGATAAGGCAAGGCTTCCTTCCGGCGCTTCGTCAAGCCTGGGCCACGAGCGGCAGACCGGTTTCAGCCATGAGACTGCAAGCGGCAAAGACCTCCCCGATACCGATCAGGACCGGCCGGTCGAGGCCGATTTCCGCCATGGCCGAAGAAAGGCCGTCCAGGCTGCCGGCCCAGCGCCGTTCGTCGGCATTGGCAACAGAACTGACGATCACGACGGGCATTCCTGCATCAAGGCCGGCTTCGATCAGCCTGTTCTGGATCTCTCCGGCTGTCCGCCCGCCCATGTAAAAGATCGTCGTTTTTCTCGTATCTGCAATCGCCTGCCAGTCGATCGTTTCAGGCAGGCTGCCATGGCGCGAATGTCCGGTGACGAACTGCACGCTCTGTGCATGATCGCGGTGGGTCAGGGAAATGCCGAGCCGTGAGGCCATGGCGCTCGCCGCCGTGATGCCGGGGATGACCTCGACCGGAATATTGTGCTGCTTCAGATAGGCGATCTCCTCGCCGGCGCGGCCGAAGATCATCGGATCGCCGGATTTCAGGCGCGCGACGTTCTTGCCGGCTTTGGCGAAAGTCAGCATCATCGCGTTGATGTCTTCCTGCCGGCAGCTCTCGCGCCCGCCGCGTTTGCCGACGAGCAGGCGTTTCGCCTCGCGTCGGGCAAGTTCGAGAACCTCGTCCGACACGAGATCGTCGAACAGGATGACATCGGCGGCCTGCAGAGCCCGCACGGCTTTCAGCGTCAGGTATTCCGCATCGCCCGGACCGGCGCCGACAAGCGTCACCCGTCCAGGCGCACGCGCCGGTGCCGGCCGCTGCACATCGGCAAGCAGGCCGCGGACGCTTTCCTCCGTCGGTTCGGCTCCGAAAGCGCGATCGACAAAACGTTCCCAGAAGGCGCGGCGGGCCACACCGGGCTTCAGGCGATTGGCAATCTCCTCGCGCAGAGACTGGGCAAGGGTCGCCCAGGATTTCAGGGATGTCGGCAGCAGCGTCTCGATGCGGCGGCGAATGGCCTGGGCCAGGATCGGGGCTGCGCCATCCGTCGAAATCGACACGACAACGGGCGAGCGATTGACGATGGAGCCGAACTGGAACTGGCAGAACGCGGGCTTGTCGATCACGTTGACGGGAACGCCGGCCAGCCGTGCGGCATCGAAGAAGGTCTGAGCTTCGGCCTCGTCATCGCAGTCGGCTATGGCAAGTGCTGCACCTGCAAGAATGTCCTTGCGCCACGCCATGGGACGGTGAATGAGCGCGCCTTGCGGATGAGGTGAACCTCGCGCGACGAGCGTCGCGCAGGCTTCGGAGAGATGCTCGCCGTAGATCTCGACCCTGGCGCCGCAGGCCGCCAGCAGCTCCGCCTTCCAGGCACACGCATCGGAGCCCCCGGCGACGATCACCCTTTGGCCTGCCAGCGACCAGAAGACCGGCAGCTTGGCAAGCGGCGCCATGCGGGCCGGCGCCCGCTCGGCAATCTCATTCGGCAGCGTCTGCAACACAGGCATTGATGATCCCCCTGATCTCGGCGCGGCAGGAGCCGCAATTGGTGCCGGCCTTGAGTTCGCCGCCGATCGCCTCGACGCTGCGGCAGCCGGAACGGACGGCGGCGACAATCTGGTTGACGCCGACGCTGAAGCAGGAGCAGACGGTTGCACCCGGATCCGGCCTGTCAGCACCCGGCCGGCCGGCGATGATTGCAAAGCGGCGGCGCAGATTGCTGTGATCGGCTGTCAGTTGCGACACCGCCCAGTTGCGTGCCACGGCAACCGGTTCTCGTGCGAGGAAGAGCGCTGCAAGCAATTTCTCTCCGTCGAAGAAGGCAATACGCCGATCGCCGGATTGCCGGTCGGCGTAACCCAACGGCTCGAAATGGTCGGCGATGCCGAAGCTTTTCCGGCACCAGGCCACCCAGTCTTCGATGCCGTCACGGAAGGCAAGCTCCAGCCGCCAGCCGCCATCGGCCTTGGCGAGCGCCCAATAATCGGCGTCGGGGACGTCGGGCTTTGCCATGCTGACGGCGAAACCATAGAAGGCGGCGCGATAGCGGCTGACGGCGACCGCGACGTTCTTCGAGGCGGGCTGACCCGAAGCCGCGTCCGTCGCGGGTTTGACGACGGCGCCGATCCGCGCTTCGGCGGCATTCTGGTCGCCCCAGTGCATCGGCACAAAAACGCTGCCGCGTGCCTGCCGGTCGGTCACGAGCGCGCGGATGATCGCCCTGCCATAGCCGCTTTCGATCTGCACGAGGGCGGCATCGGCGACGCCGAGTTCCATCGCGTCGCGCGGGTGAATTTCGGCAAAAGGCTCGGCAATGTGGGACGATAGCCGCGCGCTCTTTCCGGTGCGCGTCATCGTGTGCCACTGGTCGCGAATGCGGCCCGTATTCAGCGTGAACGGATAGGCTGAATCCGTTCTGTCGGTTTCCGGCGCTTCGACGGCGATGAAGCGTGCCTTGCGATCGGGATGGAAGAAGCCGCCCTCGGCGAAGAAGCGCGTTTCCCTTTTCTCGGATCCGGACGGCTGCGGCCACTGGAACGGCTTCAGCGCGTCATAGGCAGGGGCCTGCGTTTCGGCGTAGGCACCAATGTCGAAGTCGCGGCTGCCGTCATTCTCGAAGGCGGAGAGTGCGGCATGTTCGGCGAAAATGGCGGCCGGAGACGTGTAATCGAAGGCGGCAAAGCCCATCCGGCGGCCGACTTCCGCCATCTGCCACCAGTCGGCGCGCGTCTCGCCCGGCAGAGCGAGAAAGGGGCGCTGCCGCGATATGCGGCGTTCCGAATTGGTGACGGTCCCGTCCTTTTCGCCCCAGCCGAGCGATGGCAGCAGCACATGCGCATGCCGTGTCGTATCGGTCTTTCGCAACATGTCGGACACGACCACGAAGGGGCAGGCGGCAATTGCCGCCTCGACACGGCGGGCATCCGGCAGCGAAACGACAGGATTGGTCGCCATGATCCAGAGCGCCTTGACGCGGCCGTCCTCGACAGCCCGGAACAGGTCCACGGCCTTCAGGCCGGGCTTGGCGGCGATACCGGGCGCGTTCCAGAAGCGCTGCACGCGGTCGCGATCGCCAGCATTTTCGATCGCCATATGGGCGGCCAGCATATTGGCAAGGCCACCCACTTCGCGGCCGCCCATGGCATTGGGCTGGCCCGTCAGCGAAAACGGCCCCATGCCGAGCCGGCCGATGCGCCCTGTCGCCAGGTGGCAATTGATGATGGCGTTGACCTTGTCGGTGCCGGAAGCGGACTGGTTGACGCCCTGGCTGTAGCAGGTGACGACCTTCTCGGTCGCTTCGAACAGGCGGAAGAACTCTCGCACCTGCATGGCCGGCAGTCCGGTGCGCTCAAGCAGCTCGTCGACAGACAGCGCGGCGGCAGCGGCGAAGGCGGCTCCAAAACCCTCCGTGTGGGCGCCGATATAATTCTGGTCGATGGCGGGGCCCGCCGCCAGATGGGCGAGCAGCCCCATGAACAGCGCAACGTCGCCGTCCGGCCGAATGGCCAGATGAAGATCGGCAATATCGCAGGTCATCGTCCGGCGCGGATCGATGACGACGACCTTCAGGCCCGGCCGGGCCGCCTTGGCGGCTGCCAGCCGCTGGTAGATGACAGGATGGCACCAGGCGAGGTTGGAGCCGGTCAGTATGACGAGGTCGGCAAGTTCCAGATCCTCATAGAGACCGGGCACCGTGTCCGAGCCGAAAGCGCGGCGGTGGCCGGCGACCGACGACGACATGCAGAGGCGCGAATTGGTGTCGATGTTGGCGGAGCCGATGAAGCCTTTCATCAGCTTGTTGGCGACGTAATAATCCTCGGTCAGAAGCTGACCGGACACGTAGAAGGCAACGGCATCGGGGCCGTGTTCGGCAATGGTCTCGGAAAACCTGCTGGCGACGAGATCAAGCGCCTCATCCCAGCCGACCTGTCTGCCGTTGATCTCGGGATGGAGCAGGCGCCCGTCGAGATCGAGCGTTTCGGCAAGCGCCGAACCCTTGGAACAGAGCCGGCCGAAATTGGCCGGATGTTCGGGATCGCCCCTCACGGTTACGGCGCCGGCCTCGTCCACCCGGGCAATGACGCCGCAGCCGACGCCGCAATAGGGACAGGTGGTCTTGACCTCCCGTTCCATCATTCGGCCGCCATAACCAGGCTTTCGAGCGCGATATAGAGCGTACCGCCCTCGTTCCTGAGCGGGATGGTGCGCACCGCGCCCTCATCGGCGCCGAGTGCCTTGCCGGTCTCCAGCGAGATCACCCAATTGTGCAGCGGGCAGGTGACGGCATTGCCGTGCACGATACCCTCCGAAAGCGGCCCGCCTTTGTGCGGGCAGCGGTTTTCGATTGCGTAGACCTCGTCCTCGCCCGTGCGGAAGACGGCAATGTTCATGTGCGGGGTCTTCACGCAGCGAGAGCCGCGCAGCGGAATGTCCGAGATGTCGCCGATCGGGTGCCAGTTCATCATTTAAGTCCTTCCTTTGGGGGTGGCCCAGCCCTTCGCTTGCGCTCCGGGCATTCGTCCTTCGAAACGGTTCATGCGACCGTTTCGAAGGCCGCGCCGACCCGTCCTCACTCCGCTGCCTGATTGAAGCCGATGGTCGCCATCGGCCGGAACTCGTGCTTGTCCTTGCCGGAGACACGCTCCGACCAGGGATCGACCTGGGCGAACTTCTGGGAAAAGACGAAGCGCTCGTAATAGGCCTTGCGCTTGTCGTGATCCTCCATGATCTGCCGGCGGATCTCGTCGAGACCGATGCGCTTGGCCCATTTGTAGATGCGCTCAAGGTAGCGGGCCTGTTCGCGGTACATCTGGGTCAGCGCCACGATATGCTCGAGCGCTTCGTCCTCCGTCTTGACGAGGCCGAGCACCTCCGTGCCCTTGATGTCGAGGCCGGCAGCGCCCGCGAAGTGGATTTCGAAACCGGAATCCACGCAGATCACGCCGATATCCTTGCAGGTGGCCTCCGCGCAGTTCCGGGGACATCCGGAAACGGCCATCTTCAGCTTGGCAGGCGTCCAGGAGCCCCACATGAATTTCTCGATGCGGATGCCGAGCCCGGTGGAGTCCTGGGTGCCGAAGCGGCACCAGTCGGAGCCCACGCAGGTCTTCACCGTGCGCAGGCCCTTGGCATAGGCCTGGCCCGAAACGAAGCCGGCCTTGCCGAGATCGGCCCAGACGGCCGGCAGGTCTTCCTTTTCGACGCCGAGCAGGTCGATGCGCTGGCCGCCGGTCACCTTGACCATCGGGATTTCGAACTTGTCGACCACATCGGCGATGGCGCGCAGTTCCTGCGAACTTGTAACGCCACCCCACATGCGCGGCACGACGGAATAGGTGCCGTCCTTCTGGATGTTGGCATGAACGCGCTCGTTGATGAAGCGCGACTGGTAGTCATCGGCATATTCGTCCGGCCAGTCGCAGACGAGGTAGTAGTTGAGTGCCGGGCGACATTTGGCGCAGCCGCCGGATGTCTTCCATTCCAGTTCCTGCATGATGGCCGGAATGGTCTTCAGCTTCTTCGCCTTGATCAGGCGGCGCACATCGTCATGGCCGAGCTCGGTGCAGGTGCACATCGGCTGTACGGCCTTCGGATTGTAGGCGTCGCCCAGCGTCAGGCTCATCAGCTGCTCGACGAGGCCGGTGCAGGAGCCGCAGGAGGCGGAAGCCTTCGTATGGGCGCGCACGTCGTCAAGCGACGTCAGTCCCTTGGCCGTGATCGTCGATGTGATCTTGCCCTTGCAGACGCCGTTGCAGCCGCAGATTTCCGCATCATCCGGCAAGGCTGCAACGGCCGCCATAGGGTCCAGCGGAGACCCTCCCTGATAGGCCTGGCCAAAGATCAGCGTGTCGCGCATGTCGGAAATGTCGACGGCTTTTTTCTTCAGGTCGTTGAACCAGGCGCCATCGGCGGTTTCGCCATAGAGCACCGTGCCGATGATACGGTTGTCCTTCAGCACGAGGCGCTTGTAGACGCCGGCCGTCGCATCGCGCAGCACGATTTCCTGCCGGTCGTCGCCGTCGGCGAAATCACCCAGCGAATAGAGATCGATGCCGGTGACCTTGAGCTTGGTCGGCGTGTCGGAATGTACGAAGCCGGGCGTCGTGTCGCCGGCCAGATGGGAGGCGGCCACGCGTGCCATCTCGTAGAGCGGCGCGACGAGGCCATAGACCATGCCGCCCACTTCAGCGCATTCGCCGAGCGAGTAGATGTCGCCATCGGAGGTCTGCATGCCGGCATCGACGACGATGCCGCGATTGACGGCAAGCCCGGCATCCTTGGCGAGATTGACGTTTGGGCGAATGCCGACCGCCATGACGACGAGCGTGGCCGGAATGATCGTGCCATTGTCGAGCTCGACGCCTTCCACCTTGCCGTCGCCGACGATCGCCTTGGTATTGGCCTTGCAGATGACCTTGATGCCGCGTTCCTCGACGGCCTTCTGCAGCAGATAGCCGGCGGCGGGATCGAGCTGACGCTCCATCAGCGTCGGCATGACATGCAGTACGGTGACGTCCATGCCGCGCTGGGCAAGGCCGGCCGCCGCTTCAAGGCCGAGCAGGCCGCCGCCGATCACGATAGCCTTTTGCCGCGACTGGGCGGCCAGCAGCATGGCCTGCACGTCGTCAAGATCGCGATAGGTGATGACGCCGGGCAGGTCCTTGCCGGGAACGGGAATGATGAACGGCACGGAGCCGGTGGCAATCACCAGCTTGTCGTAGCTTTCGGTGACGCCATGGTCGGAGGTGACCGTCTTGGCCGCGCGATCGATCTTGATGATCTTGTGGCCCTTGTAGAGCGTGATGCCGTGCTTGATGTACCAGCCGTCGCCGTGGATGATGATCTGCTCGTAGTCCTTTTCTCCCGAGAGGACTGGCGAGAGCATGATGCGGTCGTAGTTGACGCGCGGCTCGGCGTTGAAGATCGTAACCTTATAGCGTCCGGGCGCCTGTTCGAAGAGGTGCTCCAGCATACGCCCAGGCGCCATGCCATTGCCGATGATGACGAGTTTTTCGGTCATATTTACAGTTCCTTGCATCAGGTTGCGGCCACGGGCACGGAATGCCCCCGACGCGACAATTGCTTTACGGACAGGTGCATCCAGATGAGCGAGACCGCGACGATCGCGAAGAGCAGCAGGAAGCAGCTCGACCAGAGGCCGGTCATGTCCTTGAGAAGGCCGAAGGCGATCGGAAGCACGAAGCCGCCGAGGCCGCCCATCATTCCGACGATGCCGCCGACAGCCCCGACGTCCTGCGGGTAATAGGCCGGGATGTGCTTGTAGACGGCAGCCTTGCCGAGGCTCATGAAGAAGCCGAGCACGAAAATGACGACGATGAAGATCGCCGGGGTGATCCCGAAGGCCGAACCCGACGCGGAGGCCGCCGGCAGCGAAAGAATGAGGGTTGCCACGGCCGACACGGCAAACATCGTGTACATCACGCTGCGCGCGCCCTTCCTGTCCGACAGCACGCCGCCAAAGGCGCGGAAGACGCTGCCCGGGATGGAATAGGCGGCCGCGATCATGCCGGCGGTTTCCAGGTTGAAGCCGTAGACGCCGACCAGATAGCGCGGCAGCCACAGGGACAGGGCAACGAAGCCGCCGAAGGCGAAGAAATAGTAGAGCGAGAAGCGCCAGACCTGAAGGTTTCGCAGCGGCGCGAATTCCTGGGCAAGGCTCTTGGAGGCAATGCCACGTTCACGACGAAGGCGGAACGCCGGATCATCGGTGGTGGTGAACCAGAAGACGATTGCCATCAGTGCCAGGCCGACTGCCCAGATCTGCGCAACTGCCTGCCAGCCCCAGGCGATGAGCACGAAGGGGGCTGCGAATTTCGTTACGGCCGCCCCGACATTGCCCGCGCCGAAAATGCCGAGCGCCGTTCCCTGCTTCTCTGCCGGGAAGAAGGGCGAGACATAGGCGACGCCGACTGCGAAGGCGCCGCCGGCAAGCCCGACGCCGAGGCCTGCGATCAGCATCTGCGTGTAAGTGTGGGCATAGGAGAGCAGGAAGGTTGCCAGGGCGGCGGCAAGCATTGTCAGCGTGTAGACGAGGCGGCCGCCGTAACGTCCCGTCCAGATGCCGAGGACGATGCGCACGAGCGAACCGGTGAGGACCGGAGTGCCGACCAGCAATCCGAATTCGGCTTCGTTCAGGCCGAGTTCCTGTTTGATGCGAATGCCGATGATCGCAAAGATCGTCCAGACGGCAAAACAGAGTGTGAAGGCGACCGTCGATATCCACAGTGCTTTGGCTGGTTCGCCGGCGGACATAGGGTGCGCTTTCTCGATGACAGACATGGCTTCTCCGTGGCCCGACAAGGTCGCGCCGATCCATCGCTGGGGGTTAAAACAAAAAGCCGCTGGTCAGGACGCGCATGCACAAGGCGCGCAAAATGTCCTGATCAGCGGCTTTGCTGGTGACGTCCGCCGTTGGACGCCGAATCATGGCCTTCCGGCCTATCTGCCTTGAGCAATCTGTGGGCCGGACCGCTCAAGGTTACTGCTGTGTCTCTAACGGGCGCCTGTTGCGCTCATCCTGCTCCGATCGCCTTTGATCAGCGCACCAATAACCAAGCAAGTCATGTGCCAGTTTCTGAATGTTTCTCTAGTCTATTGAATTTGAAGGATTTTTTGGAATCCTGCCGCCTGCGCGTTTTTCGAGCTTCTGTCATTTGTGCAAATCTTTTGTGCGCTCTCGTGCGTCGGACGCATGTCCGTGGCGGCCTTTTGTGCAGGTCGGCAGGAGATCAGACCTCATCGTTGCCGGGGGCGAAGGGTAGGGCGCTCCTGACGGCAAAGCCTGCAATATAGTCCGGCAGTTTGGACGGATCGAAAACATGGCCGTCCATGAAACGGTCATTTTCGTCCGTGCCTTCGATGCGCACGTCCGCATCATCAGGCGCACTGCCTTCTCCGAGGGCTGCCCGATAGAGGTCCGGGCGATAGGCCGAGGCGGCGGCGCGAGCAGGGTTGAGGCCGAGTTCCGCCTGGCCCCAGCGGATCATCTGGCTGTAGATCCAGAGCGCCTGGCTGGTGCGCGGATAGTTGGCAAAGCCCGCATGGAACATGAAATAATCGTCGATGACACGCTGGTTTCCCTTCGCGTCGAGACTGAATTCGCCTGCCAGCACATGGCGGATGATCTCCACCGGGGCGGCGATGTAACGGCTATCCGCCAGTGCTTCGGCAAGCATGTCGTGATTTTCCGGCTGGTCGCACCAGCGTGCGGCCGCATCGAGCGCGACGATCAGCCGGGAGACTGTTTCCGGATGGCTGTCGGCCCAGTCCGGCCGCATGCCGATTACTTTTTCCGGCGCAGAGGGCCAGATGTCCTGCTTGGCGGCGACAATGCGCCCGACCCCGAGTTGCGAGGCAACCATGTTCCATGGTGCGCCCACGCAGAACCCGTCGATTGCGCCGGCCGCCAGTGCATCCGGTGTCAACGGCGGCGGCACGACGACAAGCTTGACGTCTTTGTCCGGGTCGATCCCGCCGGCGGCGAGCCAGTAGCGGAATTCGTAATTGTGGGAGGAGAAGGGATAAGTGACGCCGAAGGTCGGCAGCGGCTCGCCGCGTGCCTTGATGTCGGCCAGAATTCTGGAGAGCGCCCTGGCGTTTTCCAGGGCGCTGGCGGTCTCTGAAAGGCCGACCGTATCGCGCATCCTGTCGAACAGGCGGGTCGAAAGCGTAATCGCGTTGCCGCCGCGCCCGAGCGAGAAAGGCGTGATCGTCGGCGAAGGATTGGAGCCAAGGCCGAGCATGGAAGCAACCGGCATCGGCGAGAGCATGTGGGCGATGTCGAATTGCCGGAAGGCGAGGCGATCGCGGACATTGGCCCAGGAGACATCCTTGACGAGATCAAGCGTCAGGCCTTCCTTCCGTGCGAAGCCGAATTCGGCGGCAACAATCAGCACGGAGGCATCCACAAGCGGAATGAAGCCAGCCCGAAGCGTCCTGTCGCCTTCGCCGGCGAGGCGCGAGGGAGCGGGCAGGCCGCCGCCGAGGTGGAGGTTCTTCGTCATCATGTTCACTCCGGCTTCCTCCGGGCATCGGCATGCCAGACCGTCATCACATCAAAAGTCCCGCTGCGGTTACGACACTCTGGGCGATTTCGGACATTTTCTTCTTCTCGTTCATCGCCGTCTGGCGAAGCAGGGCAAACGCCTCTTCCTCCGACAGGCCGCGCATCTTCATCAATATGCCCTTGGCGCGTTCCACCACTTTGCGCTCCTCAAGCGCCGATTTGGCATCGGCAAGTTCGCGCTGAAGCCGGCTGAAGGCGTTGAAGCGGCTGACCGCCATGTCAAGAATGGGTTTGACGCGCTCCTTCTTCAAGCCGTCGACGATATAGGCTGAAACGCCGGCATCCACCGCAGCCTCAATTGAGGCAGTGTCGGAACGGTCGACGAACATGGCGATCGGCCTGCCGACGGTGCGCGTCAGCTGGAACAGGTGCTCCATCATGTCGCGGTTGGGGTTTTCGATGTCGATGATGATGACGTCGGGCCTCAGCGTGTCGATGATCCGCGCCACGCCCTGGACTTCGTGAATGACCGTCACGCGCGCATGGCCAGCCTCCCGCAGCCCCTCTTCGATGATGGCAGCGCGAATGGTATTTTCATCGATCACAAGAATGGTCAGATCGAGCCGGCTCATGCTCCATTTATGACGCAGCGCAGCAAAACGCACAAGCCATAAAGGCAAATTTTTAGGCATGTTAGTTTACTGATTAAACAATAGTCAAATTGCCGCCTATATGTGCAATCTCCCGCAGGAGACACCGTCGCGAAAGCCGCGCAACGTCCCTGGCCCGCCAGCGTCAGCTCTACCTATGCCTCAGTATAATGCCCGGCCCGATCCATCGCTGTTATCGTCGGCCGATCTTGAAGACGGAGAGCGAAGATGAGCGATGAACGTCCGGACGGAGTGGAGAGCTACGAGCATCCAGCAGGGGGGTGGGATGCCCTGAAAGCGGTGGCGAAAACACTGAAGCATCAGCAGATCGTCGCACAGGGCAGTGCCACTCTGCTCAGGGCAAACCAGCCGGAAGGTTTTGATTGTCCCGGCTGCGCCTGGCCGGATCCCAAGCATACGTCTTCGTTCGAGTTCTGCGAAAATGGCGCAAAGGCCATTACCTGGGAATCGACTGCCCGGCGTGTCGCGCCGGAATTCTTTGGCGAACATAGGGTTTCCGAACTGTGGGAATGGACCGATCACAAGCTCGAGGACCAGGGCCGGCTGACGCATCCGCTGAAGTACGATAGTGCCACGGACAAATATGAAGCGATCGATTGGGATGATGCCTTCAACTTGATCGGCGCAGAACTGAACAAGCTTGCCAGCCCCGACGAGGCCGAGTTCTACACCTCCGGCCGTGCGTCCAATGAAGCGGCGTTCCTCTATCAGCTCTTCGTGCGGGCCTATGGCACGAATAATTTTCCCGACTGTTCGAACATGTGCCATGAGGCAACGAGCGTCGGCCTGCCGCTGTCGCTTGGGGTTGGCAAGGGTACGGTGACGCTCGAGGATTTCGATCACGCCGATGCCATCTTCAGCTTCGGCCACAATCCCGGAACCAACCACCCCCGCATGATGACGACCTTGCATGAGGCCTCGCGTCGCGGCGTCCCAATCGTCGTCTTCAACCCGCTGAAGGAGCGGGCACTCGAGCGTTTCGCCGCGCCACAGAACCCGGTGGAAATGGTAACGCTCTCTTCGACGCGCATTGCGTCGGCCTATCACCAGGTCCGCACCGGGGGCGATCTTGCCGCCCTCAAGGGGCTGATGAAGCTGATCTTCGAGCGCGACGCGGCCGATCTCGCTGCCGGCGGCGAGGGTGTGCTTGATCGGGCTTTCATTGCCGAACATACCGTCGGCATCGACGGCCTGAAGGAGGATCTCGCAAAGGCGAGCTGGGCCGATATCCTCGGCGTCTCCGGTCTGACCATGGAGGCGCTGAACAGTGCCGTTGATGTCTACCTCAATGCCCGCAATGTCATTCTCTGTTACGGCATGGGCATTACCCAGCACGCCAACGGAACGGCGAACGTCCAGCAGCTTGCCAATTTCCTGATGCTGCGCGGCAATGTCGGCCGCCCCGGCGCCGGCCTCTGTCCTCTGCGCGGTCACTCCAACGTGCAGGGCGACCGGACCGTCGGCATTACCGAGATCCCCAACAAGGCGTTGATCGACGGCATGGAGCGCGCCTTCGGCTTCCGCCCGTCCGACAAGAAGGGCCATAACGCGATCGAATCCATCGAAGCGATCGCGGCCGGTCGGTCCAAGGCATTGATCTGCCTCGGCGGCAACCTCGCGGTCGCCATGTCCGATCCCGATGTCACCTTCGAGGCCATGCGCAAGCTCGATCTTGCCGTTCACATTGCGACGAAGCTCAATCGCTCGCATCTTCTGACGGCGAAGACTTCGATTATCCTTCCCTGCCTTGGGCGCACCGACCTCGACACCCAGGCGTCCGGCCCGCAGGCCGTGACCGTGGAAGATTCCATGTCGATGGTGCACGCCTCGCGCGGCTTCCTGAAGCCGCCGAGTGAATTCCTGAAGTCCGAACCCGCCATAATTGCCGGCATTGCCAAGGCGACGCTGGGTGCCAGATACGGCATTGACTGGAATGGGCTCGTCGCCAATTACGATCGCATCCGTGACAAGATTGAAGTGGTCTTTCCCGATTTCCACGAGTTCAACAGCCGTGTGCGGGTCCGTGGCGGCTTCCGGCTGGACGTGCCGGCATCCTATCGTGTATGGAAGACGGCAAGCGGCAAGGCAAACTTTCTGGTTGCTCCCGGTCTGGATGAGGATCCCCGCCTGAAGAATCGGACGACGCTGGTCTTGACGACGCTGCGCAGCCACGACCAATACAACACCACGGTCTATGGGCTCGACGACCGCTATCGCGGAATTTTCGGCCGCCGCGACATCATCTTCATGAACAGCCGGGACCTCGCCGAACGCGGCCTGCGCGATGGCGACAGGATCGATATTCGATCGGCCGCTGGCGACGGCAGCGGCAAGACCGTGATCGGTTTCACGGCTGTCGAATACAATATCCCCGCCGGCTCGGTGGCCGGTTATTATCCGGAAATGAATGCCGTCATCGCGCTCGACCACTATGACCGCAAATCGGGGACGCCAAGCTACAAGGGCGTTCCGGTCGTGATCGCCAAGAGCGGGATTCAGGCCGCCGCATGAAGCGTGTGCGCGCAATCCCGGACAGGTTTAGTGCGAAACCGTGTCGCTGATGCCCGTGCTCTCGCGGGCGATCACCTCGAAGCCGAGGTCGATCTGGTTCGGCGGTTGGCGGCCTGTGGAATCGAGGGCCGCCAGCACCTTTTCGGCGGCAAGCTTGCCCGTCTCGAAGCGCCTCGTGACGATCGAGGAAAGCGACGGTGAAGCGCAGGCCGAAAATTCGAGATCGTGAAAGCCGATGATGGCGATATCGCCGGGTACGCGGATGCCGCGCTTGCGGCACTCCTGCATGGCGCCGAGCGCGAGGTTGTCGTCCGTGCAGAAGATCGCCTCGGGCCTGTCGCCGCGTTCATGCATCAGGGTCAGGAGGTCGGAGCCGAGCGCAACCGAACTGTGCCGCGGCCGGTGGGTGACGATTTCGAGGTCTTGCAGACCTGCCTCCCGCATCGCCAGGCGATAACCGTCGAAACGGGACTGGGCGCGGTGGTCGAGATTGCCGGCAAGGAAGGCGATGCGCTGGAAACCGCGGTCGATGAGGTGCTGTGTCGCCGCCTGCCCGGCCCGATCCTGCAGCATGCCGATATTGAGGTCGATCGGGTCGGGCGAAAGCTCGAACGTCTCTACGACCGGCAGGTGGGCGCGCGTCAGAAGCTGGCGGGCAAGCGGTGTGTGATGGATGCCGGCGATGATGATCGCCTCGACCCGCTGGCCGAGCAGCACCTTGACGGCATTCTCCTCTTCCTGCTCGGAGTAGCGGCTGTTGACGACGATGACCTGGAAACCCGCGCCGACAAGCACGTCGTGCAGCGCGAAAAGGTATTCGGCGAAGATGACGTTGTAGAGCGTTGGCACGATGACGCCGATTGCGTGCGTGCGTGACGAAGCAAGTCGGCTGGCTGCTATATTCGGCACATAGCCGAGTTCCTGGACGGCGGCATGGACGCGCCGCTGGAGCCCCTGCGAGACCGCGTCGGGCTTGCGAAGCACTCTTGAAACTGTGATCGGGCTGACGCCGGCCAGATTGGCCACGTCATCCAAGGTTATTCTTCGCATTGTCTTCTCGCTTTATACAGCAAATTCATCCGGATCCATGATTTATCTCGCAGTTGCGAAATATTTCTTCCTGACAACCGTAGTTGACAGCGCTAGCAAATCCGATTTGACAGCGCTGTCAACTATGTTACGCTCAAATTGTACCGGAAAAGGATGGGATGGAGCCTTCCGGCATCAGCATGCCAACAAGATTTCAGGAGGGGCGGCCTTGTCCGCCTGAGGAGGAGGCATTCAATGCTCAAAGTGAAGAAAGCGAAGATGGCCCGTGTCGCCGCGTTTTCCGCGTCGGCGTTTGCTCTGCTCTGCAGCACGGCCATGGCGGAGCCGAAGGTCGTATCCGGTCCCGCCGCCGACCCGAACTGCATGGTTCCGTGGTCGGCAGAAACCCAGTTCCTGCAATATCCGAAGAAGGATGGTCCTTACCGCATCGCGCTTGCCAACGGTTACATCGCCAATACCTGGCGCATCCAGATGGTGCAGACCGCAAAGGCCTATGCCGCCCAGCCCGACGTCGCCGCCAAGCTGAAGGAATTCAAGGTCGTCTCGACCGGCGAGGATGTTCCGGCGCAGATTTCGGCGATCAACAACTTCATCGACGCCGGCTATGACGCCGTTGTCGTCAACGCCCAGAATCCGACAGCCTTCGGCCCGGTCATCAAGCGCGCCAAGGAGGCCGGCGTCGTTCTCGTCGCCTTCGACAACATCCTCGACACCAAGGATGCGATCAACGTCAATGTCGACCAGAAAGGCCTTGGCGTCATCTGGGCCGAATGGCTGGTGAAACACCTGCCGCAAGGCGGCAAGATCCTGGAAGTGCGCGGTGTCGCGGGCACCTCCGTCGATACGGACCGCCATAACGGCATTCACGAAACGCTGGACGCTTCCGGCAAGAAATTCACCGTTACCGAAGTCGTCGGCAAATGGGACGATAGCGTCGCGCAGAAGGCGACCGCCGATGCGATCGCCACCAACGGCCCGTTCGATGGCATCACCGCGCAGGGCGGGGATACCGGCGTCGTGCAGGCGATGATCGACGCGAAACATCCTTTCGTGCCCTTTGGCGGCGAGACGGAGAACGGCTTCCGCAAATTCTGCGCCGCCCATGCGGCCGATGGCCTGAAATGTTCGTCGGCCGGTACTGGCCCGGCACAGGTTGCCGTCGCCATCAAGACCGCAATCGCAGCACTTGAAGGCCAGGTCGTTCCGCAGGCCGTCAAGCTGCCGACGGCACTCGTCTCCGATCCTGATTTCAAGGAGGGCCAGGATTATTATCCGAAGGAATCCGACAACTTCTTCGTCGGCAATTCCTTCCCGACCTGCGGCATCAATTTCACCGCGCAGGAAATCATGGGGCAGACCAAGGAAAACCAGTAAGCGCCGCCATCCGGAGATGACCGCGGGCGTTCGCGCCCGCGGTCTCGATCTCGACGCGACCGAATGGAGGCTGGATGCATGATCCTTTCCGAACCGCTTCTGCGCCTGGAAGGCATATCGAAACGTTATGGCGGCGCGGTTGCGCTGAGAGATGCCAATATTGCCGTGCGACCGGGGGCGATCCATGCCGTGCTCGGCGAAAACGGCGCCGGCAAATCGACCCTCATCAAGATCATGGCAGGTGTTGTCGCGCCCGATGAGGGGCGCATGCTGCTCGACGGGAACGAGGTGTCGTTCTTGACGCCGGCTGCCGCCAATGCCGCCGGTATTGTCTGTGTTTTCCAGGAACTGTCGCTCATTCCCGATCTGTCGGTGGCCGATAACATCGTCATCAGCAATCCGCCGCTGCGTTTCGGCATGATCGACCGCAGGCGGCAGCGCCAGATCGCCGAAGCGGCGCTTGCCCGCGCAGGGGCTGCCGATATCCACCCGTCCTCGCTCGTGAAGGACTTGCCGCTTTCGCGCCGCCAGATGGTGGAAATCGCCAAGGCGCTTGCCCGCAAACCGCGGCTGATGATCCTCGACGAGGCAACCTCGGCGCTGACGCAATCGGATGTCGAGAGGGTCTTTGGCGTGGTGAAGCAGCTTCGTGCCGAAGGCATGGCGCTGATCTATATCTCCCACCGCATGCATGAGATTGCGGAACTTGCCGATGACTGCACGGTCTTCCGCAATGGTCGCAGCATCGAATCCTACCCGGCCGGCAGCAAGAGCGACCAGCAGGTGGTGGAATTGATGATCGGTCGCGAATACACCAACGTTTTCCCGCCCAAGCCGATGCAGCCGGTGGCAGATCCGCCGGTTCTCTCCTGCCGCGATCTCTCCTGGGGCGGTCGGCTTTCCGGCATCGATTTCGATGTTCGGCCCGGCGAGATCGTCGGTTTTGGCGGATTGGACGGGCAGGGGCAGCGCGAATTGCTCCTTGCGCTTTTCGGCGTGCTGCGCGACCTCAAGGGCGAGGTGGCGATCGATGGCAGGCCGGTGGCGCTGAAGAGTCCCGGCGAGGCAAAATCCGGCCGCGTGTCCATGGCGCTGATTCCGGAGGATCGGAAGACCGAAGGCTTGATGCTGCCGATGACCGTGCGCGAAAACCTGTCGATCGCCGCGCTCGACCGCGTTTCGCGCAACGGCGTGATCGACCGTGCGGCGGAACTGCGCGAGATCGACGAACTCGTGAAGCTCCTGGGAATCAAGGCGGCGACGATCGATATGCCTGTCGCCTCGCTTTCGGGTGGCAACCAGCAGAAGGTAGTGATCGCCAAATGGCTGATGAACCGCCCGCGCATCATCCTGCTCAACGATCCGACCCGCGGCATCGATGTCGGCACCAAACAGGAGATCTACGCCCTGCTGCGCAAGCTTGCCGACGCGGGTGCGGCCATCATCTTCTATTCGACCGATTATGACGAGCTGGTCGGCTGCTGCGACCGTGTGCTCGTCATGTATGACGGCAGTATCATCCGCATTCTCGAGGGAGACGAGATCAACGAGCGCGAGCTGGTGAGTGCCGCCCTCAACATCGCTGCCGGTGATGCGCAGCAAAGGATGGTTCAATGAGCGAGCAGGCGGCCGGCGAATGGCGCTACTGGTATGTGCAGCAGAAGGGCACGCTTCTTGCGGCGCTTCTCTTCGTCCTGATGTTCATCATCTACGTCTCGAACCATCCGGCCGGCTTCACGCCCAATGTGGTGCAGACGGCTGCCAACAAGGCCACGCTGCTGGCCTTTGTGGCAATGGCCCAATGTTTTGTCGTCATCACGGCTGGCATCGACCTTTCGGTCGGCATGATCCTGATCCTGTGCAACTGCCTTGCCTCCTGGCTCGTCGTCGGAACGCCGCTGCAGACCGGGCTCGGCGTCGCGGCCGTGCTTTTGACGGGCCTTGCCTGCGGCCTGCTCAACGGGCTCGTCATCATTTTCGGCCGGCTGCAGCCGATCGTCACGACAATCGCGACCAGTGCGGCCTTTTACGGCCTGGCGCTGCTGCTGCGGCCGACACCCGGCGGCTCGGTCAATGAAGACCTCGCCGATGCCTTCACGTCGAAGCTTTTCGGCATCCTGCCGGCAAGCCTTGCCGTGCTTGCCCTTGTCGTGCTGGTGATATGGGTGCCGTTCAGCCGTTCCGTTTTCGGTCGCGCCGCCTATGCGGTCGGATCGGCCGAAAACGCAGCCTACATGTCGGCCATGCCGGTGAAACGGGCCAAGCTTGCTGCCTACGCGCTGGCGGGACTGCTCTCTGCGATCGGCGGGCTCTATCTGACCTTCTTCTCCTACACGGGCGAGGCGGCGTTTGCGAGCGGCAACGCCTATACGCTTTATTCGATCGCCGCAGTCGTGCTCGGCGGGGTGTCGCTTGCGGGCGGCAGGGGAAGTGCCGTCGGCGCCGTTTTCGGTGCGCTTGCCTTCCGCACGATCGGTGATCTGCTATTCGTCTTCGATCTCGATCCGCTCTGGCAGCCGCTCTTCCAGGGTGTCGTCCTGATGCTGGCGGTCAGCATCGGCTCTCTCGGCCTGTCGCGCGTTCGCAACCGTCTGGAGTGGTTCCAATGAGCGAGGATGCTTCCAGCATGCGGCAAATTCCCGTGCCCGCCCGGTTGCGCGGCGTCGATCCGGCGGTGGCGATCGCCTTCGGATGCATCATCCTGCTGCTTCTCGGCGGCTCGCTCTATTCGCCCAACTTTCTGTCGCCCGACTATCTGCTGCAGCAATTGAAGGTGGCTTCCTTCCTCGGCGTTATCGCCACCGGCATGATGGCCGTCATTCTGCTTGGGCAGATCGATCTGTCGGTGCCCTGGGTCGTGACGACGGGAGCGATGATGGCCTGTGCCGCTACCGCCTACGGGACGACGGGCGCAATCCTTGCAATTCCCTTCGGCATCCTCTGCGGGGCTGCGATCGGTGTCGTTAACGGCATTGCCGTCGCTTATCTGCGCATTCCCTCGATGATCATCACCCTTGCCACCAATGCGGTCGCCCAGGGCCTGATGGTCGTCTATACCGGGGGCTTCTCGCCGCAGGATTCGGCGTCTGCCGCCATGCGCTTTCTGGCCACCGGCTATGCCATTCCGGGGCTTCCGAACGGCGTTCTCGTGTGGCTCGTTGTCGGCCTGCTTGCCGTCTTTCTTTTGACGCGCACCACATTCGGCCGGGCGCTCTACGCGATCGGCAACCGTGAACGTGCGGCCTATATGTCCGGCATCAACACGCGCCGGATCACCCTGTTCGCCTTCGTCATCTCCGGCGGCCTCAGTGCGCTCGGCGGCGTTCTTCTCGCCGGCTATGCCTCGAAAGCATCGCAGTCCATGGGCGACGCCTATCTCCTGCCGTCGATTGCTGCCGTCGTGCTCGGCGGTACGCATGTGCTCGGCGGCAAGGGTTCCTACCTTGGGACTGTCGCCGGCGTCATCCTAATCACCCTGCTGCAATCAATTCTCTCGGTCATGCAGATCGAGGAGGCCGGCCGCCAGCTCATCTATGGTGCGGTCATTATCGGCATGCTGCTGCTCTATGGGCGGCAGAAGGTCTCCTGACCAGGCTCAGCCCTTTTTGTTTGCCATAAAATCCGGCGCTCGGGTTCGTCGCGATGGCGGCGGACCGTCCGGCAGCATGCGAGGCGGCGACATCCGGCGGTCCTTGCCGGCATCGCCGACCCGGCCGCGATTTTCCCCGGCGGTTCCTCCTGCTCGCTGTTGCTCTGTTCAACGGATTGAATTCGCACCACTTTTCAGTGTCGTTCCGGTTCTTCGGCGCTCTGACATTTATATGATTACGTGACGCTTGACATTTGTCGAACTGCAATTGAATATTGTCAGCATCGGCACTGGGCGGAGGTTCCCTGTGCCGAGCGGCGCACCGGAATGGGTTCGCCGGATGTATGCGTGGAGGAAACTGACGTGGAATTTCTGCTGGAAGTGGAGGGGCTCAAGAAGTCCTTTGGCGGCGTCGCAGCCCTGCGCGACGGCCGCTTCCAACTTCGCGCCGGCTCGGTCCACGCGCTCTGCGGTGGCAATGGTGCCGGCAAGTCGACCTTCCTGAAGATCCTGATGGGTATCCACAAGCGCGATGCCGGCTCGATCCGCCGGCGCGGTCGCGAGGTGGATTTCTCCAGTCCGGCCGATGCGCTCGCATCCGGTATCGCCATTATCGAGCAGGAGCTGAGCCCGGTCCCGCACATGACGGTCGCCGAAAACATCTATCTCGGTCGCGAGCCGTCCGCCCGTTTCGGCGGCATCGATTTTCGCAGCATGAACCGGGCAGCGCAGAAGCTGCTGGACGAACTGGAATTCGATATCCGCGCGAACCAGTACATGATGAATCTCTCGGTCGCGCAGATGCAGCTGGTGGAAATCGCCAAGGCTCTGAGCCACGATGCCGAAGTCATCTTCATGGACGAGCCGACGTCGGCCATCGGCGAGCGTGAAGCCCAGCAGCTGTTTGCAGCGATCCGCCGTCTGCAGGCGCAGGGGCGCGGCATCGTCTACGTTTCCCACCGCCTCTCGGAAATCTTCCAGATAGCCGATTCCTACACCGTCTTCCGTGACGGTTCCTTTGTCGGCGCAGGCGCCTTGTCGCAGATCGACCGGCCAAGCCTGATCCGCATGATCGTCGGGCGGGAACTTGCCGAGGAATACGTCAAGACCAACATGCCGACTGCGGATATCGGTCTGGAGGTCAGCGCGCTCTCCTGCCCGAACAAGATCGAGGATATTTCCTTTGCCGCCCGCAAGGGCGAGATCTTCGGCATCTATGGGCTCATGGGCTCCGGCCGCACGGAAATCTTCAACTGCCTCTTCGGCCTCGACAAGCCGTCCGCGGGGCGCATCGCGGTCGACGGGGCGCCGGTCTTCATCTCCAAGCCATCCGACGCCATGGCGCACGGGCTGGCGCTGGTGACGGAGGATCGCAAGCAGACAGGGCTCAACCTGTCCGATTCCGTCCGCGCCAATATCTGTATGGCGAGCCTGCCGGAGCTGAGCCCCGCCTTTGCCATGGACCATGCGAAGGAGGCAGATGCCAGCCGGCGTATGCGCGAGCAGTTTCAGATCAAGGCGGCGCGCGACACCATGCCGGTATCGGGCCTGTCCGGCGGCAACCAGCAAAAGGTCGTGCTTGGCAAATGGTTCCTGCGCAACCCCAAGGTCCTGCTGCTGGACGAGCCGACACGCGGGGTCGATGTCGGCGCCAAGCGCGAAATCTACCGCATCATCTGCGATTTCGCCGAAGGCGGCGGCACCGTGGTGATGATCTCATCGGAAATCGACGAAGTTCTCGGCATGTCGGACCGCATCATGGTGATGCGAGGCGGCAGGAGCGCCGGAATATACAGCCGGGAGGAGACGAATGCCCAATCACTCGTCCACTTATCAACCTGACCAGGGTCAGGGCGTTCGTCCGGCAGCAGAGGAGCAGGCAGTGTCAGTGAGTGACAACAAGAGTGCGGGCGGCTGGTTCAAGAGCGAACAGCGGCGTCTGATCGTGCAGGAATACGGCATCTTCCTCGCCTTCCTGCTCCTGGTCGTTATTCTCTCGTTTTCGAACGAATTCTTCCTGACCGGCGGCAATATCTCCAACGTTCTGCTGCAGACCTCCATCAACGGCGTGCTGGCGATCGGCATGACCTTCGTGATCCTGACGCGCGGCATCGATCTGTCGGTCGGTTCGGTCGTCGCGCTTGCCGGCATCGTCAGCGCCAGTTTCGCCACGACTTCGGCGACGGCCGGTGTCATCGGCTCGCCCTATCCGGTCGCGATCGGTTTGGCGGTCGGCGTGCTGGTCGGTATCATCTGCGGCTCGATCTCGGGCGCGATCGTCTCGCGCTTCTCGGTGCCGGCCTTCGTCGCGACACTCGGCATGCTTTCGGTGGCCCGCGGCATGACCCTGATCTATGGCGGCGGGCGTCCCGTTCCCGCGCTCACGCCCGCCTTCCGCTGGATCGGCACCGGCGATGTGTTCGGCATTCCGGCGCCCGTCATCGTGCTTGCGGCCGTCTTCGCGGTTTCCTGGTGGATCCTCAACCGCACGCGGTTCGGCCGCTATATCTACGCCGTCGGCGGCAATCCCCATGCGGCCAAGACTTCGGGCATCAATACCGACCGTATCCGCTTTACCGTCTATGTCATCTCGGGTGGCCTGGCAGGGCTTGCGGGCATCCTGCTCAGCGCCCGTACCGGCTCGGGCCTGCCGCAGGCCGGTGTCGCCTACGAGCTGGACGCGATTGCCGCGGTCGTCATCGGCGGCACCAGCCTTTCCGGCGGCGTCGGCCGGGTGACGGGAACGCTGATCGGCGCGCTCATCATCGGCGTCATGAACAACGGCCTCGATCTGATGGGTATCCAGTCCTACTACCAGCAGGTTCTGAAGGGCGCGCTGATCGTCGGCGCCGTCATGCTCGACCAGAAACGGAATTTCGGAGCCTGAATTCGACAGCAGAAATTCGGGGCAGGCGGCCCGCCGCCCCGTCAGACAGGCAAGCCATGCCGGCAGCCTAAACCCAAAGTGGAGGAAATGATAATGAGAAAGCTACTGATTGCGCTCGCTTCGGCAACGGCGCTGCTGGCAACGTCTGCCGCAGCCCAGGAAAAGATCAAGATCGGCGCAGCTCCCTACGGCCTGAACGCGGAGTTCATGCAGATCTGGACGGCAGCCCTGCAGGACCATCCGGCGGTCAAGAGCGGCGAAGTCGAACTGACGGTTTTCGATGGCCGCTATGATGCGCTGGTCCAGCAGGATCAGTTCAAGACGATGATCACGCAGAAGTACAACGCCATCATCTTCGCGCCGATTGATGTCGATGCGGGGGCGGCCGCCGTCCAGTCGGCTGTCGATGCCGGCATTCCGGTCATCGGTTCCAACACCCGCGTCAATTCCGATCAGCTGACCTCCTATGTCGGCTCCGACGATACGGTGTCGGGCTACCTGGAAGCCAAGAGCGTTCTGGACAAGATCGGCTGCAAGGGTAATGTCGTCATCATCGAAGGCCCGGTCGGCCAGTCGGCGCAGATCCAGCGTCTGGAGGGCAACAAGAAGGCGCTTGCCGAGTGCCCGGATGTGAAGGTTCTCGAGGACCAGACGGCAAACTGGTCGCGCGCGGAGGCTCAGACGCTGATGGAAAACTGGCTGACGGCCCACCCGAACCAGATCAACGGCATTATCGGCCAGAACGATGAAATGGCCCTTGGCGCCATTGAAGCGATCAAGGCCGCCGGTCTCGACGTCAAGAGCTTCGCCATCGCCGGTATCGACGGCGTCACCGACGCACTGCGTGCGGTCAAGGCCGGCGAAATGACCTCGATCCTGCAGGATGCCCGCGCCCAGGCGCAAGGCGCTCTGGATCTGGCGATCTACAATGCCAGGAAAGGCGACTACAAGCCGGAATCCGATATCTGGACCACCTACAAGGATATGCCGTGGAACGACGGCAAGGATAAGACCTACAATGTTCCGTGGACCCCGGTGACGGCCGAAAACGTCGACCAGCTGCTGTCGACCCGCAAATGATCCCTCCCTGGGGCGGGATCATCTCCCGCCCCAAACCCCGAGCGTTCGAGAAAGAGCCATGACTGATTCCAAACAGGTTGACCTCAACTTTTCCCTGAGCGGCAAGGTCGCTCTGGTCACGGGCGGCGCATCCGGCATCGGCAGCGCCATCGCATCCGCCATGGCTGCCAAGGGCGCCGTCCTTGCCGTCGTCGATATCAACGAATCGGTGGCGCGGGCCAAGGCCGAAGAGCTTGGCAATGGCGCGAAGTCGTTCGTCTGCGATGTGTCGGATCCGCAATCGGTCGAAAAGGTGGTTGCCGGCGTCGAGGCTGCGTTCGGCAGCATCGACATCGCTGTCAACAGCGCCGGCGTCGTCATGCTCGCTCCGGCTGAAGAGCTTAGCCTCGATGCCTGGGACAAGACGATCGCGATCAATCTCAAGGGCACGTTCCTGGTCTCCCAGGCCGCGGGCCGCGCCATGATCAGGGCGGGCAAAGGCGGCAAGATCATCAATATGGCGTCGCAGGCAGGTTCCGTCGCCATCGATCAGCATGTCGCCTACTGCGCCTCGAAATTCGGCGTTATCGGCCTTTCCAAGACGCTCGCCGCCGAATGGGGCAAGCATGGCATCACCGTCAATACGATCTCTCCGACCGTCGTCCTGACCGACCTTGGCAGGAAGGCCTGGGACGGCCCGCGCGGCGAGGCGCTGAAGCAGCGTATTCCGTCCGGCCGTTTCGCGTTTCCCGAAGAGATTGCGGCGGCTGCGGTGTTCCTGGCTTCAAACGGTGCCGATATGATCAACGGCGCGGACCTTCTGGTCGACGGCGGCTACACCATTATCTGACGCGCGGGAGATAGGAACTATTATGCAGCGGTTTATCAACAATCCGGATGAGGTCGTCGAGGATACCGTCAGGGGCTTCGTCAAGGCCCATGCCGATATCGTCAGGCTATCGGCACAAAATCCCCGTGTCGTCGCGGCCCGTCATGCGCCGGTCTCCGGCAAGGTGGGCGTCATCACCGGCGGCGGTTCGGGTCATGAGCCGGCCTTCATCGGCTATACCGGCCGCAACATGCTGGATGCCGTCGCCATCGGCGAGCTTTTCTCCTCGCCAACCGCAAAGAGCTTCCTTGATGCGGCGCGTGAAGCCAATGGCGGCAAAGGAGTCGTCTGCCTCTACGGCAATTATGCCGGCGACAACATGAACGTGAAGATGGCGATCAAGCTGGCGGCTAAGGAAGGCATCGAGATCGCCACTGTCGTCGCCAATGACGACGTGTGTTCCGCAGGTCCCGAGGAGCGCGAAAAGCGCCGCGGCGTTGCCGGCGAGATTTTCATGTGGAAGTGCGGCGCGGCAAGGGCCGCCGAAGGCGCAAGCCTCGAAGAGGTCCGCGCGACGGCGCAGAAGGCGATCGACAATTGCCGTTCGATCGGCGTCGGTCTCGGCCCCTGTACGCTGCCGTCGGTCGGCCATCCGAATTTCACCATCGAAGCCGGCACGATGGAGGTCGGCATCGGCCACCATGGCGAGCCCGGCGTGCGCGTCGAGCCGCTGAAATCGGCCAAGGAGGTTGCCGAGGAGATGGCGAAGATCGTGCTCGACGATCACCAGCTTGCTTCCGGGACCGAAGTTGCGGTGATCGTCTCGGGTCTCGGTGCCACGCCGCTCAACGAACTCTATATCCTCCACGACACGATCGAATCCGAGATTGCCGCACGCGGGCTGAAGATCCACAAAGTCTATATCGGCAACTATTTCACATCGCTGGAAATGGTGGGCGCGACGCTGACCGTCATGGCGCTGGACGACGAGCTGAAGCGGCTGCTGGATGTCGATGTCCAGTGCCCGGCGATGCTTTGAGGGGAGGCAGGCGAATGCAGCAATTCCAGAACGCCAAATCGGGCGATATCGTTCTGTCGCTGGCAGACCGGATCATCGAAAACCGCGCCTATCTGAGCGAAATCGACGGCAAGATCGGTGACGGCGACCACGGCGTCAACATGGCCAAGGGTTTCGGCATGGCGGCCGAGCGGATCAAGGGCGCGGACATGTCACTGGCGGAAGCGCTCGACACGCTCGGCACGGTGTTGATGACGGAGATCGGCGGTTCGATGGGACCGCTCTACGGCGTGATGTTCACGCAGTTCGCCGAAACGATCGAAAAGTCCGATCGCATCGATGCGGCGACTTTCAGCGCCATGCTGCACAACGGGCTCGACGGCATTCAGGCGATCGGCTCGGCCAAGGTTGGCGACAAGACCCTGCTCGACACGCTGGTGCCGGCGATTGACGCATTCGATACGGCTATTGCCGGCGGCAAATCCTTCAGCGAGGCCCTTCAGGCGCTGGTCGCGGCTGCCGAGGCCGGACGGGACAGCACGCGCGATCTCGTCGCCAAGATCGGTCGGGCAAGCCGGCTCGGCGAACGTTCGCTCGGCGTGCTCGATGCCGGCGCGACGTCTTGCGCGCTGATCCTGAAGTCGCTGGCGGGCGGCGTGGAAACCAGGCTTCAGCCCGCCTGACAGATCGGGCTTTGGTGAGAGCCCGCGATCCTCCCTTGCCGCACTTCCCGGCCGCTTCGGCGGCCGGGAACAATCGGGCGGAGGCACGTTGAAAACCGCGGCTTTTACGCTCATCTTCGCCGTCGATCGCAGACGAGGAGAAACCAGGCAGGATGACGGCTAAGACATCATCGGCACGAAAGAACAACACGGCGGATATCGCGGCCGAGCCCATCCCGCTGCGCTATGGTGACGACCCCTATGTCTGGGCCTGCTGGCTCTATTATGAAGACGGCATGACCCAGGGCGATATCGCGGAAACTATGGGCATTTCGCGCGCGACGGTAAACAGCTATCTCGCCGATGCCCGCGCCCGCGGCATCGTCAATATCTCGATCGAACCATCGCGCCTGAGTTCGTTGACCATCGCGCAGGAGCTGAAGCGGCATTTCGGCCTGCACGACTGTCTTGTCGTGCCGAGCGACGACAATGCCCGACCGCTGATCGAACGGCTCGGCGCAGCCGGTGCCCAGGCGCTGCAGAAGCTCCTGAAATCGGGCGATACGCTGGCGGTTGTCTGGGGTCGCACCATCATGGCGGTCGGCGAGCAGGCCGCCATTCCGGGACTGCAGGACATGACCGTCGTGCAGGCGACGGGGGGCACGAGCGCGACGTTCGCCTACACGCCGGAACTTTGTGCCGCGGCTTTTGCCGATGCGGTCGACGGCCGGCTGATCAACATTGCGGCGCCCGCCATCGTATCCAGCGCCGAAGTGCGTGATCTGCTGATGCGCGAACCGCTGATCGATCGCCAGTTCGAAGCGCTTTCGCGGGCAAACAGAGTGGTTTTCGGCATCGCCTCCATGCGCCCCAATTCCACCATCCACACCAGCGGCTTTTTCGATTCCGTGTCGCTGCAGGATTATCTCGCCAAGGACGCGACCGGTGTCGTGGCCGGCCGCTTCATCGACGGCCATGGCCGTCCGGTGGCCGGTCCGCTGGACGACCGCACAATCGGCATGTCGCTCGATCTCCTGAAGAAGATCAACATGCGCATTGCCGTCGCCGGTGGCTTCGACAAGGTGCCGGCCATTCTCGCCGCACTGCGCGGCGGCTACGTCAATGTGCTCATCACGGACGCCGCCACCGGCCGCGGCATTCTCAATGCCGATGGCGTCACGGAGTTCGCGCAAAAGCTCTCCCAGCGGCCGCGCGTGGAAAGCGAGATTTCGGCGCCGCTCACCAGCGCCCGCACGCATATCAAGAAGTTCCTGAACAATCCTGACGATGTCGTCGAGGAAATGCTCGAGGGTGTCGTCAAGGCGCATGCGAATTACCTTCGTCCGGTCGACAGTTCCAACCGCGCGCTTGTTGCCCGCTCGGGCCCGCGGCCCGGCAAGGTCGGCCTGGTCGTCGGCGGTGGTACCGGCCATGAGCCGGCCTTCCTCGGTTATGTGGGCAAGGGGCTGGCGGACGCGGTCGCGGTCGGCAACATCTTTTCCTCCCCGCCTCCCGGGCCGATCCTGCAATGCGCCAAGGCGGCATCGGGCGGCGAGGGCGTACTCTTCGTCTATGGCAACTACGCCGGCGACGTCATGAACTTCGAGATGGCTGCGGAAATGGCCGCCGAGGACAATATCGAGGTCCGCACGGTGGTGACGACCGACGACATTTCCTCCTCGCCCTTGGAGGATCGGGACGGCCGGCGCGGCGTTGCCGGCAATTTCTTCATCTTCAAGATTGCCGGGGCGGCCTGCGATCGCGGCCTGACGCTGGATGCTTGCGAGGCGGCAACGCGAAAAGCCAATGCCCGCACCTTCACGATGGGGGTGGCGCTCGAGCCCTGCTCCCTTCCGCAGACCCGCCGCCACAATTTCGAGATCGGTCCCGACGATATCGAAATCGGCATGGGCATCCACGGCGAACCGGGTGTGATGCGCGAGAAGATGATGAGCGCCGATGCCGTGGTCGATGTCGTCATGGACCGGATATTCTCGGAGATGAAGGCCGCGGCGGGGGATCGCGTCGCCGTTCTCGTCAACTCTTTCGGCGGTACGCCGCTGATGGAACTCTATATTCTCTACCGGCGGGTGGAGCAGCGCCTGAGCGCCAAGGGCATCAGGATCGAAGCGAACTGGGTGGGGCATTATTGCACATCGCTTGATATGGTTGGCGCATCCATATCGATACTGCATCTCGATCAGGAACTGACGGATCTGCTGCATCACCCCTGCGACACGGCGTTTCTGAGAGTCGTGAACTGAAAAGCAAGAAGGCATCCCACGGGCTGGGCTGCATGATTTGGGAGGATACGCATGTCGGCAAACGCGGCCCGCCGCCTCAGCAGGATGTTTCACCGGATATCGGTGGCGATTTCGGCCGAGAAGGATCATCTTTCCGATCTGGATGGCGCGATCGGTGATGCCGATCACGGCATCACCATGTCGCTCGGCTTTCAGGCCGTGAACGGCGAGCTGGCCAAGCATGACCTCGATGCGATGCTGCCGTCGGAGGTCTTTTCGCTGGCTGCATCGGCCTTCCTCGACGCCGTCGGAGCATCGACCGGTCCGCTCTATGCCACTGCTTTTCGCAAGGCAGCGCAGACGCTGAAGCAGGATGAGACGCTTTCGATCGCCGCTCAGGCCGCGCTGGTCGAGGCGATGACATCAGGCATCCGGGACCGCGGCAAGGGGCAGCGGGGCGACAAGACCATGCTCGACGCCTGGATCCCGGCAACCGAAGCGGCAGCTGCCGCGCGTGACCGACAGGCCGGCGTCTCGGATATGTGGAACGACATTCTGGAGGCAGCCGACGCCGGCGCGCGCTCGACCCGTTCGATGGTGGCCACCCGCGGGCGTGCAGCCCGGCTGGGCGAACGGTCCCTTGGCCACATCGATCCGGGCGCGGCATCGGCCGTCGTGATCATCAAAGCGATGAAGGAGACGTTCACGGAAAACGAGCCGGCGGAGTGATCCGCCGGCCAAGGAATGCTCAGCCGAACGTGAAGGCATAGGCCCGGACGCCGGGATCGAGGAAGCGGATCTCGAACTCGTGCGTTTCCACGGTACTGGATTGGCGCACGAGCTGGTAGAGCCTGGTCGATGTCACCGTGCCGTTCCCATCGGCGTCGATATCGCTGCCATGGTCGGCGCCCGGCATCCTGCCGTCGAGCAGCACCTGGAAGCGGACCGGTTTGCCGTCAGCGCCCGGGCCAAGGACAAGATGCAGGTCGCGCGCGCTGAACCGATAGGCAATGCCACCGCCTGCCTGATTGAGGACCGCTTCTTCGGCCCCGACTGTCCAGTTGCCGGAAAGACCCCACTGATTGAGACCGGGCTGACGGACCGAATAGTCCCTGGGGGCATCGGCGCGCATGCTCTTGCTGGAGGCAAAACTCGTGGCCTGCCGATAGCCGATATAGGTTTCGCCGGAACCGAGGTGCTTCAGGTCGGGCGCTGCTTCCGCGCCCTTCGCATCCGGCGTCACCAATGCGCTTGCCGCCGTGTCGCCGCCAGCTTCGTGCAGCAGATCCTGGATCGCCTGTTCTGTCTGGCCGTACTTGCCTTCGCCGAAATGGTGATAACGGATATGGCCCCTGGCATCGATCAGGTAGTGGGCCGGCCAATAGCTGTTATCGAAGGCGCGCCAGATCCTGTAGTCGTTGTCGATGGCGACGGGATAGCCGATCTTGAAGTCGCCGACGGCCCTTTTGACATTCTCGATCTTCTTCTCGAAGGCGAATTCCGGAGCGTGCACGCCGATGACGACCAGACCCCGGTCCCGGTACTTCTCGGCCCATGCGCGGACATAGGGCGTGGTGCGAATGCAGTTGATGCAGGAATAGGTCCAGAAATCGACGAGCACGACCTTGCCGCGGAGTTGCTCCGACGTCAGCGGCGGTGAGTTCAGCCATGCGACCGCGCCATCGAGCGACGGCGCGCGGCCTTCGATGGGCAAATCGCTGTGGAACGGCCTTGTCGCATCCGCAAGACCGATCGTCTTGTCGTTGCTTGCGACCTCAGGGGCCAGGCCGTCGCTTGGCCTGACATTCAACCTGTCGAGCACAGCCTGTTCGAGGGATGCGGTACTGGCATAGGAAAGCTGGGAAAGCAGGCCGGTATCGAGGCCGAGTGCGATGACGGCGACGCCCGCAAGCACGGCGCCACCCAGGCCCTGGCGAATGCGCTCGCTGACGCCGAGCGATTTTTTCATGCCGGCAAGGACCTTCCCGCCGACGCAAAGTGCCACAGCCAGCGAAGTGGCTGCTCCGGCGGCATAGGCGAGCAGCAGCAAAGTCGTCTGCAGGTTGGCGCCCTGCAATGCGGCACCGGTCAGCACCAGGCCGAGGATGGGTCCTGCGCAGGGCGCCCAAAGCAGGCCGGTTGCGACACCGAGAACGAGTGCGCCCGCAGCGGTCGGCGCAGCACCGGTCCTGCCGGACGCGTTCAGCAGGCGATTGCCGAAATCGACGAGCGGCTGGGTGATGAAACTCGCGACACGCGGCGAAATCAGGCTGATGCCGAAGATCACAAGCAAAAACAGCGCGGCAAGGCGGCCATATTCGTTGGCATTGATCGCCCAGCTTCCGCCAACGGCGGCAAGGGTTGCCACCAGCGCGAAAGTGGCGGCCATGCCGATCAGCATAGGCAGCGTGCCACGCAAGAACGGCTGTCCGGCGCGGGCAAAGACGAAGGGCAGGATGGGGAGGATGCAGGGGCTGACTATGGTCAGCGCCCCTCCGAGATAGGCAATGACAAGAAGCGTCATCATCGTTTCCTTTGAAACCGGTGATCGGGTTGTCGGCGGCGATGCGGCTCGACCAGCTACGGTGCCAATCTGGTCGAGGCGATGTATCCCCGATGTGTCCGGCCTCGTGGCGAAATGTACCAAAGTGTAGGAGGCGCGCTTGTCGCGGCTGCGCTATCCTGTTCCGGTTGTTGGCTCCGGCCGCGGCCTCCTGCTGCTGTCGGCAGCGCGGGAGGTTGCCATGACGGTCATGCCCGAGAGGATTAAGATCAAGCGAATCTATGAACCCAAGGCAGACGCGGATGGCGCGCGCCTTCTGGTCGATCGAATCTGGCCCCGCGGCGTGAGCAAGGAGCATGCCGCGCTCGATGCCTGGCTAAAGGATGTCGCGCCGAGCAACGAGCTGCGCCACTGGTTCAACCACGAGCCGAAGCGTTGGGAAGAGTTCTGCCGGTGCTACACGTCCGAGCTTCAGCAGAAGGGGGAAGAGGTGAGCCAGGTGCTCGATTTCGCAATGAAGGGCAACGTCACGCTGCTCTATGCCGCCAGCGATGACGAACACAATAACGCCGTCGCGTTACGAGCTTTCCTCATGCAACGGATCTTCGGGTGAAGAGGCAGCCAATTGTATCCGAATGTATCGGCAAGGCCGGATCCTACATTGGCATGCAATAGAAGCAGGCGCCCGAAACATCGGTGATACATGCAGGCTGTTTTCTCCCCGCCATCAACTCGAAACGAAGAGAGCCAATGTCCAGCCAAATCAATCTTCAGCGGCGTCGTTTTCTGGGTGTCGCCGCAGTGACCATGGCGGCGGCCGAATTCGGCCTTGCCAGCAGCGCGGCCGCGCAATCGCAGGCGGGCGTGCCGGCCGTCAAGGCCGGCTCGCACACGTCCTTTGCGTCGCTGAAGCAGGTCGAGGCAGGCGTGCTCAATGTCGGCTATGCCGAAGCCGGTCCGGCAAATGGGCCGGCCGTGCTTCTGCTCCATGGCTGGCCCTATGATATCTACAGTTTCGTCGATGTAGCGCCGGTCCTTGCAGATGCCGGCTATCGGGTGCTGATCCCCTACCTGCGCGGCTATGGCGCGACAGAATTCCTGTCCGCCGATACGCCGCGCAACGGCCAGCAGGCCGCAATCGCTTCGGACATTATCGCCTTTATGGATGCGCTGAAAATTGAGCGGGCCATCATCGGCGGTTACGATTGGGGCGGTCGCACCGCCGATATCCTGGCCGCTGTCTGGCCGGAGCGCTGCAAGGCGCTGGTGGCCGTCAGCGGTTATCTGATCGGCAGCCAGGAGGCCAACAGGAAGCCGCTTTCGCCGCAGGCCGAGCTTTCCTGGTGGTATCAGTTCTACTTCGCCACCGAGCGCGGTCGCGAGGGTTACGAGGCCAACCGGCACGATTTCGCCAAGCTGATCTGGAAGCTCGCTTCGCCGCAATGGAACTTCGACGACGCAACCTTCGACCGTTCCGCCAAGGCATTCGAAAACCCAGACCATGTCGCCATCACCATACACAATTACCGCTGGCGCCTTGGCCTCGTCGACGGCGAGCGCCAGTATGACGAGCTTGAGAAGAAGCTGGCTGCCTTCCCCGTGATCACCGTGCCAACCATCACCATGGAGGGTGACGCCAACGGCGCGCCGCATCCGGAACCTTCGGCCTATGCCAGAAAGTTTACCGGCAGGTACGAGCATCGCACCATCACTGGCGGCATCGGTCACAACCTGCCGCAAGAAGCGCCGCAGGCCTTTGCCCAGGCAATTCTGGATGTCGATCGCTTCTGAAACCTGCCATGGCGGCGGCGAACGCACTTGCCTGTATCGCGGCCGCCGATTCAGAGTCAAAAGAGAGAATGGCGACGCTGCCTTGCGCCTGACCGACAGAGGATACGGACGTCCTGACATGGAGCATATCGACCATATTCTGATCGTCGACGACGATCGTGAAATCCGCGAACTGGTTTCGAGCTACCTGAAGAAGAATGGCCTTCGTACGAGCGTTGCCGCCGATGGCCGCCAGATGCGCAGTTTTCTCGGAGGCAACACGGTCGATCTCATCGTGCTCGATCTCATGATGCCTGGCGATGACGGGCTTGTGCTCACCCGCGAATTGCGGGCCGGTAAACACAAGGCGACGCCGATCCTGATGCTGACGGCCCGCAGCGACGAGATGGACCGTATCATTGGGCTGGAAATGGGCGCCGACGACTATCTGCCCAAGCCCTTTGCCGCACGCGAACTGCTCGCACGCATCAAGGCTGTTCTGCGCCGAACCCGCGCCCTGCCGCCCAACCTGCAGATTTCAGAAGCCGGACAGTGGCTTCGTTTCGGCGACTGGCGCCTCGATACGGTCGGCCGGCATCTTCTCGACAAGCAGGGTACGGAAATTGCTTTGAGCGGCGCCGAATATCGGCTGCTGCGCGTCTTCATCGATCATCCGCAGCGGGTCCTCAACCGCGACCAGCTCCTGAACCTGACCCAGGGCCGGGACGCGGACCTCTTCGACCGCTCCATCGACCTGCTTGTCAGCCGTGTTCGCCAACGGCTCGGCGACGATGCCCGCGAACCGACTTACATCAAGACGGTGCGCAGCGAAGGATACGTCTTTTCCGTTCCGGTGGAGATTGAAGAGGCAAGGTCATGAATCTCGCCGCCGCTCTTCGTTCGGGCTTTTGGCCGAGCACGCTGCGGGCTCGGCTTTTCCTTATTCTTCTGCTGGGTCTGGCGGTTGCCTACGGTCTGTCCTTCACGGTCCTCTTCGTCGAGCGTTCCATGTCGGCTACGGCCGTCATGCTCGGCACGCTGGAAAGCGACGTCGCGACGTCGATCGCCGTTCTCGACCGTCTGCCGGCGGATCAGCGCAGCGGCCTGCTCGATCGCCTGAGCCGCGGCAACTACCGTTTCGAGCTTGGGCCGGGCCTGCCCGGTGTCCCCGACAATTCCGCCAAGGGCAGGGAAATCGGCAGCAGGATCGAAGAGGCGGTGGGCGGCGCATACCCGATCCGTCTGGAATCCATTCCGGGCAATATCAGCCGCCTGCAGGCGCACCTGACGCTGAGCGACGGGAGCCCCTTGACGATCGACATCATGCCGCGCCCGCCCATGCCGATAGCGGCGTGGCTGCCCTATGTGCTCGCCGTCCAGATGCTGCTCCTCGTGCTTTGCACCTGGTTTGCCGTGCGCCAGGCGATCCGCCCGCTTGGTGCATTGGCGGCTGCCGCCGACGCGCTCGATCCCAACAGGAAAGGCCCGCCGCTCAGCGAGCGCGGGCCAAGCGAGGTGGCGCATGCGGCGCGCGCCTTTAACGCCATGCGCGAACGGATTGCTCACTATCTCGAGGAGCGGGTGCAGATCCTTGCGGCAATCTCGCATGATCTGCAGACACCGATCACGCGCATGCGGCTGCGCGCCGATATGGCCGACGATTCTCCCGAAAAGGACAAGCTGGTGCGTGATCTCGGGGAGATCGAGCGGCTTGTGCAGGACGGTATCGCTTATGCCCGCAGCGCCCATGGCAACGGCGAGAAATTTTCCCGCATCGATCTCTCGTCCTTCATCGACAGTATCGCCTACGACTATCAGGACATGGACAAGGCCGTCAGCGTGGCCGGCCTCGTGCAGGGCGTCGCATCGACGAAACCGCACGCCCTGCGCCGCATCCTGACCAATTTCATCGACAATGCGCTGAAATTTGCGGGGAGCGCCGAAATCGGCGTCGAGCGAAAAGATGACGGCGCGATCGCCATTACGGTGATGGATCGCGGCCCCGGCATTCCCGATGCCATGCTGGAGGCGGCAATGCAGCCCTTTTTCCGGCTGGAGCAGTCGCGCAACCGCGAGACGGGGGGGACCGGTCTCGGTCTCGCCATCGCCCAGCAGCTGGCGGCCGCAATTGGCGGTTCGGTGCGGCTCTACAATCGCCAGGGCGGCGGTCTGGCCGCAGAAGTCACAATTCGCGCCAGCTGATCTTGGCCCTGTCTTTGTATGCGAGAATGTCCGGTTAAGCTGGCGCTACGTTTTGATACAGTTCGGCCGAATTTGGAAACATGGGGGATACGTCATCAGGGCAAAACCGCTCCGTCATCAGATGTCGCAGGTCGCGACACCAAAGCAAGGAGTGCTCTCATGACCACGATTGAAAAGGTTCTTTACACCGGCAAGACCCGCACGACAGGCGGCCGCGACGGATCGGCCCGCAGCAGCGATGCGCAGCTCGACATCAAGCTTTCGCCCCCGGGCAGCGCCCATGCCGGCACCAATCCGGAACAGCTCTTCGCAGCCGGCTGGTCGGCCTGCTTCATCGGTGCGATGGGCCTGGCCGCCGGCAAGCGAAAGCTCAGGCTTCCCGGTGAAACCGCTGTCGATGCGGAAGTCGATCTCGGCGTGACGGGCGACGCCTATTTCCTGCAGGCACGCCTCAACATCAGCCTGCCGGGCCTTGAACCCGAGGTCGCCCGCGCGCTTGTCGAGGAAGCGCACCAGACCTGCCCTTACTCGAAGGCAACGCGCGGCAACATCAATGTCGAACTGAACCTTGTCCAGGTCGGGGAGGCGTAGCCTGGCAGGGTCCAAGGAGCTTCGATGAAACGGATCATCATCATCATTCTGGGGGCGGCAGTCTTTGCAGCTCCATGCGTCTATGACGTATTCTCCGACGAACCATCGGCGCTGTCTGGTTTGCTTGATGCGGCCTCCGGAATACCGGAAGCCCTGTAGGCGAGCACCGCCCGATATCGTCGAAGACAAGGTTCAAGGCACCCGCCGGCAACGGGTGCCTTTGTTTTTGCGCGTGTTTTTCGCGATCCTCACGTCGGCTGCACTGCGCCAAGGCGCAGAACTTGATTTTAATACGGTCGTACGTATTATATCGCTATGGCAAAACACTCGCACCGAAACACAATCCTCGAAGCCGGCCGCAAGGTCATGTTTCGCAAGGGCTACATTGGCGCCGGCGTGCGCGACATCGTCGCCGAGGCGGGAGTACCGCAGGGTTCGTTCACCAACCACTTCCGTTCCAAAGAGGAATTCACGAAGGAGGTGCTCGATCTCTATTTTCGCGATGTTCAGTGCGCCATCGAGGCCGCGCTGGGAGATGCGGGGCTGCGGCCACGCCGGCGCATCGAGAAATATCTCGACATCATCACCGGCCGCCTGGCAGCCGACGGTTTCAGCCGGGGCTGCCTGATCGGCGATCTCAGCCTGGAGGCGGCCCCGCAAAGCGAAATGCTGCGCACGCGACTCTCGGAAATCTTTGGCGAGTGGAGCGCGCCGTTTACCGCTTGCATTGCCGAAGGACAGGCCTCCGGCGAGATCGACGATGCGATCAGTGCCGAAGACCTGGCCGAATTCCTCCTCGCTTCATGGGAAGGCGCGATCCTGCGCATGAAAGTCTCGCGGGACGCCCAGCCTCTGGAGCGGTTCAAGAAGATCGTTTTTGCCACCGTGTTCAAGGATCACACCCATGAGACCTGATATCAGTCTGCCGCGCATACCGGTTCTCGATTCTGAAATGGCATATCGGGAGGCCGGCAGGACGGACGGTCCTATCGCCCTCTTTCTGCATGGCAATCCCACCTCGTCCTACATCTGGCGCAACATCATCCCGCTTGTTGCCGATGTCGCCCATTGCGTCGCTCCGGACCTGATCGGCTTCGGCCAGTCCGGAAAGCCGGATATTGCCTATCGCTTCGAGGATCATGTCCGTTACCTCGATGGATTCATTGCCAAGATGGGCGTCGGATCGGCCTATCTTGTGGCTCAGGATTGGGGAAGCGGCCTGGCCTTCCATCTCGCCGCCCGTCGCTCCGACTTTGTCCGTGGTCTTGCCTTCATGGAGTTCATCCGGCCGATCCCGACCTGGGACGAGTTCCTGCAGGACAGTGCGGAGCGCGAGATCTTCCGAAAGTTCCGCACGCCGGGAGAGGGCGAAGCACTCATCCTGAGGGACAATATTTTCGTTGAAGGCGTGCTGCCCGGTGCGACCGCCCGCCAACTCAACGAGGAGGAGATGGCCGTCTATCGCGCGCCGTTTTCGACCGAGGCCTCGCGCAGGCCGACATGGCGGTTCCCGAACGAGCTGCCGATTGCCGGCGAGCCGGCCGATGTCTACGCCACCATGGAAAGGGCACATGAGGCGCTGGCTTTGTCGCACTACCCGAAGCTTCTTTTCGCCGGCGATCCGGGTGCGCTCATCCCGCCTGCCGTTGCCGAAGATCATGCAAGGCGCCTGCACGACTGCCGGCTGGTGAAACTCGGGTCGGGCCTGCACTATCTGCAGGAAGACCATCCGCAGATCATCGGCGAGACGGTTGCCAAGTTCATCGCCGAGATCGAGGCGGAAAGTCTCGTCGCATGAGCTGACGTGGTTCGGTTCGATGGGAGAACGGAGGCGATCCTCGGCTTCGTTCTCGTTTTAACCGCCCAGGCTAAGCGATCGCTCAATGTGCCCTTCTCACCGGGCGAACAGTGCGTTGCTCGATCCGACCGGCGACGGAGAAGATCAGCACATCGACATCGGCATCGATCGTCGCGCCGTCCAGAAGCCGTATGACATCGTCTATTCCCGAAACCGGATGCCCGCCGATGGCGAGCAGATAATCGCCTTCGCGAAGGCCGGCACTGGCGGCGGGACCGCCATCCTCGACACGGCGCAGGCGGACAGTCGTGCGCTGCGGCACGCCGGCCTCGAGCGCGATGCGCCGATGCAGATCGACGGTATCTGCCGCAATACCGATATAGCCGCGCCTGACCTCGCCGAAGCGCAGGATCTCCGAGACCACATGCCTGGCGGTATTCGAGGCGACCGCAAAGGCGATGCTCTGCGCGCCCTGGATGACCGCGGTATTGACGCCGATTACCTCACCCGAAGACGAGACGAGCGGGCCGCCGGAATTGCCGGGATTGAGCGCCGCATCCGTCTGGATGATATCCTCCATCAGCCGGCCACTCGCGGCGCGCATCGAGCGGCCGAGCGCGGAGACGACACCGGCGGTAACCGTCCATTCGAAGCCGAGCGGGTTGCCGATGGCGACTGCAATATGCCCGCGCTTCAGCTTCTTGGAATCGGCAAGCTGCGCCCAGGCGCCGGACCAGTCATTGGCGCGAATGAGGGCAAGGTCGGTGTCCTCGTCACGGCCGAGAACACGCCCCTCCACCACGGCACCGTCAGGTGTCTTGATGGTAACGGCCTTCGCATCGCCGACGACGTGATTGTTGGTAACGACAAGTCCGTCAGGCGAGATGGCAAAGCCGGAGCCGTGCCCCGCCCGTCCGCCGATGCGTTCGATGCGGCTGACTGCCGGGCCGACCGTATCGACGACGCCGGACACCGTTTCGGAATAGGCATCCAGCAGCCCGGCGTCCGACGACGGCTGAATGTCACGATCAATGAATCCCATGAAATCTCCTCCGACGCGGCGAGGCGTCGATGTTGAGGACCGGCAGCGACTGCTGATGGCAAAGGGCTGTCGTTCGACAGGTGAACAATGGAGAATATCAGGTGAGACTTGCGTGCCTGTCTTTCAAGGGCCGGCATGTTCTGCAGCTGCGAGGCGCTGGGCCGCGGCCTTACAGCCGGCCAGTGCCGCCGCGTCGGCATCGAAACCGCGCACCATGGCATCGATGTAACCGCCGGCAAAATAGTCCCCGGCCCCTGTCGTGTCGCGCACGGGGGCGGTGGTTGGGACATCGACGATCATCTGATCCCGCCGGCTGACGATCTCGATGGGTTGCGTGCCGCTCGTCAGGACGAGCGTTTCGAGCCGCGGCCCGGCGACCTCGGCAGCTGCCTGCCAGGCCGTTCGCGCCGCGCCCTTCACGTCCGAGCGCGACGCAATCAGGACATTCGCCGGCCGGCGTTCGGCGAATAGCGGGTATTGTGAGACCACCTGATCGAAATCGTCCAGCCGCTTCAATGCGGCCTCGCTCATGCCGCGCGTGTTGAGATAGACAAGGGAGGCATCGACTTCTGGCAGAACCTCGATGCCGGGCCTGCGGCGGCCGGCTGGCGCGATGATGGTGCGTTCCCCATGCGGATCGACAAGGATCTCCACCGATGGCGTGGTGCCGGGTACGAGGTTGACGAAATCGGTATTGAAGCCGCGCTGGCGGAGATCGTTCAGGTAGGTGCGGCCCTTGTCGTCATCGTAAAGGCTGGTGACGAGCGTCACCTCATGACCGAGGTCAAGCAGGACGATGCCGGTATTATAGCCGCCACCGCCGTAACGTTCCTCGATCGCCTGGCAGGAAAGCCTGCTGCCTGGGGCGACTGGCCGGTCGAGCCACCAGATCCGGTCGACATTGGCGTTGCCGACCACCATTATCCTTGCCATTCAATTTCCCTTGCCACGCTCTTCCGTTGCCTAGCCCAGACTGTCGTTCTTGCCAATGATCCTGCCACGCAGCCAGGCGGAGGAAAGATCGATAGCATAAACGACGGCGACGATCAGGAAGATGATTGTCCATGCTTCCGGCCATCGATACGCGGCAATGCGATCTGCAAGCAGAAAGCCGATTCCGCCGGCGCCGACAATGCCGAGGATGGTACCGGAGCGGGTGTTGGATTCGAAATTGTAAAGCATGATCGACAGGATCACCGGCATGGCCTGCGGCAGGATGGCGAGCCGGATGGTCTGCAGCGGCCCGCCGCCCGATGCCAGAACGCCATCGACGGGTTTGCGCGAAGTATTTTCGATTGCCTCCGAAAAGAGCTTGGCGAAAGTGCCGATTTCCGAAACGGCGATGGCGAAGACACCCGGAAGCGGGCCGAGCCCGAAGGCGCGGATGAAGATCAGCGCAAGCACGATCTGCTCGACGGCACGCAAGGCGTCGAAGCCACGCCGGGTGGAGAGACGCACCCAGCCGAGCGGCATGATGTTCTTCGCGCCGAGAAAGGCGAGCGGAAAGGCGACAAGAGCGCCAAGCAGCGTTCCGAGGAAGGCCATCGAAATCGTCTGTCCGAGGCCGACAAGCACGTCGCCCCATTCCTGCCAGGTCGTCCAGATGTAGGGCGGGAACATGAAGGAGAAGATCATGCCGAGCCGCGTCAGGCCGTTCAGGATGCGTGCAGGCGAGAAGTCGAAAAGGTAGAGGCCGGCAAGGAGCGGCAGGATAAGGGCAATGGCGCCGGCATAACGCATCATGCGCACGCGTGGCGGAACCGTAAACGCGCCGGGCACGCGCTGCCGCAGTTCGGATAGGGAGGAAATGTCGGTCATGGCTCAGATACTCGGGCTTTCGATGCCGATGATGCGGTGGCGCAGCTTCTCGCTCAGGAAATCGATGACGACGACCGTAACGAGGATGATGACGAACAGCGCCGAAAGATCGGTATATTCCTGCAGCGACATGGCGGTGCGGATCTCCTGACCGAGGCCGCCGGCTCCGACATAACCGATGATCGAGGAGGAGCGCACGTTGATCTCGAAACGCAGCAGCGTGTAGCTGATGATGTTCGGGATCACTTGCGGCACGACGCCATAGCGCATCTGCTGGAACCAGGTGCCGCCGGAAGCCTTGACGCCTTCCAGCGGCCGCATGTCGATATTCTCGTTGACCTCGGAATAGAGTTTGCCGAGCGAACCCGTCGCGTGCGTCGCGATCGCCAGCACACCGGCAAGCGGTCCGACGCCAAAGCAGAAGACGTAGATCAACGCCCAGACGATATCGGGAACGGTGCGGATGACCTCCAGATAGCGGCGCGAGGCGATCAGCAGAAAACCGCTGGGGCTGAGGTTGCGGGCGGCCGGGAAACTCAGGATGAAGGCGCCGACGACGCCGAGAAGCGTCGCGACATAGGCGATCAGGATCGTTTCGCCGAGCAGTTCCAGCCAGACCGGCCAGCGCCAGAACCATTCGGCGAGATCGCCGCCGAGCGTTTCGAGGCGCAGATGCGGCAGCGTCTTGTAGAGATATTCGCCAAGGCGGGGCAGGGAGGCCCACAATTTCCACGTGGTGACGCGCTCGCCCGAGGGCAGGTTGACCTCGGTCATGTCGAAGAAACCGCCCGTCCGGGCCGTCAGCAGCACCGCGGCGGCAAAGAGCGCGCCCGAAACGAGCTGCACGATCCTGGCGCGACTGCGGATGCGGCGGTATTCGGCCTCGAACTGGCGGACGGCGATGGAGGGCGATGCGGTCGTCATCTCTGGTCCCGGTCGTGGGAGCGCCTGACGGCGCGGCGCTCCCGTTGTCTGGCGTGGACGAAAAGTGTCAGCCGTTGCGGCGCTGCTTCTTCAGCCAGTCGCGCATGTCGACGATCCACTGGTAGCGCTGGTGATCGACATCGACATAGCCCTTGGAGGTGGAGTTGTCGCCGCCGCTCATTTCCTTGAAGGCTTCAGGTGCCTTTTCCGGCGTTGCCTTTACCGCTGCCTTGACCTCGGCGATCATGTCCGCCGGCAGGTTGGTGCGGGTGGTGAAGGGACCGTTGGTGATCTCGGGAGACTGCCAGATGCGGCAGATTTCGCCCTTCGGGATCATGCCCTTGGATTCCATGCGCTGCGGAATGCCGCTGATCTCGTTGTTGATGTAGGTCGCGGCAGCATCGAACTGTTTGTTGGCGACAGCCATGACGCCGGTTTCATGCGCACCGGAGAAGGGGATGGCCGAGAAGAAGGTCTTCGGATCGTAGCCCTGTTTGACCAGGTTATAATAGGGGACGGCATAGCCGGAGGTCGAATCCGGATCGGCGAAGGCGAGAACCTTGCCCTTGAGGTCGTCAACCGACTTGTAGCCGGAATCGCAGCGAACGGTGATGACGGAATAATAGCCCGTCGAACCGTCCTGTTCCTGGCCGGCGAGCAGCGGCTCGACGCCGCCATTAGTCTCGGTATAGGCCGCGGCATAGGCCGAGGAGCCGAGGAAGGCAAATTCGATCTGGTCGGAGGCGAGCGCCTGGATGACGCCGTCGTAATTGCCGGCCGTGAAGATCTCGACCTTCACGCCGAGTTCCTTTTCCAGATATTGCTGGAAACCGACGCGGCGCGCGATACGGTCCTTTTCGTTCTCGCCCGAGAGAACACCGAGGCGGATCGTCTTGTACTGATCTTTCCAACCGTCGGCATGGGCGGCCTGGCTGGAAAGGGCAAACGCAGCCGTCACGGCCGCAAGCATGAGGACGTTCTTCATTCCAACTCTCCTGTTGCAAAAATGCCCGTGGCCTGGCGGGGCCGCGGGTGAAACTCATACGGCCAGGTAGACCTTCTCTTTTGCGGTGCGACCTGTGTTGAATGAGGTGGATGTCACGGCCTCGTCGATCTCCGCGTCGAAATCGTCAGTGCCGTAGATTTCGCGGACCCGTTCCTGGGTCAGATCCGCCGGTGCGCCGTCAAAACGCACCCGCCCGGCCCGCATGGCGATGATGCGTTCGCAATAGTTGCGGGCAGTATCGAGCGTATGAAGATTGACGAGGACGGTAATGCCGTCCTCACGGTTGATCTTGCGCAGGGCCTCCATGACGCGCGTCGCATTGGCCGGGTCGAGCGAGGCGATCGGCTCGTCGGCAAGCATGATCTTCGGATTCTGTACCAGGGCCTTGGCGATGGCGACACGCTGCTGCTGTCCGCCCGAGAGTGTGCCGGCCCGCTGCAGCGCTTGCGGCACGAGATCGAGCCGGTCGAGCGCGCGAATGGCCATGGCCTTTTCCTCGTCCGTGAAGCGACGCAGCATGGAGGAGAAGAAGCCGTGCCGGGCGACGCGGCCGATCAGCACATTCGTCAGCACATCCATGCGTTCCACCAGATTGAACTGTTGAAACACCATGGCGCAGGAGGCGCGCCACAGACGCAGCTCGCGGCCGCGCAGCCGGGTAATGTCCTTGCCCTCGAACATGATCGTGCCGGATGTCGGCTCGAGCAGACGGTTGATAAGCCGCAGCAAGGTTGATTTGCCGGCGCCGCTGCGGCCGATGATGCCGACCATTTGCCCGGCAGCGATCGACAGATTTACGTCGTCGACTGCGTGTGTTTGGCCGAAATTCTTCTTCAGAGAGTGAAGTTCAAGCACCGGAAGACCTCCGCTTGCCAGAAGTGCCGAAGATGAAGCTGAATTATATTTAGGTATCATCCTATAAATATAAAATAACACCTCACTATGACAATTTTATTAAGTAATTCTCCAATATTTCCGGCAATTTGCGGCGCTTTTATCAAGTAATACATCCGGAATTTCCGGATGTATTTTGCCGGCGGGGCGTATCCCGCTTCTCTGCGCCAAATCGCTCACGCAGCCTGCTGGAATCGCCCGATGATCCCGTCGGAATAGACTTGCCTGCCTTGGCTGAACGTGGCTCGTACCCGCGGAAGGCGCCCGCGCTCGGCTATCACGAGGTCGGCGCGCAGTCCGATCTCGATCGCGCCGCGGTCCGTAAGCCCGAGTGCGGCCGCCGGGTTGGCGCTCACCAGCGCCGCAGAAGCCGGCAATCCGCCGGGGCCAGCGTCCGCAAGCGCGATGATGGCGGGCAGCATGGCCGAAGGATGATAATCGCTGGCAAGAATATCGAGAACGCCGCGCTCGTAAGCTTCACGTGCGGAGAGATTGCCCGAATAGGACAGACCGCGAAGAGCATTCGGTGCGCCCATGGCGGTTGCCAGCCCGAATTTGCGCGCCTCCTGTGCGGCAGCCATCGTCACCGGAAACTCGCTGATGCGCGCGCCGAGCCCTTCGACGATGGCCACTTTCTCGACACTGTCGTCATCATGGGAGGCGATGATGACGCCATGGTCGCGGGCAGTCGCGGCAATGCCTTCAAGATTGTCGATCGCGTCATTGTTCTGGGCACGGTTCTCCATGCGTTCGCGAACGCGATGGGCAGCCTGCTCCAGCGTGATCTTGTTGTTGCGGGCGATGGTCTCGATATGCCGTTCGACGTCCCGGTACTGGCCCTGGCCCGGCGTGTGATCCATCAGCGAGACGAGATCCAGCGCGCCGGCCCGCAGCAGGTCTTCGATGACGGCGCGCGCATGGGTGAAGGTAATCTCGAACCGTGCATGAACCCTGTGATCGATCAGAAGATCGTTTTTCCGCAGTTCGACGAGCGTCTGGATGATCGAGCGCGAATGCTCCTCCGAGCGGATGTGGCCGTAGCTGCTGTTGGCATGAAAGGAGAGTGCCGCATAGGCGGTCGTGATACCGTTGCCGGCAAGCTTCTTGTCGAGCTCGAAAATGCCGAGTTCCAGCGGAAAGCGCACATTCGGACGCGGCTCGATCTCGCGCTCGATCATGTCGCCATGCATGTCGATGAAGCCCGGAAGCAGCAGTCTGCCGTCGCCGGAAATATCCGCCGCAGCGACGGGCGCCTCCCTGATCTCGGCGATCACGCCGTCTTCGATCCTGACGGCACCGCGCGATACGACCCTATCGCGCAGCACGATTTCGAAATCACTCAACCACATTCTCTGCTCCATCCTGGATCTGTCGGGTTTGAAGGCTGATTTCGCGGTCGATGAGATCCGCGACATCGTCGGGGTGATGAAAGACGCCGATCATTGCCACGCCTGCAGCCTTCAGTTCGGCAAGGCGGGTAACGAGCGCACGACGCGCATTCTTGTCCAGCGAGGCGGTCGGCTCGTCGAGGAAGAGAAGCCGCTGCGGCAGGATGAGGGCGCGCGCCAGATTGACCTTCTGCTGCTCACCGCCGGAGAAGGTGGAAGGGTAGGCGGCCCAGAGCCCCGGCTTGACGCCGAAGGCGGAGAGCCAGCGGCGGGCCTCTTCGATCGCCTCGTGGTAGGGCCGGCCGGCAAGCCGCAGCGGCTCGGCGACCAGCTCCTCGGCCGCGACACGCGGGCGGGCCTGCAGGAACTGCGTCACGAAGCCGATTTCCCGCTTGCGCAGAAGGGCGATATCGACATCGGCTGCGACCGTCAGATCGATGATGCCTTCGCGTGTATGGTAATAGGCATGCCCGGCCCGCGGTACGTAGGAGCGGTAGAGCGTACGCAGCAGCGTCGATTTGCCGGCGCCGTTTTCGCCCGTCAGCAAGATGAATTCGCCTTCGCGCAGCTCGAAATCGACCTTGTCGAAGGCGTGCAGCGTGCGCTTGAGATGATGCATCTCGAAATGCTTGGCGAGGCCCTGAACGGAGAGGATCGTTTGTGCGGAAGCCGCAGGATGTGTGTGCATGTTCACCTGATGGCTCTCCTGTCAAAGCTTCGCATGCACGAGCTGCTGGGTATATGCATGCTGCGGGTCCTGGAAGATCTGGTCGGCGAGGCCCTCTTCGACGGCTTCGCCGTTGCGCATCACCATCACCCGGTCCGCCATCGTGCGGATAACACCGAGATCATGCGAGACGATGACGATGGTGATGCGGCGCTCGCGCTGCAGCCGCTTCAGCGTGTCGAGCACCAGCGCCTGGACGCTGACGTCGAGCCCCGTCGTCGGCTCGTCGAGAAGCAGAAGTGCCGGTTCAAGCGCGATGGCCTTGGCAAGCTGCACGCGCTGCTGCATGCCACCGGAAAGTTCCGCGGGACGGGCGTCCATGCGCTGGACCGGAAATTCCGAAGCGTCGAGCGCGCCCCTGGCGCGGGCGCGAAGTGTCGCGAAATTCCGCTCGCCGGCAATCAGCAGCCGCTCGGCGACATTGCCGCTGCTCGTGTGGTTCATCCTCAGGCCAAGATGCGGGCTCTGGTAGACGATGCCGATATGGCGCGCCCGCAGCATGCGCCGTTCGAAACGGTCGAGCGTGAAGAGGTTCAGATCCTCGCGACCGGGCAGCGCCAGCCGGTATTGCCCCTCATCCGGCCTGTCTTCGAGGTTCATCATCCGAAGCAGCGTCGATTTGCCGGAGCCGGATTCGCCGACAATGCCGAGCACTTCGCCGGGATAGACGGTGACATCGACGCCGCGCAGCGCTTGAACCTCGCCAAAGCTCTTGCGGATGCCGTTCATCGTCAGGATCGGTGAGGACAGCATCAGCCGCGGCGGCTGACGGACCGGGGCAGAAGGATTGGGGGCGGAAAGACTTGCGGCGCTCATTGCTCGATCCTGCCCTGCTTGTAGTAAGTTTCACCGATAGCAACGGCTTCGCCGTCCCGCTTGCGGATATGTTTGACGCCGTACTGGCTGTCGGAGACCTCGAAGGCGGATGAGCCATCGTCCTGCGGCAGCTCGTTCATGAAGTAGCCTGTTACGCCGCTGCGGTGACAAATCTTGTCAGCATGGTCCTCGACCCGGTAGGGCACATCGTCGAAGACGAGCGGCTCGACGCGCGTATAGGGCGGTACGGCATGAATGCGCTTTTCGCGGCCGGCCGACAGGATGGTGAGGTTTGCCGCCAGATTCATCTTCGGCACGTCCCAGCGCGGGATCGGCGACGGCGTCATCACATGGCGGCCATTGACCATGCTCGGATAGCTGGAGCCCTGCATGATGCGGCCCGAGCGCACGAGCTGTTCGTAAAGCGTAAGCCAGAGCTGACCATAATCGGCGTCGCCATGCATGACGCGGGCTTCCGACATGTCCGGCTGGACCGGCCGCAGCGGCTCGGGATTGGGAACCTGCAGCACAAGGATCTGGTTCTCGCGCAGCTTCTCTTCGGGAATGCGGTGGCGCGACTGGATGATGTCGGCCTCCAGCGTATCCAGCGTCTCCCGGGCCGAGCTGACACGGCGCAGGAATTTGCGGATGCTACTGGCATTGACGGAATCGTCGGCGCCCTGGTCGATGACCTTGACGACCGAGGTCGGTTTCAGGAGCGTCAGCGTCACCTGCAGGCCGCCGGTTCCCCAGCCACGGGCAATCGGCACCTCGCGGCTGGCATAGGGTACCTGATAGCCAGGAATGGCGATGGCTTTGAGGATGCGGCGACGCATCTCGCGCTTGGCGGATTCATCCAGGAAGCCGTAGCTGAAGGCCGCCCAGGGTTTGGTCAGTTGATCGAGTTTCACGGCATTGCCTTTTCGAGTTCGGCCTGTTGGACCGCGCCGCTCTCGGGCGCGCCGGGTCTGTTGGCTGCCTTGTCGGCCTTCACGCGCCTGATCGCATCGAGGCTCGACTGGAAGGTCACGTAATGCGGCAGCTTGAAGTGGATGCAGAAGCCCGAGCTTTCGACCGGCTCGGTGTGATAGAGAACGAACTCCTCGTTCGAGGCCGGATGCGGATTGGGCTGATTGGAGGCGAGATCGAGCGAGGCGGCTGCGATCACCTTCACCTCGTTCCAGCCGAAGGTGGCCGAAAAACCGAGCTCCAGCCCCTTGCTCTTGGAGATGATCTCGCTCTGGCTGACGCGCACGCGACCGGCGCTGAAGAGCGTGCCGCGCGGATGGCGGACACGGACCTCGGCCTCTCCGAGCCTGAGCTCGTTGACGGTCGGATGCACGCTGCCATAACCGCGCATGGTCGAATAGCCGAGCGCCAGCGTCCCGCCCGTATCGGCACGTGCGAGGCTCTGCAGCTTGTGGGCGCGGCTTGCCGGGAAGAGCAGCGGCTCGCGCGTCACGTCGGGGATCTCGTCGAGCGGGAGGTCTTCCGCTGGCGTCTCGGCGATCAGGCCCTGCGCCTTCTGCCAGTCCGTGAGGGACGGCTGCGTGGCGGGTGCCGGCTTGTCTGCCGATTCCACGGGTTCGGGGACGAAAGTCGCGCCATCGAGCACGCCGACATTCAGCATCCGATGCGAGTAGTCGAGCGTCGGTCCGAGGATCTGCCCCCCCGGAATGTCCTTGAAGGCTGCCGAAATACGCCTGACGGTAAAGAGATCCTGCTGGCGAACCGGCTCGGCGATCGTCAGGCGTGGCTGCGTCGTGCGGTAGGCACGCAGCAGCAGCACCGCCTCGTAGAGGTCGCCGCCGGATTGGGCGAGCGCCAATGCGGCAAGCTCAGGCGCGTAGAGCGAGGCCTCGCCCATGACGCGATCGACGAGGTAGGGCAGGCTCTCGCCGATCGCCTCGATGCGGGCCTTGTCGATCTGTCCGAGCTCTTCGCGGTAGAGACGCTCGGATTGTTCGATGGCGTGTTCGCCGCCACGTGTCGCAACATAGGCCATCAGAGCACCTCAATCTTGGTGGAGCGGGGAATGCCGATCAGGCTTGCGCCATCGGCGAGGTAGATGTCCCAGCCGAGGGGATAGCGGATGATTTCGGCCCGCAGCGCCCAGAAATCCGGATGCACGCCGCCGATCGCGATATCGAGGGCGCCGTTGATGCCGGGGCCGGTCAGGCGAAGCCCTGTTCCGCTGCCGATCTGTGCCTCAGCGAAAATCGTCGCCGAGGCGTCGGGATAGAGCAGGTTGCCGCTCAGCATTGTCGAAAGTGCAAACAGGTCCGCCTGGTTGCCGACAGACGCGAAGACATATTCGGCTTCGTCCAACGCAACGGCATTGGCGCCGGTCCTGGCGATATCGGCCTTCAACGCCTCATTGGAGCAAAAGAAACTGCATTCGCGGTCGAGCAGGCTTTCGGCGAGCGCAAACAGGCCCGGAAAGGGCAGGGGCTGGACACGGCCGGGGCGCGCGAGCGCCCACATCAACGCATCGAAGGTGGCATTGGTGCGCATGTCTTCGGCAGTCGGAAGAAGCAGGGCCTGGCTCATCAGAAGGTCTCCATCCGCACGCGCGTCGCTTCGACCTTGCGCAGCCTGACATCGTCGTCCTGCATCTGGCGGCGCTGTTCGCTCGTCAGGAATTTCTCGATTCCCGTTTTGCCGATACCGCCTGCAAAGCTTGCATCGATGACGGCCATCGCCATCGCATGTTCGAGATCGCGCCCGACGACGGCGCCGTAGCCTTCGACGCCATGATCGGCCAGACGAATGTGAGCTTCGGCCATCAGCACCTCGCCGAGATGGAAGGCTGTGTTCTGCACGGTGTCGGTATAGGGGAGCATCGCAAGGCCGGTGCGGTTGACGAGAACCTCAACCGCTCCGAGTTCGTCGAGGAGATCCTCTGCGATGGCCTTGATTCCCTTGGCATCGGCCCTGGCAAGTATGTCGAGCATGCTTGCATGGCTGAAGCTGGCAGGGGGCGCGCCGGCTTCCATGGTGTCATTCATCGTCCTGTCCTTTCGCCGGTGTCGCCGCGCGATCCTCCGGCTCGTTGTCAATGCTGAATTGCACGCGCTCTCCGGCCCAGACGGTCTCGGAATAGGCGATCGGCCGGCCTTCCATGTCGACGTCGGTCTTCTGGACGACGAGCACCGGCTGCTGTGGCGATTGGGCGAGAAGCTGCGCCTCGTCGCCGATCGCCCGGCGGGTGAGGATCATGGTGCTCTGCCTGACATAGTCGGGGATGCCGAAGGCAGCGTAGATGCTGGTGACGGATTCACCCGCGCGGCGGCGCAGATGCATGTTCGGAAACCGCTCCACCGGATGATAGGAGTGGCTGAGGCTGATCGGCACGTCATCGGCAAAACCCCGCCGGGCGATCATGTAGACCTTGGCGCCCTCGGGAAGCTTTAACGCAGCGGCGATGCCGGGCGGTGCGACAATCTCGGATTCCGACACCGGCTGCCCGGAAGGCACGCGCCCCTGTTCCAGCAGGTTTTTGCGGAAGCGCGTTCGCCGGGCAATATTGTAGGTGATGACGGAGTGCTCTTCCACGAAGGTGCCGCGGCCCTGCTCGACCCGCACCTTGCCGGCGGATGCCAGTTCGGCGATCGCCCGCCGCACGCTGTGGCGGCCGACCTTGAACCGCTCCATGATCTCGGATTCCGTCGGCAGGCGGCTTCCCGGCGCAAGCGCGCCCGAGGCGATATCCCGGTTGATCTGTCGCTCGACGATCTGCCACTGGCCGGAGCGCGATTTCATGTCGATCGGATGTTTTTCGTCTGTCATTCGGATGAATCCAAAATTCATTCGGATGACATAAACATAGCCGTTGTCGGTGACGCTTTTGTGTAGGGCGACGCAAAATTGGGCACAAAAGAAATGTCACCTGCCGGCTTGCCGGCCGGCAGGTGACAAAGTTCGGCTGCCGCTGATGCCCCAGCTGGCCGAACTTAATTTTCCGGCATCGCCTGGCTCGGTACTGCGCCCGTCCGCATCGTCCGCTTGAAGCCGCCGCTGCCGTCCATGCCGGGTGTGACGATTTCCGGGTAGAGGTAGAGGAAGTCGTGGAAATGGACGACGGTCGAGGGGCCGTCGATCAGCGTGACGGCATATTCTGCCGGGCCGACGCGGTCGCGGTGGCGGGAATCGCCGAGGTTCAGTGCGGCCTGGTGGTTGAGGCCGTAGCACATGGACATCGGAATACCGTGCCAGGAGCCGGCGATCGGCCGGTGGACGTGGCCGAAATACATATGCCGGATCGCCGGATGTGTCTTCAGCACGGTCAACAGCGCCTCGTCGTCGACCATGCGGATATTGTCGACGCCGTTCATGCCGATGCGGAAGGGCGGATGGTGGAAGAAGAGATAGACCGGCCGGTCGCTCGCTTCGGCAAGCCGCCTTTCGAGCCAGGCAAGGCGGGCGGCGTCCATATGACCGCTATGTTTGCCGTGTTCGATCGTGTCGAGCATGATGAGCCGGCAGCTGTCGTAGTCGATCACCGACTGCACGAAGCCGTTTTCATCGACCGGCTGGTCGGGGAAGACAGATCGGAACGTGTCGCGATTGTCGTGATTGCCGATCATCAGGCGGTAGGGAATGGTCGTTTCCTGATCGAGAATGTCGCGCAGCAGAGCATAGGCCTCGGCCTCGCCGTGATGGGCGAGATCGCCGGTGAAGATCAGCCAGTCGGCATCGGGCTGGTGGGCGCTGATATCGCGCAGCGCCAGGCGCAGGCGCACTTCCGGGTCTGTATCGAGGAGCGAGCTGCCGGGCGGCATGAGGTGAACGTCGGTCAGCTGGATGAATTTCGGCATGTCTGTCTCCTGGGGATATTTATGCGGCTGCGCTGGCCGGCTGCGTTTCGATGAGGCGGCCGTCGCGGCCGAAGAAATGAAGATGTTCTGACGGCAGGTTCACCGTCAGCGCCTGGCCGACGGCCCGCTTGTCGGTTGCAGGCAGCAGCGCCGACAATGCGGTCTGGCCGATGCGCAGATGGACCTGCCGGCCATTGCCGAGTTCCTCGACGAATTCGACCGGAAGGTTCGCTCCCGCGCCGACCTGCATGTGCTCGGGTCGGATTCCGGCAACGATTTCCGTGCCCGGCGCGACCGGCAGCACACGCTCGAGCGGAACCTTGATGTCGCCGCCGAGTACGATGCCGCGGCTGTCGCCATCGACGACGGCCGGAATGAGGTTCATCGGCGGCGAACCGAGGAAGCTTGCGACGAAGGCGCTTGCCGGCTTCTCATAAATGTCGGCCGGTCGGCCCATCTGCTCGATCCGGCCCTTGTTCATGACGATCAGGACATCGGCGAGCGTCATCGCCTCGATCTGGTCGTGGGTGACGAACAGGCTGGTGACGCCCTGGCGGCGGTGCAGGCGCTTGATTTCGAGCCGCATCTGGGTGCGCAGCTTGGCGTCGAGGTTCGACAGCGGCTCGTCGAACAGGAACACTTTCGGTTCGCGGATGATGGCGCGGCCCATGGCGACACGCTGACGCTGGCCGCCGGAGAGCTGACCGGGCTTGCGCTTCAGATAGTCCTCAAGCTGCAGCACCTGGGCGACTTCGGCGACGCGACGGTCGATCTCGGCGCGCTTCACGCCTGAAACCGTCAGCGAATAACCGAGGTTCTGGGCGACCGACATATGCGGATACAGCGCATAGTTCTGGAACACCATGGCGACGTCGCGCTCGCGCGGCTGCAATTCCTCGACCTGCCGGCCGGCAATCGAGATCTTGCCGGTCGAAACCCTTTCGAGGCCGGCGAGCATTCTGAGCAGGGTGGACTTGCCGCAGCCCGACGGGCCGAGGATGACGGCGAAGGCGCCGCGCTCGATCGACAGGCTGAGGTCGTGAAGTACCTGTGTCGTGCCGAACGACTTGGTGACGTTGGTGAATTCTATTTCGGACATTTGAAATCGATCCTTGCGCGCGGCCTATTTTTCCGAGTTGACCAGGCCCTTGACGAACCATCGCTGGGCGAAGATCACGACTGCGACGGGCGGCATCATCACGAGCAGCGCCCCGGCCAGGATGACGTTCCAGTCGTTGGCGCCATCGGCGCCGGGCTGCATGAAGGTGAGGCCGATGGTGAGCGTGCGGTATGCCGGGCCTGATGTGACGAGAAGCGGCCAGAGATACTGGTTCCAGCCGAAGACGAACATGATCACGGCCAGCGCTGCGATATTCGTCCGCGACAGCGGTAGCAGGATATCCCAGAGGAAGCGCAGGGCGCCCGACCCGTCCATCTTGGCCGCTTCGGTCAGTTCGTCCGGAATGGTCAGGAAGAACTGGCGGAACAGGAAGGTGCCCGTCGCGGTCGCAATCAGCGGCAGGGTCAGTCCGGCATAGGTGTTGATGAGGCTGAGATTGAGATCGATGCGGATGCCGGATGCCGCCTTCACCAGCCAGACGATGCCGGTCCATTCCATGATTTTCTGGAAGGGCAGGAGCACGTTCGAGGCGACCTCGTAGGTCGGAACGATGCGTACCTCGAGCGGCAGCATCAGCGTGATGAAGATCATCCAGAAGGCCACGCCGCGGAAGCGGAAGCGGAAATAAACGAGGCTGAAGGCGGTGATCATCGCGATCACGATCTTGCCGACCATGATCGTCACGGCCGAAATCAGCGAGTTCATGTAAAGCGTCGAGAAGCCGCCTCGCTCCCAGGCGGCCGCCATGTTGACCAGCAGGTGGTCGCTCGGCAGCAGCGGCCTCGGGATCTCCGCCATGCGTTCGAGCGGCAGCGTCGCGGTGATGAACGATACGTAGATCGGGAAGCACATGAGAGCCGCTCCGCCGATCATGATCGCGTGCGTGACGGTATTCAGGATCGGTGTCTTTTCGATCATTCGCCGGCCTCCCCCTTGTCGGAGCCGGCGTAGTGAACCTTGCGCTCGACGAAGCGGAACTGAAGGAGGGTGACGGAGATGACCAGCAGCATCAGGATCAGCGATTGGGCCGAGGACGAGGAAAGGTCGAGCCCGATGAAACCGTCCTTGTAGATCTTGTAGACCATGGTCTGGGTGGCATTGCCCGGGCCGCCCTGGGTCATGACGTTGATGATGCCGAAGCCCTCGGTGAAGGAGGTCGCGACGTTGAGCACCAGAAGCAGGAAGAAGGTCGGCGAGATCAGCGGGAAGACGAGATCGAAGAAGCGCCTTACCGGTCCGGCGCCGTCCATGGCGGCGGCCTCGACGAGGTTGTTCGGAATGGCCTGCAGGCCGGCCAGGAAGAAGACGAAATTGAAGGTGATCGAGGTCCAGCTCGAAGCGATGACGACCATGACCAGGGCGTCGATGCCGCTGAGCGAGGGGTTCCAGAGGCCCGGATACCATTGGTTCAGGATGCCGATGAAGCCGATCTGCGGCTGGAAAATATACTGCCAGGCGACGGCTGCGACGGGGGCTGCGACCGCGTAGGGCCACATGATCGCGGTCTTGTAGAAGATCGTGCCGCGCAGGCCCCGGTCGGCGAAGACTGCAAAGATCAGCCCGAGGCCCAGCGAGATGGTCGTGGTCGATACCGACATGATCAGCGTGTTGCGAATGGCAGTGTGATAGACAGGGCTGGCGAGGATTTCGGCAATGTTGCGCAGGCCGACCCAGACGGCGTCGCCGCCGAACGGCGGTTCCAGCGTGAAGGACCAGAAAAGGGCCTGGCCGGTCGGCCAGTAGAAGAACACGAAGATGATCAGCAGTTGCGGCGCTATCAGCAGATAGGGCAGCCACCGGTCTTCGAAGATGACGCGTTTGATCATGCGCAATGCTCGGGCGATGGGACATCGGGGAGCCAATCCGGGGCGCTGGCGCAATCCGGATTGGCGTCGTCAGGTAGAGGCAGGTCTGCCGATCAGGGCAGCTTGGCGCCCTGATAGGTATCGGCGAAGCGCTTGAGCAGCTGGTTGCCGCGCTCGGTCGCGGCGTCGAGAGCCTGCTGCATCGTCACCTGGTTGTTGAGGGCCTTCTGGATCTCTTCGGTGATGATGTTGCGGATTTCGACGTAGTTGCCGAGGCGAACGCCCTTGGAGAGCGGCGTCGGCGTTGCGCGGGTCAGGCTCTTGACGGCGAGGTCGCGGTTGACCTTGCCGTCCTGCTGGTAATAGCCTGACGCAACGAGGTCGTTATAGGCCGACTTGGTGACCGGGATATAGCCGGTGCCGTCGGACCAGAGCTTCTGCTGCTCCGGCTGGGCGATGAACTGGTAGAAGGCGGCGACGGCCTTGTATTCTTCCTTGGAGAAGCCCTTCATCGTCCACAATGCGGCGCCACCGACGAGGCTGTTGATCGGCGTTACGTCCTTGTTGTGCGGCAGCTGGGCAACCGTCCAGTGCGTACCCTTCGGACGAGCCAGCTCATCGGTCGTGGTGAAGCCGGCGATCGAATCGAAGAAGATCGCGCACTGGCCGTTGACGAACATGTCGCGCCGGGTATCGACGTTCGGATCGTATTTGGCGAGACCCTGATCGAACCAGCGCTTCTGGCGTTCCATATGCTTGACGAACAGCGTCTTGTTGATTTCGAACTGGGCGTCGAGGCCGTCGTAACCGTTATTCTCGGTGGCGACCGGAATGTTGTGGATCGCCGAGAACTGCTCCATGTCGGACCAGAGATCGATCGTCCAGGCGACCGGGCACTTCGAGCCGGCCTTGTCGCGCAGTGCCACCAGCAGGTTGTCGAAGTCTTCCCAAGTCTCCGGGAAGCGGTCGTAACCGGCAGCCTTCAGCTGATCGATGTTGTAATAAACCATGGCGGTCGAGGAGTTGAACGGGAAAGCCCAGAGCTTGCCGTCGCGGCCGGCATAATAATTGCCGATAACCGGGAAATAATCGTCCCAGTTGACCTTGATGCCGGTCTCTTCGACCAGCTGATAGGCCGGAATGACGGCGCCCGAGAGCATCATGGTGCCGGTGCCGCGATCGACCACCTGCAGGATGTGGGGCTGGTTGCCGGCGCGAACGGCGGCCATCGCCTTCTGGAAGATTTCGTCGTAGCTGCCTTCGCGGGTGCAGTTGATGTGGTAGTCGTTCTGGCTCTGGTTGAAGCGGTCGCACTGGGCAAGCACTTCTTTCTGCAGACGGCCCGAGAGGCCGAACCACATGTTGATTTCGGTCTTGGCGCTCGCGGGCGCAGCACCGGACAGCACCGCAAGAGTGGTGGCTGCGATAAGAGCAGTCTTGAACATCCCTATCTCCAAAATTCGTTTCATGCGGCAGCCGGAAAATGATTGGCCCCGCGATAACGTGCGATTTTCTATCGTGGAAACGTTTCATCGGCGTGACGGCTTTGTGTAGGATTAGTGACGTTTCAGCCGTCGGTGGGAGGATCGCCTACCGGCCGGCAATATGTTGGGGACTTCCCGCGTGGTGGCGCGGGAAGAAAAAGGGTGGGGAATTTGCAGGCGGGATCAGGATCCGGCGGATTCGGTCAGAGCCGCCAGGCCCTGTGTTACCAGTTGGGCGGTGATTTCGACCGCGTTCACCCCGACGGCGCCGATGGAATAGGAGGCGCCGACCGCTGCCCAGCGTGCCGCCAGTTCCGCGTTGCGGCTATTAAGGTAGACGGCGAGGAACACCCCGACGAAGATATCGCCAGCGCCTGTCACATCGACAGGCTCCACCGCAAGCGCCGGCACAATGATGGGCGCGACGCCGGGCCGGATAAGCGCCGAGCCGACGGCACCCATGGTCAGCACCACGCTGGCGCCATCACCTTCGACACGCTTCGCCAGAGCTTCCACGAGCGCGGCTTCGTCTATCTGTCCGCCCAGCAACTGGCGCGCGGCGGGCCGGCTCATGAAAATGAAGTCGCAGGCGCGGCGCAGCTCGTCGAATGCGGCAGGAGTCTGCCAATGCGCCGGCAGGCCGGTCGTGTCGATCGTCACGAGTTCGGGGCGCATCGCGCCGGTCAGGCGCAATTCGTCGAGCAACCCTACCCGGAAACCTTCCAGATGCAGGCAGTGGCGTCCGCCCCTGGCAACCGCCTCGCCCAGATAATCGCGAATGCGCGGCACCGGCAATGACAGCGGCTCGTTGAGGATCGTTCGCCGGCCGCCCGTTTCCACGATGATGACGCTGCGTGACAGCCGCCCGCCGGCAACACGCTCGACGGCCTCGACATTAAGACCGCATTCGAGCAGCTGCGCCAGCGCCCAATCGCTCTCGGGATCGTCGCCGAGCGAAGAAATCAGGTTGACCGCGACCGGAAAGTCGCCGCCCAGGCGGCTGGCGGCAATCGCTACATTCGTGGCAGGCCCGCCGACCGAGCGATGAATGAGCCGGGCGGAAACGCGGCTGCCGGCCGGCGGCATCTCGTCCGTCAGAATGGAATGGTCGATGCTGACATAGCCGATCGTCGTCAGCCGCGGCGCGTCGGGTGGCAGCGTGATGCCGCGGCGGGCCTGTTCGGTCTGTCCGACCAGGGAGCGTGCGACGGAGCTTGGCCTGTATCCCAGCCGCTGGATCGCGTCGAAGACGGCGCGGCGGTTCTGCTCTGTCACGGCAAGATTTCCGTTGACGACACGGCTCACCGTGCCGACGGATACGCGCGCCAGCCGGGCGACATCCTTGATGGTGGCGCGGGCTTTCATGGCGTGATGACGTCCGTGGAGAGCGGGGCGGCGCGCATTCCGGCAGTTGCGGTTCCAGTGCGGGGGATGGAAATCGTGGTCGGGTGGGACTGAAGGTTCATGCAATCATCATAGAAGCGTGTCGGAAATTTCATATTCGCGGATTAGCCCTCGCGTGACTACACAATGAAACGTTTTCTTGGTGTAGCGCAACTCAAATTTATGCGAGGCTTCATGCTGATCACCACCTATAATATTCAATACACTCGTGGCCGTGATGATCGCTACGATCTGGAACGGATCGTCGAAACCGTCAAGGACAGCGACATTATCGCCCTGCAGGAGGTGGAGAATTATTGGGACCGTTCGGGTAATGTCAGCCAGTCGGACGAGATCGCGCGCCTCTTGCCCGATCATTTTTACGTCTGGGGTCCGACGGTCGATGTGCTCAAGGTTTCGGACGCTGCCGGCCGGCGCCCGACCGACTACAAGCGCCGTCAGTTCGGCAACATGATCCTTTCGCGCTACCCGATCCTGTCGACACGCAATCACATGTATCCGAAATTCACCGCACCCGGTCCGCACACCATCCAGCGCGGTGCGATCGAGGCGCTGATCGAAACATCGGCCGGCCCGGTCCGCTTCTATTCCACCCATCTCGACCACTTGGCGAGCCGCTACCGGATGGACCAGTTGCAGGAACTGGTTCGCATCTCCAACCGCGCCTTCTATGACGGCCCTGCAATTGGCGGGCGCGAGATCGTCGCCTCCTGGCGGGAAGAACCGGCTTTGCCCGACATGCCGCGCGAAGCGATCCTGCTCGGCGATTTCAACTTCGAGCCGACATCGCCGGAATATGAATGGATGTGCGGTCCGGTCAACCGCTGGCATGGCAGGCTGCCGGATGCTTCCGGCTTTGTCGATGCCTTCGTCGCGGCAGGCGGCGCGGAAGATCAGGGGCACACGCTTTACCGGGACTTCGACGCCAAAAGCGGCATCCGCATCGACTATTGCTTCGTGCCGACGTGGTATTCGAGCCGTCTCCGCAAGGTCTGGGTCGATGAACGTGCGGACGGATCGGATCATCAGCCGCTGCGTATCGATATCGACCTTTGATTGTTGCTGGGCCGATATTAGCGGAACGACAATACCTGACGCTGCGGCTGGAACTGCGGCGTCAGGACATCTCGCTCCTCCCTCGCGCGACTAGACAGCGTAGGGATTTTCCGCCGGTTTCGTGAACCAGTACGGGCCGTCTTCGGCCATATAGATATGGTCTTCGAGGCGAACGCCGAACGTGCCGGGAAAGACGACCATCGGCTCGTTCGAGAAACACATGCCCGGTGCCAGCGGCGTTTTGTTGCCGCGGACGATATAGGGCGCCTCGTGGATTTCCAGGCCAAGGCCGTGGCCGGCGCGATGCGGCAGGCCGGGCAGGCGATAGTCCGGGCCGAGCCCGTGCCGTGCAAAAGTGCTGCGGGCCGCGGCATCGAGGCTTTCACAGGAGGCACCCGGTCTGGCCGCATCGAATACGGCCTGCTGGCCTTCGCGCTCGATTGTCCATGCCCGCTCGAATTCGCTGTTGCCTGCTTCGAGCATATAGGTGCGCGTCAGATCCGAATGATAGCCATCGATGCGGCAGCCGGTATCGACAAGAACGACGTCACCCGCCTGCAGGACCTGTTCGCCGTCCGCCCCGTGCGGCAGCGAGGTTGCCGCGCCAAACGAGACGATGCAGAAGCTCGAGCCGTCGCTGGCGCCGGCGGCGCGATGCTGCTGGTCGATGAAGCGCACCACATCCGAGGCTGCCGTGCCTGTTGTCAGCGTGTCGCGAACCTTGCGGTGAATATCGAGCGTGATGCCCATCGCATAGCGGATGAGGGCGATCTCCGCCGGAGACTTGATGGCGCGCAGCGCGCGGATCATCGGACCGCCATCGACGAGGCGTGCTGCGCCCATCTGCTCGGCAAAGGCATGATAGAAGGCAAGCGGCAGGGCATCGTCCAGCGCGAGCCTGCCGGAGGGGCCGGCCAGTTTCGAAACCAGCGCCGACGGGCTTTCCTCTTCCTGCCACACTGCGCTCTCGCCCGGCAGGTGCGGCAGGGTTTCGACGCGGCTGTTCTCGAAGCCGGGCACGACATAGATCAGCCTGTCCTCGGTGACGACGGCGCCGAGCAGACGCTCGCTCAGGTGCCAGACGAGGCCGGTGAAATAGCGTAAGCTCTCGGTCGGCCCGAGCAGGGTCACAGCGATACCGAGCGCCTGCATGCGTTCGCGCAGGCGCGACAAGCGGCCTCGCCGCTCCTCCTGTGTGATGGCTGCGACGGGATGGGGCCAGGCAGAATGAGACACGCTATATATCCGTAATTTTTGCCAGAATTAGATGCTTGATTCGAACATAGGGCAATTGTAGGCACTGTGTCGACAAACATTCCACAGGATCTCGCCATGCTCGTCAGTGAATACACGATCCCCGGCGTCCATATCCGCGACCACCTCGTCGACTTGCCGCTTGTTTGGAAAGAACCGGATGGCGCATCGATCAAGGTCTTCGTGCGCGAAGTCCGCGATCCCGCACGCAGACAGGAAAAATTGCCGATCCTGCTCTTCCTGCAGGGCGGTCCGGGCGGCAAGTCGCCGCGTCCGGTCGGAGGCGGTCCATCCTGGCTTGCCGAAGCGCTCAAGCATTACCGCGTCGTGCTGCTCGATCAGCGCGGCACGGGCAGGAGCACGCGTATCGAGAGCGCCACCATGTCCACCTTTGCGGATGGCAGGGCCGCGGCCGAATATCTCGGTCATTTTCGTGCCGACAGCATCGTTGCCGACTGCGAGCATATCCGGAAGACCGTCTTCGACGGCGTGCGTTGGGAGACGCTGGGGCAGAGCTATGGCGGCTTCCTGACGCTGACCTATCTGTCGCAAGCGCCGGAAGGGCTGGCCGCCTGCTATGTTACCGGAGGGCTGGCAGGACTTTCCGCCACGGCAGATGACGTCTACCGCCGGACCTATCCGCGCGTGGCCGCGAAGAACCGCGAGTATTACAAACGTTATCCTGCCGATCTCGACCGGATTGCCCGGATCGCCGAGCGCATCGCGGAGGGTGATGTTCGCCTTCCGGACGGCGATCGCCTGACGGTTCGCCGCCTGCAGACCATCGGCATCGATTTCGGCATGGCGACCGGTTATGAAAACATACACTGGCTGGTGGACGAGGCCTTCACCGACCCGGAGGAAACGCGGTTTTCCGACGCGTTCCTGGCTTCCGTCATGTCGCTGACCTCCTATGACGGCAACCCGATGTTTGCCGCGCTGCAGGAAAGCATTTACGGGCAGGGCAAGGGCGCGACCGGCTGGGCGGCCGAGCGCATCCGGTCCGAATTTGCCGAATTCGACGAAGGGAACCGGCCGCTCTATCTGACCGGCGAGATGATGTATCCTTGGATGTTCGAGGACATCCGGTCGTTGCGGCCGTTCCGTGACGCTGTCGAAGCGCTGGCACGCTACGATGCGTTCGAACCGCTCTACGATCCGGCACGGCTCGCGTCGAACGAGATCCCCGTCGCCGCGGCCATCTATTTTGACGACATGTATGTCGATGCGGAACTCTCGCTCGCCACGGCTCGAGAGGTCGGCAATGTGAAGACCTGGGTGACGAATGAATTCGAACATGACGGCGTGCGCCAGTCGCCGGCCGTCTTCACGCGCCTGCGGCAGATGGTTCGCGACAGCGGCGGCCCCCTCGGCTGATCGAGGCTTGCGCCGCCGCGGGTGCCGGATATCAGGCCGAGAGCGATTTGCCGCCGACGGGATCGAAGAGACGCGTGCGGTTCATATTGAAGGAAAGCGGCCCGTGCAGGCACGTTGGCCTTGCTTGCCAGAAGGCTGGCTCGGGTGAAGGTGAGGCGATCGAGCCCGGTGTAGAGAGCCTGACGCCGGCCTGCCATGGCCGGTCATCTATACGCGCGCTGCCTGATTGGCTTCGCTGTCGATCCGAACCCTGCTGTCGGTTGCGCGCGGCTTCAGCGCTTTTGTCAGGCAAAGCGCCGCGATGATGATCGGCAGGCAGACGAGGTAGGAAACCCTGATGCCTGCGTGCTCGGCGACGAAACCGAGCAGCGGCGGCGCGAGGAAGAAGACGACGAAGGACATTTGCCCGAGGGCCGCGACGTTCAGATGGGCCGGCCGATCGGTTCTTTGTGCGGCCGCGGAAACGGCCAGGGGGTAGACCGCGCTGCAGCCGCCGCCCATCAGCGCGAAACCGAAGAGAGCGACATAGGGGTGCGGGGCAAGCCAGACGGCGCAAAGGCCAGCCATCGAGAAGACCAGCAGAAAAGTGGCCACGGCGCGCGCACCGAACCGGTCGACAAGCGGGTCGACGAACAGCCGGGCCAGGGCCATGAAGAAGGTAAACATCGTCAGCCCGAGGCCGCCGACAAAAGGTTCGACCGCGAAGACATCGCGCATGTAGATGGCCGACCAGTCGATGCCGGCGCCTTCCACCAGAAAGGCGGCAATGCCGATGATGCAGAGCGGCATGAGCCCCCATGTCGGCAAGGCGACGCTCGGGCCTTCCACATGCTCGATCCCGGCACGGGCCGGGGCATTCTTCATGCCGGAGATGACGATGGTGCCGACGATGAGGACGAAGGTGAATGTCAGCGCAAGATGCAGGTGCATGGACACGCCCGCCTGACGAACGGCCGAGCCGACCAATGCAGTCAGGAAGAAACCAAGGCTCCAGAAGCCATGCGCCCTGTTCATCACGCCCCGGCCGAGCTGGGCTTCGATGCGATCGATCTCGACATTGAGATTGATCTCCAGTGCGCCCGCAAGCAGCCCCTCGCAGAGCAGAATGAAGAAGACCAGCCAGGCGGCACCGGCCCAGGGAATGGTTGCCAGCAGCGCAGACGTGCCGAGCACCGTCAGAAACGCTGTCCTGCGCGCGCCGAAGCGCGCAATGAGCGGTGACGCGAATGTCAGGGAAATCAAGGCGCCGATTGCCGCGCCGATCAGCGTGAGACCGAGTTCGGACTTGTTGACAGCCAGGGCATCCTGGAGATCGGGCAACCGCGAGAGCAAAGCTCCCATCGAGATGGCGAAGAGAAAGAAGCAGACATAGATCCGGTGTTGCGGCTGGATATGCATTCGATCGCTCCGGGATGTGATCGGTTCGGAAGTTTGACTTCAATCGCAGCGATAGCGAAAAAGACAATTTCGAGTGGCATTTCCGAGATATATCTTGTTGATGGTAACCGCAACAGCAACTTTAACTGGTTGCCTGCCGGCGCTCGGATTTTCCGTTCCGCCGACCGCGGGGCAGGATGTTAAACCATCGTATATCTGACCTTTCGCCGTACGCGGACTTAGCCTGCCCGGATCGTAGCGAACCCCAGAGGAGAAAGATACGATGCTCAAGTCCATCACCATGGCCGCACTGGCGTTGATTCTTGCCGCTGCCCCTGTTTCTGCGGCCCAGCAGGCCCACAACGCCAAGATCACGGTTGTCTTCGATCACGAATTGCCGAACGTCCCGGGCAAAAGCATGCGCGGCGTCCTCGTCGAATATGGGCCGGGCGGGTATAATCCTGCACATACCCATGCCAAGAGCGCCTTCATCTACGCGACGGTCATCGAGGGCGAAATCAGAAGCAAGGTGAACGACGGGGAAGAAAAGGTTTTCAAGACCGGCGAGAACTGGATCGAAGTACCCGGCGACCATCATCTGGTCAGCGCCAATGCCAGCAAGACCAAACCCGCCAAAATCCTCGCGGTGTTCGTCGTCGATACGAAGGAAACGGAGCTGACAACGCCAGACCCCTGATTGCGATGCCGGTTGCGGGAAGGGGATGTTCCGTCGCGACCTTCCCGCCAGACGGGACGTTGGCTGCGATGGGAGCCTGCGTGTAATTGCTTAATGTTGACTATTCGAAATTAAGTAAAAAACAAGTTTTCCTCTCAAGAATTGGGGTATTCGATATTTGAGAGGACGTTATGCACGAGGAAAAGATCAAGCGGCCGATATGGATCCGCATCACGGCCTATGGGTTTGCGGCCGTTATGTTTGCAAGCGCGGCAATCGGTGGTCTTGCCTGGCATCGCCAGAACGCGATGAGCAATCAATCGCTCCAGAAAGAGCTTTCGTCTGACCTGCATGTGATCCAGGCGGATATGGAAGCTCAGAGGCGGGCGGCTGCGGGTCTTGCGATAGCCCTTGCCGGTGAGCCTGAGACGGCCGACCTGATTGCCAGGAATGATCGCGCATCCATTCTTGCAAAATATACCGCCAGCCTGCCGGCGATCAAGGCGCAGGGTCTTCAGCTCATCACGTTCAGCAGTTCCGATGGCGTGGCCGTTGCGCGTATCCACACGCCCGACGTCTTTGGCGACGATCTCAAGGGACGTCGCAAGATGATCGTTGCGGCGCTGACGCAGGGTAAGCTCAACGCAGGCATCGAACCCGGGCGGACCGCCGTCAGCATGTTTGCCTCGGCGCCGGTCATCAAGGATGGCAAGACCGTCGGCGTCGTCGATGTCGGCACCTCGCTCACGAACGACTATTTTGCGCCGCTGGCGCAATCGGTCGATGCCGCGGTTGCAGTCCATATCCTTCAGGACGGAAAATTCGTCTCTCAGGCCTCGACGTTCGGCGACAAGACGATCCTTACTCAGGAGCAGTTGCAGGCGGCTTTCAACGGAGACCGCGTTCGTGTCCATGCCATTCGCGACGACAAGGATTATGAAGTTGCCGCCATCCCCTTCGAAGATTTTTCCGGCCGCAAGATCGGCGTTTTCGAAATCGGCTCGGATGTGACGGAGATCGTCGAAGCGTCGCGGCAGGCGCTCTGGATGGCCGCGATCGGCGCCGTCGTCGTTTCGCTGATTTCGCTTGTCGGCTTCCTCGTCTTTGCGCGTTCGATTGCCGCGGTCATCAAGAAGACGACAACTACCATGGCGCGCCTGGCCGCAGGCGATCTCAACGTCGAGGTTCAGGGCCAGGCCCGGCCGGATGAGATCGGTGCAATGGCTCGTGCCGTCCAGGTCTTCAAGCAGAATGCGATCGAGCGGGTTCGCCTCGAACAGGAAGCAGAGACCAATCGCAGCATGAGCGAAAGGGAGCAGATCGAGCGCGAGGAGGAAAAGGCGAGGGACGCCGCCGACGTGCAGTTTGCCGTCGACAATCTCGCCGCCGGTCTCTCGAAGCTCGCCGAAGGCGACGTGTCCTACCGCATCGATCAGCCTTTTGTGGCAAGGCTCGACGGCGTCCGCAGCGATTTCAACAATTCCGCGGAGAAGCTGCAGTCGGCGCTCAACCGGGTGTCGCAGAATGCCCGCGGAATCGATTCCGGCGCAAACGAGATCAAATCGGCCGCCGACGATCTTGCCAAGCGCACGGAGCAGCAGGCAGCCGCACTCGAGGAAACGGCTGCGGCACTTGAGGAAATCACCACGACGGTGAAGGATTCAAGCAAGCGCGCCAAGGAAGTCGGTGAACTCGTCTCGCGGGCCAAGACGGGCGCTGAACAGTCGGGCGAAGTCGTCCGCCGCGCGGTTTCGGCCATGCAGCAGATCGAAAAGTCTTCGGGCGAGATCTCCAACATCATCGGCGTCATCGACGATATCGCCTTCCAGACCAACCTTCTGGCGCTGAACGCCGGTGTCGAAGCAGCGCGTGCCGGTGAAGCCGGTAAGGGCTTTGCGGTCGTCGCCCAGGAAGTGCGCGAACTGGCCCAGCGCTCGGCCAACGCCGCCAAGGAAATCAAGGCGCTGATCACCACGTCGAGCGAACAGGTCAATGCCGGCGTCGGCCTCGTCGGCGAAACCGGCAAGGCGCTGGAAACGATCGCCGCAGAGGTCCAGGAAATCAATCGCCACATAGTGGCGATCGTCGAAGCATCGCAGGAACAGTCTTCCGGCCTCGACCAGATCAACCTCGCCGTCAGTCAGATGGACCAGGATACGCAAAAGAACGCGGCGATGGTGGAAGAATCGACCGCCGCAAGCCACAATCTCGCGAAGGAAGTTGCTTCGCTCAACGAGTTGCTTGCCCAGTTCAAGCTCAGCGAGACGGGTCTCGCGCTGCGTTCGGCCGCACCTCGTGCTGCCGCCCGCAACGATGCACCGTCGCCGTCGCCGGTCCGCGCCTTCGGACGCAGGATCGCCTCGGCATTCTCAGGGAATGCCGCACTCGATACGAAGGACGGCAACTGGGAAGAGTTCTGAGGCTCGAACCGCTGAAGAAAGCGGTGCGGCCGCTATCGCCGCACCGCCTTTAGTGCCAAGTCTGCATTCGTCAGCCCGAAGCAACCGCTAGGCGAGCAGGAGGCGCTTCTCAGTCTTGACGTCGAAGAGATGCAGCTTGCTGAGATCCGGCATCATCCTGACGGTGTCGCCGGCCTGCAGGGAAAGCCGGTCCCGCACTGTGGCAACAAGCGGATCCGACCCAAACTTGGCGTTGATCTGGGTTTCGGCGCCTGTCGGTTCGATGACCGCAACTTCGGCGTTTACGCCGTCCTGGCTGATGATCAGGTGTTCCGGGCGGATGCCGTAGACTACCTCTGCGCCGCGTGCTGCCGCCGCAGCCTCCGGCAGCGGCAGGCGCCCGCCGCCATCTGCGACAAATTCCAGCGGCGCGGACGCGCTGATCTTTCCCTTGATGACATTCATGCCCGGCGAACCGATGAAGCCGGCGACGAAGAGATTGGCAGGCCGATCGTAGAGATCGAGCGGCGAACCGATCTGCTCGACATAACCGTCGCGCATGACGACGATCCGGTCAGCCATGGTCATGGCTTCAATCTGATCGTGCGTCACATAGATGGTCGTAGTTTTCAGCCGCTGATGCAGTTGCTTGATCTCGGAGCGCATCTGCACGCGCAACTTGGCATCGAGATTGGACAGAGGCTCGTCGAAGAGGAAGACCTGGGGCTGGCGGACGATGGCACGGCCCATTGCGACACGCTGGCGCTGACCGCCGGAGAGATTTCTCGGATAGCGGTCGAGCAGGTGTTCAAGGCCCAGGATCTCGGCCGCATCACGTACACGCGCCCTGATCTGCTCTTTCGGCGCTTTTGCCAGGCGCAGCGAAAAGCCCATATTCGCTTCCACCGTCATATGCGGATAAAGCGCATAGGACTGAAAGACCATGGCAATATCGCGCTCTTTCGGAGCGACGTCGTTGACGACCTTGTTTCCGATCGAAACGTTGCCGCCGGAGATTTCCTCGAGCCCTGCGATCATGCGCAGCAAGGTCGACTTGCCGCAGCCGGAAGGGCCGACGAGGATCACGAACTCTCCGTCGCGGATGTCGATATCGACCCCGTGCAGGACTTCGAAGTGACCATAGCTCTTGCGGACATTTGCCACATTTACGGACGCCATAACTGTCTCCGGCTGAAAAACTGATTTCGGATCTGTTGCCGCTCCGAAAGAGCGACATGCTGCGCCTCTCTCATCGAGGTGCGGTAGCGGCGGCGTAGGGGGCCAGGGCCGCGTCAACAGCGGCAAGGCAAAGATCGCGGGCTTTTGCCGCGACGCGTTTCTCGACAACGTCCGGATAGAGGCGGGCGAGATACTGGCTGACCAGCGTTTCCGGAATCGTGCCGGGCAGCCGGGCAAGCAGTTGGTCGACCGCCTGTGTTGCCCGCGCATCGGGCCAGTAGTAGCGGATGCGGTCGCTATAGCTGAAATGTCGCTGCAGGCGCTGTTCCCTGCTCGTGCCGCTGTAATGACCGGCCCAGTGGTCGGGTTGAGCGAGCATGATCTCTTCCATGGTCGCCGCCAGTCTGCCGGCTCCCTTGTCTCCGGAGAGGATGTCTGCGATCGCGTCGAGGCCGTAGAGCGCTTCCCGCAACGCAAAGGTCAGGCCGGGGCCGACTTTCAGGATTGCAAACCCGCCGTCGACCAGCGCCGCAAGCGAGCCTGCCGGCTGATAGTCGGTGGAATGGGCTTCGAAGAGCAGTCCCTTCATCTCGTCGAGCCCGGAGATCAGATCCCGTGCGCGCTCGGGTTGGTAGAGCGCGACGTTGGCATTGCCGAATTCCACGCCCGGCTGAACGACGATGGCGATGACGCGCTCCAGCGCAGCATCGACGCCGGCCTCCGCAAAGGCTCGCCGGTGAATATCAAACGTCCGCAACGCGGCTTTCCGATGCGTGATCTCCAGCTCGTCCAGTGCATGCGTCGCGCCGCCGGGTGGGGGCACTTCCGTGCCGATGACATAGACCGGCAGACGACGACCGCTGCGGCCGGCCGCCGCCTCGGCGGCTCGCGCCAGACGTGCCGCCCTTGCGGCGGTCAGTTCGTCGGCAAGGGCAACCGGTTCGCCGGCACAGCCCATCGACGTGTCGAGATGCAGCTTTTCGAAGCCGGCCTCGACATAGGCCGTCACCATGGCCTCAGCGCGCGCCATCGCGTCCTCGGCAGCAAGTTTTCGCCACGGGTTCGGGCCAAGATGATCGCCGCCGAGAATGATGCGGCCGACGGGAAAACCGATGCCTGCGGCGATACGTTCGATGAAGCTCCGGAAATCCGCCGGCGTCATGCCGGTATAGCCACCTTCCTGATTGACCTGGTTGCAGGTCGCCTCGATCAGGGCAGCCTCGTCCTGCCGGGCCGCGCGCCGCAAAGCCGCCTCGATGACCAGCGGATGGGCGGAGCATACCGATATAATGCCGCGTGGCAGAGGCAGGCCTCTCCCGCCGAAAAGCTTTGCCAGGGCGATCCGGCGGTTCTGATCGATGGCCGCGCTCATACCAGTGTCACGACCTTGGTGAGATGACGCGGCGAGACGGTGTCGATCTGCCGCGACTGCGCGGCGCGTTCGCCGAGGATCTGCAGTGCCGGCAGGACGACGAGACCGGCGAGCGACAGATCGACATCAACAGGAAGCTCCAGATCACCGGGGCCGCCGAAGCCGATGACCACGGCGCCTTTTTCCCGCAATTCGCCGACGAGCTTGGCCTCCGCCTGTCTCTGGTCCGAGCTGTAGAGCATGATCGCGGCCGTCTTTTCGTCGACGAGGCTGATCGGGCCGTGGCGGTATTCGAGCGGATGGAAGGCCTGCGTCATGAGCTGGCTCATTTCCATCAGCTTGAGGGCACCTTCGAGCGCGACGCCGAACAGCGGGCCGCCGCCCAGAAAGACGAAGTGCGAACGATCCTTGATAATATCGGGCAGGGCATCGTCGAGCGCATTTGCGAGCTGACGTGCCGATGCGACGACCGAGGTTGGCACGATCTGGCCGATCAGTTGCAGGCTGAGCAGAACCATAAGGCTTGCCGAAACCGTCATGACGATGCCTTCCTCAGGATGGGTCGGCGAGCAGATCAGCTGGTCGCAATTCTTCGCCAGCGCGCTTTCCGGCTCGACCGTTACGGCAGTCACGAAGGCTCCCGCCGCACGGCTTGCCTTTGCGGCGGCGACCGTCTCGGTGGTTTCCCCGCTGCGGGAGAGCGCCACCACATGGGTCTTCCGCCATTCCGGCCAGAAACAGGAGGGCCGGTTCAGCCATTCCGCGCCGGGAACCGCGATCGCCTTGCGCTTCAGGCTGTTGGCGTAGGCGGCCAGAGACAAAGCGAGGTTGAAGGAGGTGCCGCAGCCGACGAAGACGAGGAGATCGTCCACCTTGCCGCTTGCCGCATTCGAGCCGATCGCTTTTTCCCAATAGGGGAACTGCTCGAAGATTACCTTTTCGGTCGTGTTCATGATGTCTCCGATTATTTGACCGAACCAGCCAGCAGGCCGCTGACGAGGTATCGGTTGAGGAAGATGACGACCAGGGCGGGGATGACGATCGCGATCGATCCGCTTGCCGTGATCAGTCCGTAGTCGATGAAATTCTTGGTGACGAATTCCGGGATGAGGACCGTCAGGGGTTTCGTCGCCTGCGGCGAGAAGATGAGGGGAACGAGGTATTGGCCCCAGGCTCCCAGGAAGGTGAGGATGGCGGCTGCCGTCAGACCCGGTCCTGCCAGCGGCAGCACGATGTTGAAGAAGATGAAGAGGCGTCCTGCGCCGTCCAGCTGCGCGGCCTCTTCAAGCGCGATCGGAAGCTGCTCGAAAACGCTGCGCAACAGCCAGAGCGAGAGCGGCAGATAGGCCGAGACATAGATCAGCGAAACGCCGGTATAGGTATCGACGAGGCGCATCTTGATCATGATCTGATAGAGCGGGATCAGCACCGCATAGGCCGGGATGGCAAGCGTTGCGACGACTGCCGCAAACAGGATGTGCCGACCGGGAAAACGCATCCGGGTGAAGGCATAGGCGCCGAGCGCCGAGATCGCCACGCAGAGCAGCGTGGCGGCCGCAGAGGTGATCACGCTGTTGAGCAGCGCAGCGCGGAACTGCTTCCAGACCTCCACCCCGCCGATCCGGTCGATGTCGATGCCGAGCAGGCGAGAATAGTGGTCGAGCGTGAAATGCTGCGGGAAGAAGTGGATCGGCCGCGTCGAAAAATCCTCCGTCGGCGTCACCGAGCTTGCGAGCGTCCAATAGATCGGTCCGAGCGACCAGACCAGCAGCACGGCAATACCGGCCCATATCATCAGGCGATAGAGAATGGTTGGTTTCATCAGTCGAACCGTGTGTTGCGATAGACGCGAAGGACGTAGACGAGCGACACCAGCAGCGACACCAGGGTGATGACCACCGAAAGGGCCATGCCGTAGGAGAAGCGGAGGTTCTGGAACGTCTCGAGATAGATCTGCACGAGGATCGGCCGCGTTTCGAGGCTCGATCCGGCAAGCACCCAGGCCTCGTCGAAGAGGTTGAAGGCATTGACCGTCGCGTTCGTCATGGCAACGGCAATGGCGCTGCGCACGAGCGGAAGCGTGACCAGACTGAACATCTGCACGCGCGTTGCGCCGTCGATGCGGGCCGCCTCATAGAGGTGGGCCGGGATGCTCTGCATGGCGGCGAGCACGATGACGATGGTCAGCGGCATCATGCGCCAGACGTGCACGACGGTTACAGCGATGATCGCGCTCGTCCGGTCGTTGAACCAGACGTGATTTTCGAAAGGCAGGCCCATGGCGACGAGGATGCCGTTCAGCAGGCCCGCGCCTGGCTGATAGATCCACAGCCAGATGACGGAATTGACGACGCCGGGAAGTGCCCAGGGCAGGATGACGGCTGCAAGCACCCATTGCCGCCCGACCTTCACCTGGTTGATGAGGGCTGCGGCAAGCACGCCGAAGACGGTTTCGGCAACGACGGCGAGGACGACATAGACGAGCGTGTTCGCCCAGGTCGATGCCAGTTGTCCGTCGGACAGCATGCGCGCGTAGTTCTCCAGTCCGACAAAGGGGGTTCCCGCCTGCATCGGATTGACCCGATGCAGCGAGTCCCAGACCGTCCGGCCCATCGGATAGAAGACCAGTGTCGCCATGGTGAGAAGGATCGGCAGCACCAGCAGCAGTCCGAGCATGGTGTCGGCGTTGAGGCCGACACTCCGCTTGGCTGCGACACCTTCGGCGGTGACTGTTGTCATTGCGCCATAGCCTGCTTGGCGGCGTCGGCGATGGCCTGCATGGCCTGGTCGACAGTCATCTGATCCTTTGCCGCGCTATTGATCGCCGTGTTCACCGCGCTCGAAAACTGCGGATACCATGGCGGCGTTCCCTGCTGGAACAGCGGCTCGACGGTCTTGGACTGCGCGACCAGCGTGTCGCCGCTTGTCAGCTTGCCTTCCTTATTGAGCTCGGAGAGGGCGGAGGTGCGCGTCGGCAGGAAGCCGTTTGCCGCATTCTTCTTCTGGAATTCGCGGCTGGTGAACCATTTGACGAAGGCGACCGCCGCTTCCTTGTTCTGCGAGACGTTCGGAATGGCGAGCGCTTCCGGAAGACCGAAGCTGCGGGTCTGGCCGCTTTCGGTCGGAACGAGGATCGCCTCCACCTGGCCGGCAACCTTGGACTGTTTCGGATCGTTCATCTGGCCCAATCGGCCGGGCTCACCGGAGATCATGATGCTGGTCAGGCCCTGGGCAAACATGCTCTCGTTGATCTGGCTGTCCTTGAGACCCGTGGAGGCCGGATCGACCAGGCCGTCTTTCAAGAGCTGCAGTTCGAAGGCGAGCGCCTTGTAGCCGGCTGAATCGGGCGTGAGGAAAAGCGGCTTGAAATCCTTGTCGAAGAGTTCGCCGCCGAAGGCCTTGGTCAGCAGATACCAGCTGGTGGAGGCGCCCTCGGTCGCCGAGAGCGGCAGGCCGATCGGATAGGTGGCAATGCCCTTGTCCTTGATCTTCTTGGCGGCAGCGACCAAAGCGTCGAGCGTCTTCGGCATTTCGGCGACACCGGCATCCGTGAAATGCTTCTTGTTGACCAGCATGACGCGGAAGTCGTTCGTATACGGTACGCCGAGCAGCTGGCCGTCCACGGTGAAGATCTTGGCGACGCCGATGTCGGCGACCGTGTCCTTGTCGATCACGTCGTTCAGCGGCATGTACCAGCCGGCTGCGCTGAACTGCCCTGTCCAGGACCAGTCGAATTCCGTCACATCGGCGGGCGCCGTGCCGGCGACCAGCGCCGTTACCAGTTTCGGGCGGATGTCGTCCCAGGAGAGGGTCTGGAGATCGACATGAATGCCGGTCTCGGCTTCAAAATCGGCCGCAACGGTGGCGCCCTGCGGCGAGGGCATCAGCACCGTGATCGACTGGCCGGCAAGCGGCTTGGCGTCGTCTGCCATGGCAGGCAGGGCAACCGTAAAGGCAGCTGAGGCAAGCAAAGGCAATATGAAATTACGCATGTTCCCATCCTTCGTTATCATTGACACTCATTGTCTTGATCGCGCGATCACGGCTTGCGCCGCGACCGCGATTTGCCCGAACCAGCGCTCGTTCAGGGGCCAGCCGAGAAGTTGGGCGGCGGCCAGAAGCGCGCCGCCAATGGGAGGAAGTACCGGCGAAACCGCCGGTCGGCCGATCCGCCTTTCGACGGCATCGAGCAGCAGGCGGCTGGAAAAAGTACCGCCCGCATAGGTCCAATCGGTGCCGGCCTCGCAATGGCCTGATATCGCCCAATGGTGCTTGGCGAGTTCGTCGGCCGCCCTTTCGATCAGACCGATCGCTGCCTCGTCACCCTGGCTCGCCACCTGGTCGACAAGAACGGAGAGCGCGGCAATACCCGCGCGTGGCCGTGCGAGCCCGCTGATCCAGCCGCCGAGTGCGTTCATCGGATCGGAGATGTCGAGTTGCAGGTGGTCGTAGACGGCCTTCGCCAGCGCGGTCGGCCCGGCGCGTCCGTCCAGGCTCTGGCTGATGAGATGCAGCGCCTGCCGGCCGATCCAGTAGCTGCTGCCCTCGTCGCCGACCATATCGCCCCAGCCGCCCGACCGTGCGGAGGTTCCCGCGCCGTTGCGCGCCCAGGACATGGAGCCGGTTCCCGACAGGACGAGAATGCCCGGCCGACCGGCAAAGGCGCCAAGGTGGGCGGCATCGACGTCATTCAGCACGATCCTTGGGATATCCGGAAAGGCTTCGTCGATGCACTGTTTCTGGAGGGCGGAGAGATGCGCGACTTCGCCATAAGCGGGCAGGGCGGCACCGAGGGCAGCCAGTCCCGCCTCATTGCGGAAGGGAGCGATATGCCGCTCCAGCTCGCGACGCCAGTCCGGATTGTCCATTGGATTGACGCCACCGCCAAGCGCGGTCCGCAGAATCTCGCCGTCCCTGTCGGCCAGAGTGACAAGCACCTTGCTGCCGCCACCATCGATGCCGAGGATCAGCTCGCCGCTCATTCCTTTGCTCCGAGCTGGGCATAGGTCGTATCGACGCCGAAAGTGGCGAGCTCGGCGCGCCAGTGCGGCGTCAGGCCCTTGTCAGTGATCAGCTTCGCGGCGTTGAGCGGCGCGACCTTGTAAGTCGCCATCGTTCCGAATTTGGAGGAATCGGCGAGAACATAACCGTTGGCCGAGCGGGAGAGCATGCGCCGGTTCAGGCTGGCTTCAGCGCTATCCACGCTGTAGATCGCTCCGTCCGGGCTGATGGCGCTAGCGCCGAGAAACAGCTGGTCGAACCAGATCGTCTCCAGCATCGCCTCGGCCTGCGGGCCGACAAGCGAGGCGTTTTCGCTGCGCAACTGCCCCCCGAGCAAGACAACTTCGAGATGCGGAATGTTGAGAAATTCCTGCGCGACGATCAGGCCGTTCGTGAAGATGCGCAGCGGCATCGGATTGATGCGGATCAGCCGCGCAAGTTGAAGGACGGTCGTGCCGGCATCGAGGAAAATCGCCGTTCGCGGCTGAAGCCTCTCGTAGGCCGCATTGGCGATTGCCCGCTTGGCCGAGAGATGACGCTTCTCCCGCTCCTGAAAGGCAAGTTCGACCGAAGAGCCCTCGGCAATGCGGGCGCCGCCGTGCACGCGGTCGATGGCGCCATCCTGTTCCAGGATCTGCAGATCGCGGCGTACTGTCGCCAGCGAAGCGCCGACGGCATCGGCCAGGTCCTGGATGGTCGAAAAGCCGTTCGCATAGAGATGGCTTCTGATGGCATCGAGCCGGTCCGTCTTTACGCCGCCACTCTGGTTCATCGGCTGTTCCCTGCTGCGGTTTTGCTTGTTGCGTCAACGTTCCCACCCAATACGATCAATGTCAATCATGATTTTGATCGTTTGTGATCTTTTTGGGGCTGTCGGCCGAAGCGTTAAAGGGAACGCGAAAAACGCGCCGTAATGGAATACGGCACGCTTTCTCGTCGGTCCTATCGGAGCGGCTTGGCCGCCGGCCAGAGCTCAGTGGTACTTGGGCAGAAGGTTTCCGTGCGCTTCGATCAGGTCGTCGACCATGCTCCAGATTTCGTCTGGCGACAGTTCGGCCGATGTATGCGGATCGAGCAGGGCCGCCTGATAAATGCGGTCACGTCTTCCCGTCAGAGCCGCTTCCACTGTCAGTTCCTGGACCGAGATGCTGAGCTTCATGACAGCAGCAAGCTGTGACGGGATCCTGCCGATACGGGTCGGTTGAATACCGTTCCTGTCCACATGGCAGGGCACTTCGACGATACATTCGGCCGGCAGGTTCTCGATCAGGCCGTGATTGGGAACGTTGCCGTAGACCAGCGCCGGATTACCCGTCACTGCGGCGTTGATGATGCCGGCCGCGTATTCATTGCTGCGGCAGACCTCGATCGGCCTGTCACCTTCGAGATCGCGGCGCAGTGCATGCCATTCGGAGATCTGCCTTTCGCATCGGCTGATATATTCGTCGAGCGGGATGTTGAGCTTGTCGATGAGCTCGGGGCGGCGGTCCTTTATGTACCAGGACGTGTATTCGGAGAAATGCTCGCTGGATTCCGTTACGAAATGGCCGAGACGCTTCAGCACGTCGAAGCGTACGCGGTCGTCGGACGGTACGCGACCCTCGCCGGCCAGGGTTTTCAGGCGGGGATAAAGATCCTCCCGCCGCCCATCGGCATGCAGCTTCTCGTATTTCAGGAAGAAGGCGACATGATTGATGCCTGCAGAGATGTAGTTGATGTCGGCAATGTCTTCGCCAAGGCAGGAAGCCAGATGGGCGGCCGTGTGCTGGACGCTGTGGCAAAGGCCGACCGTGCGAATGCTGGGCGCCAGTTCCTTGATCGCCCAGCAATTGATCGCCATTGGGTTTACATATTGCATCAGCAATGCGTCCGGGCAGACCTCCTCCATATCACGGCAGATCGCCTCCAGCACGGGGATGGTGCGCAGCCCGCGGAAAATGCCGCCGATGCCGAGCGTGTCGGCAATCGTCTGTCGCAGCCCGTATCTCTTCGGCACGTCGAAATCCGTTACCGTGGCAGGCCTGTAGCCCCCGACCTGCATCATCAGGATAACGAAATCCGACCCGCGCAGCGCCTCGCGACGATCAAGGGTCGCTTCGATCTTCACCTTTCGCAGGTTGAGCGCCTCGCAGATACGCCTCGCGACGATCTCCGACGTCTTCAGTCGTTCCGGATCGATATCGAACAGGCTGATCACATAGTCGCTGCCCGAGGGCGTTGAGAGCACATCCCCCAGAATATTCTGCGCAAAAACGGTGCTGCCCGCACCCACGAGACAAATCTTCGGCATTTTGGTCTCCGGCCAGTCGATGTTGCCATAGTGGTGCCTCTTCCAATCGAGAATTTCTTCCTGATATTGGCGCAAGTGTTCCCGGATCGAAGCGGAGCGGAAGTATGGTGGATCATTTCGACGAAAGCAGTGAGTGGAAGGGATCGCCACGCGACTTCCTGATCGAACGCCATACGGCAGATGCCATGAGTACTGCACACTGGCACGACCATGTGGAAATCAACCTGCTTCTCGACGGCGCCATGACCTATCTCTTCAACGGCCGTCAGGAGCGGGTCGAGGCAGGACGGCTCGTCTTGTTCTGGGCCGCCATCCCGCACCAGACGATTTTGGTGACACCAGAGGCCCCGCTTATCTGCATCTATCTTCCGCTCGTCGATTTTCTCGCGCTCGCCATCGACAAGAAGGCTAGGCAGGCGATCATGCAGGGTGCCTTCGTGGTCGAACCTCACCGCCGCGAGACGACCTCGTCAATTGTTTCTGCATGGGTCGAGGAATGGGGCGGGGGCGATCCCCTGCGGCGCCAGCTGATTGCCGACGAGGCCAAGCTCAGGGTGCGTCGGCTCCTCCTCGATCACGCCGATGATCAAGGCCCGTCGGTCGCGGCCGCCGCGACACCCGTAAGCCCCGCCATCCGCCATTCGGAAACACTGACCGACCTCATCAACCGACATTTTTCGGAGCCGCTCAGCCTGGCGGATCTCGGCCGGCGCGCCAATCTGCATCCGACCACCGCCAACCGGGCATTTCGCGATGTGCTCGGCATTTCCGTCATGGAATATCTGACGCGCTATCGTCTTGCGAGAGCGATGCAGCGGCTGGCTGAGACAGAGGATTCGATCCTGGAAATCGCCCTCGACTGTGGTTTCGGTTCCAGCAGCCGTTTCTACGATATCTTCAAACAGCGAACCGGCACGACACCCCGGCAGTTTCGTCTGTCGCTCGTCAAGCCGTGACGCCTGTCCGGTCCGGACGAGGAGAACGACCGATAGATTCAAGCGCAAACAGGCTATCGAATCTTTTCGCCGGCGCGTTAATGTCCGCAGACGATCCATGCGAAAGGATTGAGGGCCATGACGAGCGACAGTAGAAGTTCCACCGGCGACCTAGTGCCCCTGGCAGCGATCGCGGATTTCTGCCGAAAGGTCTTCCTCGCCGCCGGTGCCGACCGGGAGACTGCGGATGCGGCGACACGAGGGATGCTGCATGGTACGCGCTACGGCATCGACAGCCACGGTGTCCGCCTCCTGCCGCATTATGTGAAGGGATTGACCGAGGGGCGTCTCAACCCGCGCCCACGTCTTGCCCTGGCAAACAGTTTCGGCGCCGTTGCTTCACTCGATGCGGATAATGGGCATGGTGCGCTTGCGACCTACACGGCGATGGACCATGCAACGCGCCTTGCCGGTGAATTCGGCATCGGTGCGGTCGCCATCCGCAATTCCTCGCATTTCGGCCCGGCGGGCGCTTATGCGATCGATGCGGCCGATCGCGGCTTCATCGGCTTTGCCTTCTGCAATTCCGACAGTTTCGTGCGCCTGCACGATGGCGCCATGCGCTTTCATGGCACCAATCCGATTGCCTGCGCCGTGCCCGTCAGGGGCGATAACCCCTGGCTCTTCGACATGGCGACGAGTGCCGTGCCTTACAACCGCGTCCAGCTTTACCGCAGCCTCGGCCGACAACTCCCGGAAGGGGTGGCCTCCGACGAACGGGGCTACGATACGACCGATCCCGGCGTGGCCGACATGCTGGCGCCGCTCGGCGGCGAGTTCGGTTTCAAGGGTGCAGGGCTTGCCGGCATTCCGGAGATCCTTAGTGCCGTCCTCACGGGCATGAAGCTGAGTTTCGACATTGCGCCGATGCCCGGCCCGGATTTTTCGACCCCGCGTGGATTGGGCGCTTTCGTCATCGCGCTCAATCCCGCCGCCTTCCTCGACGTCGAGACCTTTGATGCCGCCATGAAGCGCTATGTCGAAACTTTGAGGACATCGCCGGCGCGCGAGGGTTTCAAGGTGATGGCGCCCGGCGATCGGGAATGGGCCGTGGCCGCGGAGCGGGAAAAACATGGCGTCACCCTTGACCCGGCAACAGTCGACGCGTTCAGAACGCTTGCCGCCACTTATCGGCTGGTGAGCCCGGCCTGACCGTTTGCGGCGGATTGACGCATACCTTTCCCGATGATAGCTTCGGATCAATTGGTCAGGCCAGTTGACCAGTTGTGCGCTTGAGGAGAAGCGCGCCGGGGAGGCCATAATGTTTTCGGCAGTGGAATCACGCCGCCTCTACAGGCAGGTGGCGGACCAGATTCGTCTGATGATCATCCGGGGCGAACTCGCCGTCGGCCAGAGGCTGCCGGCCGAGCGCGAGCTTGCGGAGCAGCTCTCGGTTTCGCGCCCCACGCTGCGCGAGGCGTTGATCGTGCTGGAAGTCGAGGGCTACATCAATATCCGTATGGGCTCCGGCATCTATGTCACGCGCAAGCAGCCGGCTGAAGCGACCGGCAGCGAACGTGAACCGGCGGAAGGCCCTTTCGAACTGCTGCAGGCGCGCGCCATCATCGAATGCGCGATATCGGAGGAAGCCGCAAAAAACGCCCGCCCGGAAGACATCGCCATTCTCGACGAGGCGTTGAGTGCGATGAGCGGCGTGGTGGAGGATGCGCGCGCCGTGCTTGTCGCCGACCGGGCCTTTCATACCGGCATCGCCGCGATCGTCGGCAACGCGACCCTGATCCGCGTCACCGGCGAAATGTTCGACATGCGCATGACGCCTTATTTCGAGAAGCTTGCCAGCCATTTCGAAGGGCCGGTGTCGTGGCGCAGCGCGCTGGAAGAGCACCGTGCCATCCGCGATGCGATCGCCGCCGGCGATGCGGCAGGGGCGAAGGCGGCCATGCGCACGCATCTTGCGAATTCGCAGAAGAGGTTTTCCGAAAGCTTCGGGGAGGAGTTTTCGGGCGAGGAGGGGCGTGGCCATACGGCCGGGCCCAAGAAGGGAAAGACAGCCATTTAACCGGAGCTCAGGAGGAGAGAGCGATGAAGCTGAAACTGACGACGATATTGTGCACAGCCGCCGCAATCATGGCGACGACGGCGGTCGCACATGCGCAGACCGTGCTGAAATGGGCGCATGTCTACGAGACCTCGGAACCCTTCCACACGGATTCCGTCTGGGCCGCGGAAGAGATCAACAAGCGCACCAACGGTCGCTACAAGATCGAGGTTTATCCGGCATCGCAGCTCGGCAAGGAAGCCGATATCAATCAGGGTCTCAAGCTCGGGACGGTCGATATCATCATTTCCGGATCGAGCTTTGCCGCCCGCGACTACAAGCCGATCGGCGTGACCTATTTCCCCTATATCTTCCGCAACCCGGAACATCTGATCGCCTATACCAAGAGTGACGTCTTCAAGCGCCTCGCCAAGGGTTACGAGGACAAGACCGGCAACCATATCGCCGCCGTCAGCTACTATGGCACGCGCCATACGACGGCCAACAAGCCGATCGCCAAATGCGCCGACATGCAGGGCCTGAAGATCCGCGTGCCCGACGTTCCGGCCTATCTCGCCATGCCGCGGGCCTGCGGCGCCAACACTACGCCGATCGCCTTTGCCGAGGTCTATCTCGCGCTTCAGAACGGCACGGTCGAGGCCCAGGAGAACCCGCTGACGACGATCGAGGCGAAGAAGTTCTACGAAGTTCAGAAGAACATCATCCTCACGGGCCATATCGTCGATCATCTGAATACGGTCATCTCGAAGACGCTCTGGTCGAGCCTTTCGGACGACGACAAGAAGATCTTCGGCGAAGTCATGCAGGAGGCCGCCGAGCGCACGACCAAGACCATCGAGGGCAAGGAAAACAGCCTGATCACGACCTTCAAGGAGAACGGCCTCAGCGTCACCGAGGTGGACAAGGCCGATTTCGAAAAGACCGTCGCGGAAAAGGTCAAGTTCGAAGACTTCGGCTACGAAAAGGCCGATTGGGAAGCGATCCGCGCGATCCAGTAAGAGCCCGAGGGCGCGCCGGCGCGCGGCGCGCCCTCATTTCCCAACCGGAACAAGGCCGATCATGTCGCAAGAAATTCACACGCCAATCACTGCCGAGGAGATCGGCCACGAGTTCGAGGGACATGCGCCCACCGCCAATGTCTCCGATTACGCCATAGAGGACTGGATCACGCTGATCGTCTTCTGGCTGATGGCAGGCTGCGTCTTCCTGCAGTTCTTCACCCGTTATGTTCTGAACAACAGCTATGCCTGGACCGAAGAGATCGCCGTCAACTGCCTGATCGGCGTCGTCTTCCTGGGCGCCGTCATGTGCGTGCGCACGTCGCGCCATATCCAGGTGGATGTCTTCTATCACTACATGCCGGCAGGTCTTGCGCGTATTCTCGCGACCTTCGTGGATATTGTCCGCATCGGCTTCTTCGCCTACGGCTGCTATCTGATGTGGCGTTACGTGCAAATCGTCGCCGACGAGCAAATGGTCACCGTCGACCTGCCGCGCAACATCGTCTTCTATAGCGTGCTTGCAGCCTTCGTTCTGATGCTGATCCGCGCGGTGATCGTCTTCATCGCCAATGTTCGCCGCGGCTATTCCGTCCTGGAACGCCCCGAAGAATTCCACGCCGTCGAAGGATGATCTGATGCTGCTCCTGCTTGGCTCGTTTCTGCTGCTGATGCTGATCGGCGTGCCCGTCGCAATCTCGATGGCTGTCGCATCGGTTCTCTATATCGTCCTCTACGGCGTTGCGCCTGACATCATCGTCGCCCAGCGCATGATCGCGGGTGTCGAGAGCTTCCCGCTGCTCGCCGTTCCCTTCTTCATCCTCGCCGGCAACCTCATGAATTCGGCGGGTGTCACCGGCCGTATCTATTCTTTCGCCGTCGCGCTCGTCGGCTGGATGAAGGGCGGCCTCGCGCAGGTCAACATTATCGGCTCGGTCATCTTCTCCGGCATGTCCGGTACGGCACTTGCCGATGCGGCCGGTATCGGCACGATCGAAATCAAGGCGATGAAGGATCACGGTTATCCGGTGGAGGCTGCCGTCGGGGTGACGGCGGCGTCCGCCACGCTCGGCCCGATCTTCCCGCCATCCTTGCCCTTCGTGATCTACGGCATGATGGCGAATGTCTCGATCGGCGCCCTCTTTATGGCCGGCATCCTGCCGGGCGTCGTCATGACGCTGCTGATGATGATCACCGTTGCGGCTTTCGCCTATGCGAAACGGTGGGGCTCCGACGCGCCGTTCGATATCAGGCAACTCCTTTCGGCGGGACTGGAGATCGTCGTTGTGCTGCTGGTGCCGCTCGCGATCTACCTGATGATGCGATCGGGATTGTCGATGAACGCGGCGGCGGGCATTGCTCTTGTCGTGCTTCTGGCACTCGACTGGTATTTCCGCTTTTCTGCCGTCATGGCGCTGATGACGCCGGTCATCCTGATCGGCGGCATGACGATGGGCTGGTTCACGCCGACGGAAGCGGCTGTCGCCGCCGTTCTCTGGTCGCTGTTCCTCGGCTTGGTGCGCTATCGCACGATGACGCTTTCGACGCTTGCCAAGGCGAGCTTCGACACGATCGAGACGACGGCTTCCGTTCTCTTCATCGTTACGGCGGCTTCGGTCTTCGCGTGGCTGCTGACGGTGAGCCAGGCGGCACAGCTTCTGTCCGACGCGATCCTGTCGATCACCGACAACAAGTGGGTGTTCCTGATCCTCGTGAACCTGCTGATGCTCTTCGTCGGCTGCTTCCTCGATACGATCGCGGCCATCACGATCCTCGTGCCGATCCTTCTGCCGATCGTTGCGAAATTCGGCATCGATCCGGTGCAGTTCGGCCTGATCATGACGCTGAACCTGATGATCGGCCTGCTTCATCCGCCGCTCGGCATGGTGCTTTTCGTGCTGTCGCGGGTGGCGAAACTATCGGTGGAGCGCACGACGATGGCGATCCTGCCCTGGCTTGCGCCGCTGTTCATCGCCTTGATCCTGATCACCTTCGTCCCCTCGGTATCGCTGTGGCTGCCGCAGCAGCTTGGACTTCTGAAATAGGAGGATGCAATGCAGACGCGTCTGGCACGGCTTTATGCAAAGGGCGATCTGAGGATCGAGACCGCTCCGGTTGCCGCACCCGGTCCAGGCGAGGTGCTGCTGAAGATGGCGGCCGCAGGTATCTGCGGCTCCGACCTGCATTATTATCAGGATGGCGGTTTCGGACCGGTCCGGGTTCGCGAACCGATGATACCCGGCCACGAAGCGTCGGGAACGGTGGAATTGGCCGGCGAGGGGGTGGACCTGAAGGTCGGCACCCTCGTTGCGGTCAATCCGAGCCAGCCCTGCGGAACCTGCGAATATTGCGGCAGTGGCCTGCCGATCCATTGCCTGGAAATGCGCTTTATGGGAAGCGCGATGCGCCTGCCGCACGAGCAGGGCATGTTCCGTGAATGGCTGGTCGTGCCGGCCAGACAATGTTTTGAAGTCGCTGCCTCGACCACGCCGGCGGAAGCGGCCTGCAGCGAACCCCTGTCCGTCTGCCTGCATGCCGCATCGCGCGCGCCCGGCGTTGCCGGCAAGAAAGTCCTGGTGACGGGCGCCGGACCGATCGGCGCGCTGATGGTTGCGGTCGCCAGCTATTATCAGGCAAGCGAAGTCGTCGTCACCGACCTTGCCGATGCGGCGCTCGCGCGGGCCAATGCCATGGGCGCCAGCCGCACGATCAATGTGACGCGGGATGCGGCCGCTCTTGCCGAGTTTCAGACGGGAAAGGGCCATTTCGATCTCGTCTTCGAATGTTCTGCTGCCGCTCCGGCCATTCACAGCGCGATTGCGGCGGTCCGGCCGCGCGGCACCATTGTCCAGGTCGGCGTCTCAGGCGATGTGCCGGTGCCTCTCAATGCCATCGTCGGCAAGGAGCTTCACATCCACGGCACTCAGCGTTTTCACGAGGAATTCGGTGTCGCCGTCGATCTCATTTCGCGCGGGAGCATCGATGTGCGGCCGATCATCAGCCACAGCCTGCCGCTCGAAGAGGCCTCTTCGGCCTTCGACATCGCCGGCGACCGTTCGCTGGCATGCAAGGTCCAGATGACTTTTCCGTGAGCCTGAACGGCGGTCCTGAGCGCGCCGGCCGGCAAGGCGCTGTTGGTGTTGAGTTGATGGTCGCCACGGGCTATCACCACGGGCAACACATTTCCGGTTCCGAGAGACGCATCTGACAATGACCCCTTCATACCTGGTTACGCATTCCGGCGGCTTCCACGCGGATGAGCTGCTTTCGAGCGTCGTCCTGACCTGCCTGTTCCCCGAGGCAAGGATCGTTCGCAGCCGGAACGCCGAATGGACCACCCCCGGCGCCGACCGCATCATCTATGATGTCGGCGGGCTTTATGATCCCGCCGCAGGTATTTTCGATCACCATCAGCGCGGTGCGCCCGTGCGCGAGGATGGAAGGCCCTACAGTTCCTTCGGCCTGATCTGGAAACATTACGGGGCCGGTTATCTCGCAGAACTGGGCGTGCCGGAGACGCATATTTCCGCGGTACACGCCGCGTTCGATGCCAAGTTCGTCCTGCCGGTCGATCTGACCGACAATGGAGCGCTTGATCCCTCCATCGCGGGCGAGTTGGCCGGCCTGACGCTGCCCGCTCTCCTGGAAACCCTGAAGCCGGTTTTCGACGCCAAGGATCCCGATGCCGACGACCGGGCGTTCCATGCCGCCCTTTCGATTGCACGAAGCTTCGTGGAGGCCGGTATCGCAACGCAGGATGCCAAGCTGCGCGCCGAAGCCCTTGTTCTCAAAGCGATCGGCGAGGCGGGCCGGCAGCGCGTCCTCGAGCTGCCGATGGGCATGCCCTTCCGGGCGGCGATCGTCAGGGCGAAGGCCGATCATCTGCTCTTCGTCGTTCACCCCCGGGAAAACGACTGGTGCCTGACGGGCATTCGCCGTGCTGACGAGGGTTTCGAGCTACGCGCCGATCTGCCGGAGGCCTGGGCAGGACTGACCGGCCGGGAACTCGAGCGCGCCTGCGGCGTAGAGGGAGCCACCTTCTGCCACAAGGGGCGCTTCGTCGCGGCCGCAAAGACCCGAGAGGCAGCCCTTGCGATGGCGCAAATTGCCGTAGAGCAGGCGCATCCGCTTGCCGGCTAACGCTCTCGTCAAACTTCCATGACGTCTTCGAACGCTTCCGGGAAATTCTGGCGCGCCAGCTTTTCGTTGATGACAAGCATCGCCTCATAAGACATCGGGTCGAAATCCTTGTCGGCAGCCACGACTTCGCGTCCGAAGAGCAGGTTGAGCCGAGCCGCGTCCAGATTGCCGCGCTCGAAGGGCTCCGCGCCGAAATGATGCCAGAGCGCATGCAGGAAGGCTGCGTCGACCCGGTGTTCTGCCGTACCGGGCCGGGCGCGGCGGGGCAGAGCCTTGATCGGTGTCACCCCCCGCGGATTGGCGCGGCGGATGGTGAACTGGATGCCGCTTCCCGGCATTCCCGACGGAAAGCCGCGATGTTTCGTCATATCGGGAAGATTGGCCATGGCCAGCTCTCCTTCGTAATGATCCCGCCGCAAGGCCGGGTTTCAGGTCGCCACACGAATGGCGATGTAGGCGCTGCCTGGCGAGCGTGGCAAGACCCTATCCATCGAAATTTCTCGCCGGGTGTTTCCCGACACCCGACTTTCGGCGCACAGGGCACGGAACCGCCGGCGACCGACCGGGCCGGTTAACCGTCGGCAAGGCGCAGTCTCTGGTCAAGTGCCAAGGCTGCGCGCTGCAGCCAGAGAGCGAGGTCGCGAAACGCTGCGTCGCGCGGATCGCTCCGGCGCCAGGCGAGCGCTATCGATCGCGTATAACGGCGCTCGGATAGCGCGCTATAGTGGATGGGAGCCCCCTCGGTTCGCGCGAGCGCTGGTACGAGCGTACATCCTTCGCCGGCTGCCACCATATATTTCAGGGTTTCGAGGCTGGTGGCGTGACGGGTCGCCGCCTCCGATGGCGAGCAGGCCGCAAGCGCCTGTTCTCGCAGGCAATGTCCTTCGTCGAGGAGAAGCCGCTCGCTCCCTTCCAGGGCTTGCCAACCCGGACCGCCCGACCGGCTGGCGGGATGTCCCTCGGGCGCGGCGAGCAGGAAAGGCTCGACGAACAACGGGGTGGTGGTGAGCAGCCGCTGATCTTGTGGCAGTGACAGCAAGACCGCATCGAGCTCGCCTGCGAGCAATTGCTCGACCAATTGGTCCGTCAGGCCCTCGCCGAGATTGAGTTTCAGCCGAGGGAAATCCTTTCTGAACCGTCCGACGATCCGGGGGAAGAGGTAGGGGCCGAGCGTCGCGATTGCCGCAAGCCGCAGAGATCCTCCGAAGGGTTCGTCGGATGCCCGCACGACGGCCAGGAGCGTGCGCGCTTCGCCTAGCACTTTGCGCGCCTGCTCCACAAATCTTTGCCCTTCGGCTGTGATGATCACTTTGCGGGTGGTCCGCTCGAAGATCGTGACGCCCGTCCAGGCTTCCAGCTTCCGAACCTGGCTGGACAGGGATGGCTGGGCGACGCCGCAGATTTCAGACGCGCGGACGAAGCTGCCATGTTCCGCGATTGCGACGACATATTCGAGGTCCCGCAGAGACAGGCCGCTCAGGTTTATGGAGGTCTTCACGGCAGCAACTCCACCGGTTGGCGCAATTTATAGCTAACAGCTATTAATGGGATAGAATTAATATCATTCACCTGATGAAACGCAATTGGCAAGTTGGGCTCGGATATTCAACCGCTGGAGCGCTTCATGACCTCTGATCCGACCCGACCGCATCTCACCCACGCCAACGGCACGCCCGTCAGCGACAACGTCAACATCCAGACGGCCGGCTCGCGCGGGCCGGCATTGCTGCAGGATGTCTGGCTCATCGAAAAGCTTGCCCATTTCGCAAGAGAAGTGATCCCTGAGCGCCGCATGCATGCCAAAGGCGCGGGCGCCCACGGGACATTCACGGTAACACACGATGTCACGCGCTATACGAAGGCGAAGATATTCTCCGAGATCGGCAAGCAGACGCCGATGGTCGTGCGGTTTTCCACGGTTGCCGGCGAGCGCGGAGCGGCTGACGCCGAACGCGATATTCGCGGCTTTGCGCTGCGCTTCTATACGGAGGAGGGGAACTGGGATGTGGTCGGCAACAACACACCGGTCTTCTTCTTCCGCGATCCCCTTCGCTTCCCCGATCTCAACCATGCCATCAAGCGCGATCCGCATACGGGCATGCGGTCGGCCGACAGCAATTGGGACTTCTGGTCCCTGCTGCCGGAAGCGCTCCACCAGGTCACGATCGTCATGAGCGAGCGCGGTATCCCGAAGAGCTATCGCCACATGCATGGCTTCGGCAGCCATACTTACAGCTTCATCAACGCCGCCAACGAACGGACCTGGGTGAAATTCCACTTTCGCACCCAGCAAGGCATTGAGAACCTGTCCGATGCCGAAGCCGAGGCGCTCATCGGCCGGGACCGTGAATCGCATCACCGCGATCTCTTCGACAGCATCGGCCGCGGCGATTTCCCGCGATGGACGCTGTTCATCCAGGTCATGACGGAAGAGCAGGCGAAGAGCTTCAGGTTCAATCCGTTCGATCTCACCAAGGTCTGGCCGAAGAAGGAGTTTCCGCTGATCGAGGTTGGCGTGATGGAACTCAACCGCAATCCCGGTAACGTCTTCGCCGAGATCGAACAGGCGGCCTTCACGCCGGCAAACATTGTTCCGGGCATCGGCTATTCGCCCGACAAAATGCTTCAGGCGCGTCTGTTTTCTTATGGCGATGCCCAGCGTTATCGCCTTGGCGTCAACCACCATCACATTCCGGTCAACGCTCCGCGCTGCCCGGTTCACAGCTATCATCGCGATGGCGCCATGCGCACCGACGGCAATCTCGGCGGCACGCCGACCTATTGGCCGAACAGCAAGGGGGAATGGGCCGACCAGCCGCAGCTCAACGAGCCGCCGCTCGAACTCTCAGGCGCAGCCGACCATTGGGATCACCGGATCGACGATGACCACTACCAACAGCCCGGCGATCTCTTCAGGATGATGACGCCGGCACAGAAGCAGGTTCTGTTCGACAATACCGCGCGTGCGATGGGCGACGCCCGAGCCGAGGTCAAACAGCGGCACATCGACAACTGTACAAAAGCCGATCCCGATTACGGCAAAGGCGTTGCCGAAGCGGTCGCCCGCCTCGCCGCAGGCTGATGCGCAGAGAATACCCGGCGAGCAGCGCTCGCCGGGCATCGTTTCAGGATCGGCTCACTTCGGCGTCACGTCGAAGCCGAACCACTTTTCCGACAGGGTCTTGATCGTGCCATCGGCCTTTGCGGCCGCGATCGCGTCGTTGAACATTGCCTTCAGCTCGGTATCGCCCTTGCGCAGGCCGACGGAGCTGCCGCGGCCGAGGAAGCCGCCCTGGAAGCGCGGGCCGGCAGTCGTCATGTCTTCGTTGCCCGGCTTCTGGGATGCCGTCGTCAGATAGGCCATGGACGCCATGACGATATCGACACGGCCGGCCTTGAGATCGAGATCATGCTCTTCGGTCGTTTTGTACTCGCGGACCTCGACGACGCCCTTCAGATACTTGTCGACGAAAGCGGCTGCGGTCGAGGCGGTCTGCACGCCGATCGTCTTGCCCTGCAGCGCCGGCTTGATCTTCTCGATCTCGGCGGCGGCACCGGCTTCATCGCTGGCGAGCGAGAAGACTTCACCCTTTTCAGGCAGGTTGGCGAGATCGCTCGTCTTCGAGGTCGCGAAGGCCTGGCCGGTAGAGCCGTAGGAATCGCTGAAGGCGATAACCTCCTCGCGCTTGGCCGTCGCCGACATGCCGGAGATGATGGCGTCGAACTTGCCGGCGTTGAGTGCGGGGATCATGCCGTCGAAATTCTGGACGACGATCTTGCACTCGACCTTCATGTGATCGCAGAGATATTTGGTCAGTTCGATCTCGTAACCGTCGAGCGTTCCGTCCGGCTTGGTGAAGTTATAGGGCTTGAAAGCGCCTTCGGTGGCGATCGTCACGGTCGTCCACTTCTTGTCTTCGGCATGTGCGATACCGGCCGTCGCGATGATGGCCGCGGCTGATGTCGCCATCAGAACCCGTGAGAAGAATGTCATATTTTGCTCCCCTTTTCTTTGTTGGGCTGAGAAAACTACTGGCTGATGAACTGGCGGAAACGGTCTGACCGTGAATTGGCGAAGACTTCCTGCGGCCTGCCGTCTTCTTCGACGACGCCCTTGTGCAGGAAGACGACCCGGCTCGAGACGTCGCGGGCAAAGCCCATTTCATGGGTGACGACCAGCATCGTGCGGCCTTCTTCTGCAAGCGCACGCATGACGCGCAGGACTTCGCCGACCAGCTCGGGATCGAGCGCGGACGTCGGCTCGTCGAAGAGCATCACCTTCGGTCGCATGGCGAGCGCGCGTGCGATTGCTGCGCGCTGCTGCTGGCCGCCGGAAAGATGCGAGGGATAAAAATTGCGCTTTTCGGCAATGCCGACCTTGGCGAGCAGCGCCTCGGCTTCCTCGATGCATTCGGCTTTCGGGCGACCGAGCACATGTACCGGCGCTTCGATGACGTTTTCGAGCACCGTCTTGTGGGACCAGAGATTGAAGCTCTGAAACACCATGCCGAGCTGGGAGCGGATACGGTCCACCTGCCGGCGTTCGGCCGGCCTGCTGCCGCCCTTGCCGTTGGCCACCATGCGGATCGTCTCGCCGGCGACCGTTACCGAACCGGAATTCGGCGTCTCGAGAAGATTGATGCAGCGCAGGAAGGTGGATTTGCCGGAGCCGGAGGAGCCGAGGATCGAGACGACATCGCCTTCACGGGCATCGAGCGAGATGCCTTTGAGAACCTCGACGGGTCCAAAGCTCTTGTGCAGATCCTTCACGCTGAGCGCGATCGGCGCAGTCATCGGGCGTCTCCTTCGAGTGCGGATGCGGTGGGCGCCACCGGATGGTGGGGGACGGGCTGGCGCAGATGCGGGCTCAGCCAATATTCGACGAGATGAACGAGGCGCGTCAGCAGGAAGTTGATTGCCAGATAGATGGCGCCTGCCACGACGAACACTTCGATCGCCCGGTAGGTCTCGGAAATGATCCTGGCGGCGACGCCGGTCACTTCCATCAAGGTGATGATCGAGGCGAGCGATGTGGCCTTCACCATGGAGATCATCTCGTTCGAGTAAGCCGGCAGCGCCTGCCGGATGGCGAGCGGCAGGACGATGCGGCGGAACTGCATGAAGCGGGGCATGCCGCAGGCCCGTGCCGCCTCGATCTGGCCGAAGGGGACTGACAGAAGCCCGCCACGAATGATCTCGCTGGCATAGGCTGCCGTGTTCATGGTCAGTGCAAGAACGGCACACCAATAGGCCTGGCGCAGGAACGGCCAGAAGATGCTGTGCCGGACTTCGGGAAACTGGCCGAGCCCGTAATAGATGAGGAAGATCTGCACGAGCAGCGGCGTGCCGCGGAATATGAAGACATAGGCGCGCGCAAACCATTCGAGTACGGCGATGCCGGAGAGCCGGCAAAGCGCGATTGCGAGCGCCAGAACAGCCCCGAGCGCGATCGAGGTCGCGGCGAGTTCAAGCGTCAGCGGGACGGCCGAAACAAGACTGACGAAGGTCTCGGCGAGAAATTGCCAATCCATCAGCCTCTCCTCACGCCACGGGAGAAGTGTCTTTCGGCCAGCCGCAGGAAAAGGCCGGAACCAGTTGAAATGATGAGGTAGATGGCCCCCGCTACGACATAAAAATCGAAAGGCAGGCCGGTCGAGCCCGCCGCAACCTGTGTCTGGCGCAGCAGTTCGGCGACGCCGGTGATGGAGACGAGCGCGGATTCTTTCAGGACGACCTGCCAGACGTTTCCGAGGCCCGGCAACGCATGGCGCAGCGTCAGCGGCGCGACGATGCGGCGGAAACGCAGTGAACGGCCCATGCCGCAGGCGATCGCCGCCTCGATTTCACCTGCATGCACTGCCTTGAGCGCACCGCGAAAGACCTCGGTAAATTGCGCACCTGACGTGACGCCGACGGCGAGCGATCCGGCGAGGAACCCCGGAAAGCCGAGGAAACTTTCAGCGCCGAAGAGCCGGCCGAGCGCTGTAACGGCGGCACCGCCTCCGAAATAGAAGAGGTAGATGATGAGGAGATCCGGTATGCCGCGAAGGACCGTTGTATAGGTATCGGCGGCGATGCGAAGGCCGCGGCCGCCTGAAATTTTCGCCCAGGCACCGAAGGTGCCGATGACGGCGCCGATGGCATAACCGGCAAGCGCCACAAGAATCGTCATCCACGCGCCGGCGATCAGCGCCTTGCCCCATCCGTCGGGGCCGAAGCTTATGAGCTCGAGGATGCCGTGCTGGTTCATGATGCCTGTTTCTCCGGCAGCGGTGGCTGAACGTTATCCGGGATCGGATTGACGAAGGGCGTCCCGTCAAGACGGCTCCTGAGGTCGGCCTTGGCCGCCTCGATGAGAGCCGGATTGCGGATCAGGTCGATGGCGGTGCTCGCCATGACCTTTGCCGCATGTTCCGTACCCTTGTGGGCCGCAGGCAGCTTGCCCTGGGCGACAAGCTGCCAGGAGTGGCCGGGCGTGCCGATCGCGTAGGTCGCGCCGCGCATCTGGACCGTCGGCACGACCCAGCTGACGCTGCCGACATCGGTGGAGCCGACGATCGTGCTGTCACCGGCATAGAGCGGAAAGATTTCCTCGCAGAGCGGCTGGTCCTTCTTCGCCTTCAGGCCGAAGCGGGCATAGGAGGAGGCGATATCCTCGGCGCTCATCGTCGCCTGGAACATCCGGGCACGTGCCCGGTCGTCGTCGTCGAAGACGGGCGGGCCAAGGCGTTCGAGATTGGCAAACATCAGCTCTTCAAGCGGAGCATTGCCGACGAGATTGGCGTCGCCGCTTATCACTTCGCTGCGCACGGAGGTCTCGGTCATGAGGGCGGCTCCCTCTGCCACCTTCTTGACGCGAGCGACGAGCGACAGGAGTTCGGGCAGGTTCCGCGCCCGGATGAGGTAGCGCACCGTCGCGCGTGCCTGGACCACATTGGGCGCTGAGCCGCCGGTATCGGTCACGGCATAGTGGATGCGCGCAGTCGAGGGCATATGCTCGCGCATATAGTTGACGCCGACATTCATCAGCTCGACGGCATCAAGCGCGCTGCGGCCGAGATGCGGCGTTGCCGAGGCATGCGAGGAGCGGCCGGTGAAATGGAAGTTGATCTCGTTGCAGGCAAGCGAGACGGGGTTGTTGACGCCGGCAAAGGCGGCCGGGTGCCAGGAAATGGCGATGTCGACATCGTCGAAGACGCCTGCGCGGACCATGAAACCCTTGGACGAGCCGCCTTCTTCTGCCGGGCAGCCGTAGTAGCGTACACGGCCCTTGATGCCGTTTGCGGCGAGAAAATCCTTCACCGCAGCTGCCGCCAGCATCGACCCGGCACCCAGCATGTTGTGGCCGCATCCGTGGCCATTGCCGTTTACCGTCAACTCGCGCTTTTCGGCGACACCGGCCTCCTGGCTAAGCCCCGGGAGCGCATCGAATTCTCCGAGGATCGCAATGACCGGACCACCTTCTCCGGCTTCACCCATCACAGCGGTCGGCAATCCCGCGACGCCGCGTTCGACACGGAACCCTTCCGCTTCCAGCTGGCGGGCATGTTCTTCGGAGGAGCGATACTCCTCATAATTCGTCTCCGGCATATCCCATATCCGGTCGCTGAGCGCAAAGAAGGCTTCGCGCTTGGCTTCGACGATGTCCCACACGGCGTCCGAGTTTTTCATGGCTTCCAAAACAGCTTCATTTTGCATAGTATCCAAAATTGGCGCCAATTTAGGATACAAAAAATTTATGCGCAATCCATGTGCACGAATAAATTTTCATCACGGCAAACTGTTCGGGCTGCCTTACGGACATGCCGCAGCCCGTGGTATCGATGCAGAGAGTGAGGGGAAATTCGAATGGCGGATGTCGTGATGGATTCGGGGCAGGGAACGTCCAGCGGGCGCGACGTGACGGACCTCGTGCTTCAGGACATCCTGGCCGGCGTGCTTCTGCCGGGGACCTGGCTGAAGCAGATCGATCTCGAGCGGCGGTATAATTGCACGCGGCCCGAAGTGCGCCGGGCGCTTGATCGCCTTGCCCAGAAGCGGCTCGTGGAACACGTGCCGAACCGTGGCTACCATGTCTACGAGCCGGATGGGCGGCGTGCGCGGGAAGTCAGCGAGATCCGCATCATCCTGGAAACGGCGATCGCCGGAACCATCGTTCAGAACGCGTCGCCGGCCGATATCACCAATCTGCGCGGGCTTGCGCAGCATTTCGACTTCATGGTGCTGAACGGCACGATGCTGGAACTTTACGAGGCAAATCTTGCCTTCCATCGCCAGCTTCTGATCCTTGGCGGCAATCAGGAACTGGTCGACCTCATCACGGAAATTCGCCAGCGGACGTCGTCGGCGCCGGTTTCCCAGTGGCGCACGCGTGCGCGCGTGGAGCAGTCGAGCCGGGAGCACCACCTGATGATCGATGCGATCGAAGCCGGCGATACGGAGCATCTGAAGGAACTGGTGCGACAGCATATCCTTCAGGGCTGAACGTCGGCTGCCGCTACTCAGCGGCCTCGTTATGGCGCTCGAGATAGTGCCCCTTCAGGAAGGAGCGATAGGCATCGGCTATGCCCTCCTTCAGGCCTATTTTCGGCGACCAGCCAAGGGTGCGCAGCTTGTCGGCACTCATCAGCTTGCGCGGTGTGCCGTCCGCCTTGCCAAGGTCCCGCGTGATTTCGCCTTCGAAGCCGACGACCTCAGCAACGAGCCCTGCCAGTTCGAGGATGGTAATGTCTTCCCCTGAACCCACGTTTACGTGACTTTCGGCCGAATAGGTCTTCATGAGATGGATGCAGGCGTCAGCGCAATCATCGACATGCAGGAACTCGCGCAGCGGCGTTCCGGTGCCCCAGATGCGGATCTGCTTCTCGCCGTTGATCTTGGCCTCGTGCGCCTTGCGGATCAGGGCCGGCATGACATGGCTTGAATCGAGGTCGAAATTGTCGCCCGGCCCATAAAGGTTGGTGGGCATGGCCGAGATGAAATCCTTGCCGTGCTGTCTTCGGTAGGCGGCACATAGCTTCAGTCCGGCAATCTTGGCGATTGCGTACCATTCATTCGTGGGTTCGAGCGCTCCCGTCAGAAGGGCATCTTCGACGATCGGCTGATCCGCGAATTTCGGGTAGATGCAGGACGAACCCAGAAACATCAGCTTTTCGACGCCGACTTCGTAAGCGGCGTGGATGACGTTCGCCTCAAGGATCAGGTTGTCGTAGAGGAAGTCGGCCGGATAGGTATCATTGGCGAGAATACCGCCGACTTTGGCCGCCGCCAGGAAAACGGCATCGGGACGATTCTTCTCCATCCATGCCTCCACCTGATCCTGTCGTCTGAGATCGAGCTCGGCGCGCGTGGCAGTCAGGATTTCGCAGCCCTCGGTCGCGAGGCGCCGCACGATCGCAGAACCCACCATGCCGCGATGGCCCGCGACATAGATCCTCTTTCCGGCAAGGCTGTAGATCACCTCAGGCATGGACAAGGCCCTTGTTCGCGCCGACCGCCGGAACGTTGCGGGCCATGACTTTCAGGTCCTCGCGAACCATTTCCGAAACCAGTTGATCGAGGCTGATCTCGTGTTTCCAGCCGAGTTTCGTGCGCGCCTTGGTGGGATCGCCGAGCAGGAGATCGACTTCCGTGGGCCGGAAGTACGCCGGATCGATCTCCACTACACAGCGGCCGGATATGGTGTCGTAGCCCTTTTCCTCGATACCTTCGCCACGCCAGTCGATCGGCATGCCTACCCTGGCAAAAGCCTTCTCGACAAAGGAGCGGACGGTGTGGGTCTCGCCGGTTGCGAGAACATAGTCCTCCGGTTCGTCCTGCTGCAGCATCAGCCACATGCCGCGGACATATTCGCGCGCATGTCCCCAGTCGCGCTTGGCATCCAGATTGCCGAGATAGAGCCGGTCCTGGAGGCCGAGGTGGATGGCCGCCGCCGCGCGGGTTATCTTGCGCGTCACGAAGGTTTCGCCGCGGATCGGGCTTTCATGGTTGAACAGGATGCCGTTCGATGCATGCATGCCATAGGCCTCGCGATAGTTGACCACGATCCAGTAGGCATAGAGCTTGGCGGCGGCATAGGGCGATCGCGGGTAGAATGGCGTCGTCTCGTTCTGCGGCACTGCCTGGACCTTGCCGTAGAGTTCCGAGGTCGATGCCTGATAGAAACGGGTTTTCCTGGTCAAGCCGAGAAGGCGAATGGCTTCAAGCAGCCGCAGCGTGCCGGTTCCGTCCGCGTTGGCCGTATATTCCGGCGTCTCGAAGGACACCTGAACGTGGCTTTGTGCGGCAAGATTGTAGATCTCGTCGGGCTGCGTTTCCTGGACGACCCGGATGAGGTTTGTCGCGTCGGTCATGTCCCCGTAGTGCAGGATGAAGCGCGGATTCTCGACATGCGGATCCTCGTAGAGATGTTCGATGCGATTGGTATTGAAGGACGACGACCGCCGTTTGATGCCGTGGACAATATAGCCCTTATCCAGGAGCAATTCGGCCAGATAGGCACCGTCCTGACCTGTTACCCCGGTAATCAGTGCAACTTTCCTGTTATGTCTCATGCCGGTATCCATGATCGTTCTCCAACTCGAATACTAACGCTGTTTCTGAGAAGCGGATGCTGTCGTGCGCCGAACAGGCGCAATGCCTCGTCGAGTGCCATCGGCGGAGCGTTGGCCGCCTGAACGTGCGGTTCCGGCCCTGTCTGTGATGCGGGTGATCGAGTCGCCTGGCGGTCATTTTTGCATCCCCAGATACGGGTGCAGCCAGCGCAGGGTGAACCATGCCGCGATCGGCGATACCTCGAAATTCTGATAGGCCATCAGCGACCTTGCGTACAACTCGGAGTCACGGAAGTTGTATTTGGCGTGTCGCTTGGGTCTGACATTGTTGATGGCGACGACGATGTCGGCGTTGCGGGCGCTCCTGAGCTGCTGCAGGCAGAATTCGGCAGCGCGGCGGCTGGTCTTTGCCCATTGCACGACCATCAGCGTGCGCTCTGTCAGCGCCGTCAGATGCATGGTGTCGGCCGAGGCGAGCACCGGCGCGCTGTCGAAGATGACGACCTGGCCTCGGGCGCGGGCCATCTCGATGATCTCGGCCACGTCGGTCAGCCGCACGCGCCGCTGCAGGCGGGGACTGCCGGCCGGGATGAAGTCGATCCCGCTCGGATGATGGTGGACGACGTCCTCAAGGGCGGCCTGTCCGCTCAGGAACTCGTTCAGCCCCTGTTTCAGGCCGGACCTGAACAGCGTGTCGAGATGGCCGCGCCGGATGTCGCTGTCGACGAGCAGCACCGGCGTACCGTTGGCGGCCAGTTCGATGGCCAGCGATCCGGCCACCAGCGACTTGCCTTCGCCGCTATGGGCCGAGGTCACGGCGATGGAGTGCGGCAGCTTGCCGCCATTGGCCTGTTTGAGCGAGATCATCACGGTGCGGATGGCTTCGTCGAACATGCCGATCTGCGTCTGGCCGAACAGCCTGGAGGGATCCCTGCGCTCCTTGCGCCGCAGATGCGGGACGAAGCCGGCCGGCACGATGCGGCCCATCGTGGAGATCTGGTCGAAGCTGCGCACCGTCCGGTCCATCATCTCGACCACGAAGGCGGCCGTCACCGCAACGGAGACCGAAGCGAAGAAGGCGCCGATCAGATAGAACAGCCGGCTGCGCCCCTGCGG
>NZ_JBHSOR010000040.1:101437-101975 GCF_042656325.1 Rhizobium sp. GCM10022189
GAGCGGCACGGCCGCCGGTGACAGGACCTCCAGTTCGGCGCCCGGCAGCATGGCCTGCCCGGCCAGGCCGCGGCGCTGTTCCTCGAGCTTGTCGAGGGCGGCCTGCTCCTTGTCGGCAATGCGCTGCAGCCGCACCAGCTCGGTCTGCGCCAGTGCCGAACGGGAGCGCTGTTCGTAGGCGGCCGTCAGTGCGGAGCGGACCGTCCGGTCCTCGTCGTCAAGGGCGGTCAGCCTGGCGCGCAGGGACTGCAGGTAGCGCTCGATCGCGGCGCCGAGATCGGCGCGGGACGTGTCGATCCGGGCTCGCAGGTCGACCACGGCGGGGGCATCGTTGCCATAGATGTCGAGAAGACGGGCAAGGTCCTGCTGCTGGGCGCGAAGGTCGGCCTGCATCACGCCGATGCTGTCGGGGATGGATTTGTTCTGCGCGGCCAGGGAAGGGTCGCGGGCGGCTTCCAGCGCGGCAATCGTATCCGTGATGTCGGTGCGGTCTTGCGCGATCTTCGTCTGCCGGTCGCTCAGTGCGACGATCGCCTTG
>NZ_JBHSOR010000041.1:0-841 GCF_042656325.1 Rhizobium sp. GCM10022189
CGCCGCCGGTGATCACGTTCGCCACAGCGTTGCCGGTACCCGTGAAGGCAGCCGAACCGGTGTAGGTCAGGTTCTCGATATTGGCGAGCGCAGCGATCGAATAGGTCGCAAGCGACGTCCGGATCTCGTCCGTACCCGCACCTGCTGCCTCCGTGACCACGTCGCCGGCGGCATCCACGACATAGGTATCGTTGCCGGCACCGCCGACCAGCGTATCGTTACCCGCTCCGCCGTCCAGCCTGTCCGCGCCAACTCCGCCAACCAGCGTGTCGTTACCCGCGCCACCGTCCAGCGTGTCGTTGCCGGCACCGCCGGTGATCGTGTTGGAAAGGGCATTGCCGGTCCCGGCAAAATCGCCGCTGCCGGTGAAGGTCAGGTTCTCGACATTGGCGATGTTGGTCAGCGCATAGGCAGAAAGCGCCGTCTTGATCAGATCCGTGCCTTCGTTGGCGGCTTCGGTCACGACATCGGCAAGATCGTCGACAACATAGGTGTCGTTGCCGGCACCGCCGATCAGCGTATCGGCTCCCGCCTTGCCGTCCAGCGTGTCGGCGCCTGCAGCACCCCTGATCGTGTTGGCAAGGTCGTTGCCCGTTCCGGTGAAGGCCACCGTGCCCGTATAGGTCAGGTTCTCGACATCGGCCCCGAGCGTGTAGGCCGCAAGCGCGGTCTTGACAGTGTCGGTGCCTGCATCGGCACTTTCGGTAACGACGTCGCCGGCGACATCCACGATATAGGTATCGTCACCCGCTCCGCCGATCAGCGTATCGGCACCGGCTCCGCCGTTCAGCGTGTCGTTGCCGTCGCCACCCGACAGCCGGTCGGCCGCAGCACCGCCGGT
>NZ_JBHSOR010000042.1:0-664 GCF_042656325.1 Rhizobium sp. GCM10022189
CAAGGCGATCGTCGCACTGAGCGACCGGCAGACGAAGATCGCGCAAGACCGCACCGACATCACGGATACGATTGCCGCGCTGGAAGCCGCCCGCGACCCTTCCCTGGCCGCGCAGAACAAATCCATTCCCGACAGCATCGGCGTAATGCAGGCCGACCTTCGCGCCCAGCAGCAGGACCTTGCCCGTCTTCTCGACATCTATGGCAACGATGCCCCCGCCGTGGTCGACCTGCGAGCCCGGATCGACAAATCCCGCGCCGATCTCGGTGCCGCGATCGAGCGCTACCTGCAGTCCCTGCGCGCCAGGCTGGCCGCCCTTGACGACGAGGACCGGACGGTCCGCTCCGCACTGACGGCCGCCTACGAACAGCGCTCCCGTTCCGCATTGGCGCAGACCGAGCTGGTGCGGCTGCAGCGCATTGCCGACAAGGAGCAGGCCGCCCTCGACAAGCTCGAGGAACAGCGCCGCGGCCTGGCCGGGCAGGCCATGCTGCCGGGCGCCGAACTGGAGGTCCTGTCACCGGCGGCCGTGCCGCTTGTGCCGCAGGGGCGCAGCCGGCTGTTCTATCTGATCGGCGCCTTCTTCGCTTCGGTCTCCGTTGCGGTGACGGCCGCCTTCGTGGTCGAGATGATGGACCGGACGGTGCGCAGCTTCGACCAGATC
>NZ_JBHSOR010000042.1:674-7817 GCF_042656325.1 Rhizobium sp. GCM10022189
GCGATGGGCCGCATCGTGCCGGCCGGCTTCGTCCCGCATCTGCGGCGCAAGGAGCGCAGGGATCCCTCCAGGCTGTTCGGCCAGACGCAGATCGGCATGTTCGACGAAGCCATCCGCACCGTGATGATCTCGCTCAAACAGGCCAATGGCGGCAAGCTGCCGCACTCCATCGCCGTGACCTCGGCCCATAGCGGCGAAGGCAAGTCGCTGGTGGCCGGATCGCTGGCCATCGAACTGGCCGCCAACGGAACGCCGGTGCTGCTCGTCGACAGCGACATCCGGCGCGGCCATCTCGACACGCTGTTCAGGTCCGGCCTGAAACAGGGGCTGAACGAATTCCTGAGCGGACAGGCCGCCCTTGAGGACGTCGTCCACCATCATCCGAGCGGGATCGACTTCATCCCGGCCGGCAGTCCCCGCCTGCAGCGGCGCGTGCGGCTGACCGACGTGGCCGAGATCATCGAGATGGCCCGCGCCCGAGGCCAGGTCGTCATCTTCGACAGCGCGCCGGTGCTCGCCTCGGCCGACACCATGCATCTGACGGCGCTGACGGAGCGCACGCTGATGGTCGTGCAATGGGCAAAGACCAGTCGCCGTGCTGCCGAATTCTGCCTGCAGCAGCTCAGGAGCGCCCGCAACGCCGACATCGTCGTCGCCATCAACAATGTCAGACCCAAGCGACACGCCAAATACAACTTCCGTGACTCCGAGTTGTACGCAAGGTCGCTGATGAAATATCACGATTTCAAAGCGTGAACCTGAACATCGAATGATTTCATATTCTTGATCGATCCACCGTCGCCCTGGGCCGGTGAGAGACATCAATCATCACAGCCGGTACCCCGAGGGATCAGCAAACTGCAGGGACAGGAGAAGGGTGATGACCGACTATTACGTTGCCGCTGACGGAAGCGACATCGCCAAAGGCAGCCTTTCAGCTCCATGGAAGACGATCGGCCGCGCCATGCAGGCGCAGCTCAGGCCCGGCGACCAGGTGGTGGTCAACTCTGGAACCTACCATGAGCAGATCGTGGTAACGAGGGATGGCACGGCCGACAATTACGTCACCATCCGATCCGAATTGCCAGGCGACGCCTTGCTGAGGCCGCCGTCTTCGGACACCTACAGTACGTTGAGCGTGCGCGCGAACTACGTGAAGATCGAGGGCTTCGACGTCGTCGGCGGCCAGGGACATGCGATCGACATCGAAGGGTCGCACCATGTCACGATCAAGGACAATATCGCCCATGACAGCGGCGGCTCGGGCATTTCCAGCGCCAAATCGGATTGGCTGACGATCGAGGGCAACCGGGTCTATGGCAATGCCGCGACGAACGGTTATCAGTGCAGCGGCATCTCGCTCTGGCAGAACATGGATCTCGCCGCAGGTAATGCCGAATTCCGCAACGTCATCAGGAACAACACAAGCTACGACAACGTGCAGGGACCCGCCATCGACTGGGAGCACACGGATGGCAATGGCATCATCATCGACGGCTTTCAGGATACCAAATACCGTTATGGCACGCTGATCGAGGGCAACCTCTCCTACGGCAATGGCGGCAAGGGTATCCACGTCTTCCTGAGCGACTTCGTCACGGTGCGCAACAATACCGTCTGGCACAACAACCACGACAATGCCAACAAGGGAAGCTGGCGCGGCGAACTGAGCAACGCCATGGGCAGCCACAATACCTGGGTGAACAATATCGCGGTGGCGGATCCGGCGACCGATTCCAGGAATCGTGCCATCAACGACGTCAGCACCAACGGCTACGTCAACAAGGATGTGAAGTGGTATAACAACATCACCTTCAACGGCACTCCGCGCGAGGCATCGGTGCTTTCGGACGGCCTCATGCCCGACGCAGCAAACGGAAACCTGCTCGGGTTCGATCCGCAGCTTGCAGATCCGACCACCGGAGATTTTCACCTGAAGCCGGGTTCGCCGGCCATCAATGCCGGAACGTCCGCTTTTGGCCTCGGATCTAGCGACATGGACGGGCAGGACCGTGTGAACGGCAAGGTCGATATCGGAGCCGATGAGGCCGATTCCAGCGCGGGGACGCCACCCGATGCCAAGGATGTTTCCGGCTCGCTGTTACGATGAATGCCGCCGCCGAACGCATCCACCAGCTGTACTGGATCGTCGCCAGCCCAATGGCGCCGACGCGCGCTCAGCCGCAAGGCAAAGGGCCGGTCGATGGCGTGCGTCGCCAGATCTGGAAAGCCTGAAAGGTTTCGGCGATCTGAAAGTGCTGCTCGGACAGGAACTCTGCCAGCAGGCCCTGCGGATCGTAGATATCGGGCTTGCTGGTAATCACCACGGTCGGGGCTTCGAGTGCTGAAGCAAAGCCTGGACGCGGCTCCGACACGTAGAGAGCGCTGCCACACGCCTGACCCAGCGGCACATGGTAGACAAGGGCGCCAAGTGCATCGGCGCTCCACCAGACCCGGTCACCCCTCGTCAGGGCTGAGCGGGCGACAATGGCCGCGGAGCGGTAATCGTCCTTCGCGTGGCGAGGCGCAAACCTGATGCTTGCGCCGGAGGCCAGTGCCATCGCCAGAAAGGCGATCACCACGAGTTTGCCCACAGGCTGGCGCCAGAGCAGCGTCACGCCTGCTGCCTGCAACGCCAGGACGACCGCGATTGCAGGCGCAAGGTGACGACCGACGACGCGCCAGTGGAGAATATATCCGGCAATCAGGATCAGTGCGGCCGCAGCCGCGATCGCGATCGCGCAGGCCGCCAATGCGCGAGGCGGAATATTGCGCACGGCCTGAATGACGCCGGCCAGTGTCACAGTCGCAACCAGCACGGCGTAGCACGCCAGTACGATAATGTAGGAAGAGACAACCGCCCCCTCCCCGGCCCGCAGATCCGTGCGGCCCGGACCGAGACCAGCAAAACCCAACAGTTCGTAGGCCGAAAATATCAGCGTCCGCGTATCGGTGACCGCAACCTTCGTGCCGCCTGCCCCTGCAATCACCGTGCAGAGATAGTAAAGCCCGAGCGGCGCCAGAACGGCCACGAGCAGGATCGAAGGCCCGACGATGTGGCTTGCGGCGAGCCGGCGAGCGCTCCAGGGAACGGCGCAGGCGGCTGCGGCGACCGCGGCGGCGGCCCATATGGCACCGAGCAAGCTGCTACCGGAAAGGGCGATAAGCGCAAACGCAAGAAGCCAGACTTGGTAAGGGCGAAGGAAGGGACCGCCCGCGCTGCGATCGCTCGCTGCAACGACCGCACGTTCGAGCAGGCCGAAGACCATCAGGCTCGCCCCGATCTGCATGCCATAGGGCCGCGCCTCATCGATATAGTACCACAGGAAGGCGCTCACCCCGGCCACCAGAAGACGATCAACCCGGCCATTGGCGAAGATGTAGAGGCCCGGCACGAGCCAAAGCAGGTTCATGACCCTCAACGCGACCTCGCCATCGCCGGCGACCTTCTCCCAGGCCCAGATCGCCACGAGGAAAAACGGCATCTGCGCATCAGAGCCCGTCTCCGCGACCATGCGGGCCAGAAGCGCCCCGAAATGCGGTTCTGCCGCGCGCCACGCGGTGTTGGCCTCATCTATCCAGTAGCTCTGGCCGCTGATGGCCGTACAGAGGGCCGCAAGCGCCGCGACCATGGCAAACCACAGCGCGAGATGCCCCGAGAGAGGGCGCGACTTCCGCAAAAGCGATCCTGATTCCTTGACCGGGTTCGGTGGCCCCGCGATCTCCGTGCCCAGCACCGGATTGAGGTCAGATATGCCCATACGCCCACAAGTCCTAAATCCGTACCCAGTGCCTTGCCGGCAATACATCCATCCCGGCTTAGGCCGGCACCAAGACTAACGCCTTCTCCTCTCGAGCAACAATCAGCACAAAGTGGTACGCGTACGTCTTATGGCTCGCTTTCGACCTGCCAGCATAAAGAATAAAGTTCATTTCTACAGAGGCTTGCGTGTCATCGCAGACAGGGATGTCGAGGAAAATTCGATGAGCCTTGGAGCCTGCCGGTTCGGCAGGCTGGATGGAGCCGGGGATGGTCAAGAGTAAGACTGTTGTAAAGAGTGATCGGATCGAGCGGTTTCCCCAAAAGACCTACGGGCGGCGGTCTCGCCACCTTGGACGAAACCTTTGTCGGCCTCGATCCGATGGTCCAATCCATTTCATCGCACCGGGGGTTTGACATGTTGCCGCGCAGCACGGAGTTCCCTCGCACATGGCCGGTTGCCACGACTGACCTTTCGCCCCGCAGCATGTCCGATGCGGAAGGCCTTGCGCTGAGCATCGTCGTTCCGGTGTTCAACGAGGAGGAGACGATCGTGCTCTTTCTCCAGGCCGTGGATGCGCAGACCAACGCGATCCGCAGCGCTCTCGGACCGGGCGGGCAGGTGGAGATTCTGTTCGTCGACGACGGCAGCCGGGATCGCACCGTCGACATCATCGAAGGCCTGGCCGCACAGCGATCGGATATCGGACTGATCTGCCTGTCCCGAAACTTCGGCAAGGATGCGGCGCTGGCTGCCGGTCTTGCTCACGCTCGTGGCGACGCAATCATACCGATGGACGTGGACCTGCAGGATCCGCCGGACATCGTTCCGGACATGGTGAGCGCCTGGATGCGCGGCGCGAAGGTGGTCAACGCGCGCCGCAAGAGACGCAGCAGCGACACCTGGCTCAAGCGCTGGAGCGCCAACGCCTTCTACGGCCTCTATAACAGGATGGCCGACTATCCGATTCAGGACAATGTCGGCGACTTCCGGCTGCTGGATCGCAGCGTCGTCGATGTTTTGAACGGCATGCCGGAGCGTATCCGCTTCATGAAAGGCCTTTTCTCCTGGGTCGGCTTCACGCAGGCGACGGTCGAATACGACCGGCCGAAGCGCACCGCAGGCACGTCGAAATGGGTATATTGGCGGCTGTGGAACTTCGCGCTGGACGGGATCACCGGATCGACGACGATGCCGCTGCGGATCTGGACCTATGTCGGCCTTGTCGTCGTCTTTCTGGCGCAACTCTACGCAGCCATCATCATCGGACGAACGCTGATATTCGGCGTCGATGCGCCCGGTTACGCGTCGATAATGGTCGTCATCCTCGTGTTCGGCGCCTTCAACATGATCTCCGTCGGGCTTCTCGGAGAATATGTCGGCCGTATCGCGATCGAGGTCCGGCAACGGCCTTTGTACCTGGTGGAGCATCTCACCGGCCGGGCCGCGGTGGGAGCGGCCAATGGCACAGCTGCCGATCAGGCACGGCGTGACGCACCGGGCAAAACCGGCGCACGGCGGCGGGTCGGTATCGCTGCAGGTTCAGCGGGAGCAGGCGCAAGAGCGCCGGAAGGCCAGTTGAGCAGCCAGTATCCGGCTGAATGATATGTTGGACAAGGCTTGCTACCCGGCAGTCTACAGTCACAAAGTCATCATGCCTTGGCGCTCGATGGAATGCGTCGGCGTCATTGTCGCGTTGCTGCTCCTGAGCGGTTGCGTCTTCCCCCTCATCGATCGCGATGGCTACCTGGATGCCAGCGAGATGGCGAAACTTCGCCTGCTTGGCATGCCGATCTATCTGATCTCCCTTGGGCTTCTGGCGCGAAATCAGACAGAGCTGCTGATTGCCGTCCGCCGCAGCTTGCCGTTCGCCGTGCTCCTCCTTTTGCCGCTCGTCTCGGTGCTGTGGTCGTCCAGCCCTGCCCTCACCCTGCAGCGCGGTATTGCGCTCATTCTTTCCGTGTCGCTCGCATATCTTCTCGCCATCCTGTTCACGCCGCGACAATTGCTGTTGCTGACGGTGGCGGTGCTCGGCACCGGCATGGTGTTCAGTCTGCTGATGGCTGTGGCATGGCCCGGTCGTGCCTTCACCATGGGCGAAAGCTCGCTCAGAGGGGTCTTCGACAACAAGAACGCACTCGGCTGGAACGCCGCAATCGCGACCTTTGCATGCGCCATAATGGCGACGGATCGACGGGCGGGGCGGAGAATCGTCAGCATACCGCTGCTTTGCGCCAGCCTCGTCTGCCTCGTCGCGTCCCAGTCGATGACCGCCATGACCTCGCTCGCGAGTGCCGCGGTGGCGACGGTCTTCTTCCTTGCCCTGTCGAAGACCCGTGACCTTGGCAGGGCAACCCTCGTACTGGTCTGCCTGCAACTGGTTGCGCTGGTCCTTGTAGGCCTCAGCGAACTGCTCGTTCCCCTGCTCGAAGCGATCGGCAAGGACGCGACGCTGACCGGCCGTGTCCCGCTCTGGCGGGAGGTGGATCACGCGATCGGCAGACGGCTGTTGTTCGGCTACGGCTATCAGGCCTTCTGGGCGGACTCCACGCCCGACGGCTGGCGCGTCCGGGCTGCGGCCGGATGGCCGGCGCCGCACGCCCATAACGGATTTCGCGATACGTTGCTGAGCCTCGGCCTCCTGGGCTTCGTACCCCTGGTCTGGACGATTGTCCGTGCGGTGCGGCAGGGCGCAACGCTGCTGTGTGACGCCCCCGAGGAAGGCTGGCTGTGGTTGAACGTGCTGGTCATCATGTTCCTGGTGATGAACCTCACGGAAACGATCATCCTCACGCAGAACAGTCTTCTCTTCGTCCTGTTTTCTGCTGCCGTGCTGATGTTTGCGATCCGGTTTCCAACCGAAGCAAGGGGCCTGACGTCGGGCTTGCGGTTGCTGCGCCGGCGGATGGGGATGATCGTGGCTGTGATGGCGGTTGTGATGGCGGCCTCCATCGTGCTGATATCGGGCTTGAAGCCGGCTTACCATGCCGAGTCCCGGCTGATGATCCACAAGCCCCTGGCGACTGCGCTCAGCACAGGCGATGCCGGCGGCGATGCGCCGCTCAACGTCACATCCGAGACCGAACGGCTTCTGTCCAGAAACGTGGCGGAACGGGTCATCCGCGACCTGCGGCTCGACGAGCGGCCGGAGTTCAACCCGGCCCTGCGCCAGGCCTCCGTCGTCGACAGGATCAGGGCAACGCTGCGGGGCCTCGTCAGCACCGACAGGCCGTCGCAGCCGGCCGGAGATACGATAGAGCCGGTCGTCCAGGCCTATTACAAGGCACTCAGCGTGTGGCGCGACGGCCAGAGCGACGTCGTTGAGATCGGCTTTACCGCCGGCGATCCCGAACTGGCCGCCGCCGTCCCCAACCGCCTCATC
>NZ_JBHSOR010000043.1:0-715 GCF_042656325.1 Rhizobium sp. GCM10022189
CAAATCAGTTGCTGAGTGATTCATAGGCTGCCGTGATGATCACGGAGACCTGTGGATGGCGGCGAAGCGGTATGAACTGAGCGACGGACAGTGGGAGAAGATCGCCTCGTTGCTTCCGGGTAAGGTTGGTGATCCCGGTCGAACCGGTGCGGACAACCGTATTTTTATCAATGGTTGCCTCTGGGTGTTGCGCTCAGGCGCGCACTGGCGTGACTTGCCCGAGCGCTATGGCAAGTGGAAGACGGTGCACAAGCGCTTCAGTCGCTGGTGCCATGCCGGTGTCTGGGAGCGTGTCTTCGAGACGCTGACGGCCGATCGCAACAACCAATACCTGATGATCGACAGCACGATCGTTCGTGCCCATCAGCAGGCGGCCTCCGGAAAAGGGGGGCCAAGGATCAGGCGCTGGGGCGTTCCCGAGGTGGACTGACCACCAAGATTCACATGCTGGCCGATGCGTTGGGCCGACCGCTGCGGTTCATCATAACGGCGGGCCAGGTCGGCGACATCACACAGGCACCTGCACTTCTGGATGGGCAAGCCGCCGAGGCCGTTCTGGCCGACAAAGCCTATGACAGCAACGCCTTGCGCGCGATCATCGCGACCATGGGAGCCGAAGCGGTCATCCCGTCAAATCGAACGCGAAAGATCATCATCGACCATGATGAAGCGATCTACATAAACCGCAACCGCATCGAGCGCTGCTTCGGCTGCA
>NZ_JBHSOR010000044.1:0-1010 GCF_042656325.1 Rhizobium sp. GCM10022189
AGATCCGGACGTCGCTTGCGACCTATTCGATCGCTGCGCTCGCCAATATCGAGAACCTGACCTACACCGGTTCGGCTGCCTTCACGGGTACCGGCAACGCTGTGGCGAACGTGATCACCGGCGGCGACGGCAATGACACGCTGAACGGCGGCGCCGGCGCCGACACGCTGATCGGTGGAGCGGGTGACGATACCTATATCGTGGATATTGTGGGCGATGTGGTCACTGAAGCTGCAAGTGCAGGCACCGATACGGTCAAGACCGCGCTTGCGGCCTACACGCTCGGCAGCGATGTCGAGAACCTGACCTATACGGGCACGGTGGCCTTCACCGGAACGGGCAACGGCCTTGCCAACACGATCAGGGGTGCGGCGGGTGCCGACACGCTGGACGGCAAGGCGGGAGCGGATGCGCTGATCGGCGGTGCCGGCAACGACACCTATGTTATCGACGATCTGGCCGATGTCGTGACCGAAGCCGCCAACGGAGGCACGGATCTCGTCAAAACGGCGCTTTCTGCCTATGCGCTGACCAACATCGCCAATGTCGAGAACCTGACCTTCACAGGGTCGGGTGGTTTCACCGGGACGGGCAATGCTCTTTCCAACACGATCACCGGCGGTGTCGGCAACGATACGCTGGACGGTGGGGCCGGAGCCGACACGCTGATCGGCGGCATCGGCAACGATACCTATGTCGTGGATGCCGCCGGCGACGTGGTCACGGAGGCAGTGGGTGCGGGTATGGACGAGATCCGCACGTCACTTGCGACCTATTCGATCGCTGCCCTCGCCAATGTCGAGAACCTGACCTACATCGGTTCGGCTGCCTTCACGGGCACCGGCAACGCTGTGGCGAACGTGATCACCGGCGGCGCCGGCAACGACACGCTGAATGGCGGCGCCGGCGCCGATACGCTGATCGGCGGAGCGGGTGACGATACCTATATCGTGGATGTCGCCGGCGACGTCGTTACCGAAAGTGCCGGCGGAGGAATCGATACGGTGAGG
>NZ_JBHSOR010000045.1:0-962 GCF_042656325.1 Rhizobium sp. GCM10022189
GGCATGGGTGCCGACACGCTTTCCGGCGGTATCGGCAATGACACCTATTGGGTTGACAATGGCGGGGATACGGTCGTCGAGGCTGCCGACGAAGGCAGCGATACGGTGTACGTGCAGTCGGTCTATTTCGGGAGCTACACGCTCGGCAGCAATGTCGAGAACCTGACCGTCTCCGGCACGACGGCTTTTACCGGCATCGGCAATGCGCTGAACAATATCCTGACCGGCGGGGCCGGGATCGACACGCTGAAGGGTGCGGCAGGTGACGACACCTATGTCATCGGCACCGGCGATATCGTCGTCGAGAATGCCGGCGAGGGTACCGATACCGTAAAGACGGGTCTGGCGGCCTATACACTGGGCGCCAATGTGGAGAACCTGACCTACACCGGGTCAGCGGCCTTTGCCGGTACCGGCAATGAACTGGACAATATCATCAAGGGCGGTGCGGCGGCCGACAAGCTGACCGGGGCTGCCGGCAACGACACGCTGGACGGCGGAGCGGGTAACGACACGCTGGCCGGCGGCATCGGCAACGATACCTATGTCGTGGATGCCGCGGGCGACGTGGTCACGGAGGCAGTGGGTGCGGGTACGGACGAGATCCGCACGTCGCTTGCGACCTATTCGATCGCTGCGCTCGCCAATATCGAGAACCTGACCTACACCGGTTCGGCTGCCTTCACGGGCACCGGCAACGCTGCGGCGAACGTGATCGCCGGCGGCGCCGGCAACGACACGCTGAACGGCGGCGCCGGCGCCGACACGCTGATTGGTGGGGCGGGCAACGACACCTATATCGTTGACAATGCCGGTGACCTCGTCACCGAAAGTGCCGATGCGGGGATCGATACGGTGAAGGCTGGGTCGGCGACCTATACGCTTGCCGACAATGTCGAGAACCTGACCTATACGGGCACGGTGGCCTTCACCGGAACGGGCAACGACCTTGCCAACACGAT
>NZ_JBHSOR010000046.1:0-388 GCF_042656325.1 Rhizobium sp. GCM10022189
CGGCGCAAACAGGCCGCCGGCCGAGAGCAACGGGGCGCGCAGGGCAAAGAGCGACAGCGCCCCGCCGATGAAGACCAGCAGGATGCAGAGGATGAAGACGCCGCGGCTCGGGTCGCTGGCAAAGGCGTGCACCGAGGTGAGCACGCCCGAGCGCACCAGGAACGTGCCCATCAGCGACAGCGAGAAGGTGAGGATGGCAAGCAGCACCGTCCAGATCTTCAGCGCCTCGCGCTTTTCCATGACGAGCGCCGAATGCAGAAGCGCTGTGCCGGCAAGCCAGGGCATGAAGGAGGCGTTCTCCACCGGGTCCCAGAACCACCAGCCGCCCCAGCCGAGTTCGTAATAGGCCCAGTAGGAGCCCATGGCGATGCCGAGCGTCAGAAAGGTC
>NZ_JBHSOR010000046.1:528-1428 GCF_042656325.1 Rhizobium sp. GCM10022189
GAGAAGGGCGGCGACGGCGAAGGAGAAACAGACCGAAAAGCCGACATAACCGAGATAGAGCAGCGGCGGATGGATGGCGAGGCCGACATCCTGCAGCACCGGGTTCAGGTCCCGGCCCTCGGCAGGCGCCGGATCGAGGCGCAGGAACGGATTGGAGGTCAGCAGGATGAAAAGGATGAAGGCGACCGAGATCCAGGCCTGGACGGACAGAACATTGGCCTTCAGCGTATCGGGCAGGTTGCGGCCGAAGAGCGCGACCAGCGCGCTGAACAGCGCCAGGATCAAGAGCCAGAGCATCATCGAGCCCTCGTGATTGCCCCAGACGCCGGAATATTTGTAGATCAGCGGCACCAGCGAATGCGAGTTCTCCCAGACGTTCTTCACCGAGAAGTCGGAGACGACATGGGCATAGGTCAAGACGCCGAAGGAGAAGGCGACGAGGGCAAAGAGCAGGACGGAGCCGAGCGGGGCCACGTCCATCATCGCAACATCGCCGCGGCGCGCGCCGATGGCCGGCACCAGCGACAGCACGATTGCCGTGGCAAGCGCCAGAACCAGCGCGTAATGGCCGATCTCGATAATCATGGCGTCGCCTTCGCTTCCTGGCCGCCGGCTTGCTGACCCTTCGCTTCCTGGCCCTTCGCCCCCTGGCCCTTGGCGTCCTTGCCCTGCGGGGCGGCGCCCTTGCCCTCTTCCCACAGGCCCTCGGCCTTCAGCTTGTCGGCCACTTCCTTGGGCATATAGGTCTCGTCATGCTTGGCCAGCACGGTATCGGCGGTAAAGATATTGCTGCCGGCCTCGAACGATCCTTCCGTCACCACCCCCTGCCCCTCGCGGAACAGGTCGGGCAGGATGCCCTGGTAGCGCACGTTGACGATCTCACCGCTCGGATCGGTCACG
>NZ_JBHSOR010000046.1:1438-163854 GCF_042656325.1 Rhizobium sp. GCM10022189
GCCCTCGCCGCGCAGCACGCTGCCGGCGCCCACCAGCCCGCCGAGGCGGATGCGGGTGCCGGGTGCGACCGGGTTGCCGGCGAGATCGCCCGGCATGTAGAAATAGGCGACCGACTGGCTGAAGGCGAACAGCACGAGCAGCACGGCGGCGGCGATGAAGCCCATGCCGCCGGCAATCACCGCCAGGCGTTTCTGCTTGCGCGTCATTCCGTCAACCCCTCCGTGGCGATGCCGAGTTCCCTGGCGAGCGCCAGCAATTGCCGGCCCTCGTTCCCGGAGGCCGGGAAGGCGGCCAGGCCGCGCTTCAGCGCGCCTGCTGCGCGATCCTTGTCGTTCAATACGGCGTAAGAGCGGAGAAGGCGCTTCCAGCCCTCGAAATTGTCGGGATCGGCGCTCAGTCTGGCGTCGAGGCTTTCCACCATGCCGCGGATCATCTGCTGGCGCTCGCCGCTGCTCATCGTCCCGGCCGCCGCCACGTCCTCGGCCGTCGGGCCATCCGGCGCGGCGGAGCCGGCGGCCGGCGGGGCGACAGGCGCAGACGCCGTGCCGCCGTTCCGGGCGATATGTTCGTTGACCAGCGCCAGCCAGGGCGCGTCGGCCGGCGACTGCTTCGCCAGCGCCTCGAAGGCGCCGCGTGCCGCCTCCGCCTGTCCCGCCTGCTCCAGGCTCAAGGCAATGTAAAAGCGGGCGCGCGGGTTGTCGGGTTCGAGGGCGAGGATCTGCTTGAGTTCATCAAGCGCTTCGCTCGTCACCGCACCGTTTGAGGTAGCCATGAGCGCTTCCGACAGCCCCTCGAGGCGGGAGACACTGGCTCCGTTTAGACGAAGCGCGGTTCGATAGGCCTTCGCCGCGTCATCGAACCTGCCCATCTTGAGGTAGACCGGAGCGATAACCTCCCACCCCCGCCCGTCAGCGGGACGGGCCGCCAGGTGATCCTCCATCTTCTTGACGAGGATTGGAAGATCCTGACCCGGCTCCGCCAGCCTCGCCGCCAACGGGCGCGAGGGAAGCTCGGGGGAACCGAGCGAGACGTAAAGGGCGATAGCGAGCAAGGGCAGGAACGCGGCAATCGCATGTTTCAGCCATCTGCCGGGGCGCTGCACGGTTTGCGCCGGCCGGCGCTTGTCCGCCGCCTTGAACAGGCGCCGCGCCGTTTCCGCCCTGGCCAGTTCGTATTCGTCCGGCGAGATCCGCCCGGCGGCGATATCCTCGTTGAGTTCGAAAAGCTGGTCGCGATAGACCTTGTCGGCATCTTCCTTGGCAACCGCTGCCTTCCGGGTGCTCGTCGAAAGCGGATGAAGCAGGACGGCAGTCGCTGCGGTCGTCATCACCGCGAAAAGAATCCAGATCGTCATTGTTGCAGCCATAATGGCTCAACTCATAGCCCGAGCAGGCGGCCGGACATTGACGAGGATCAATTATCTCGGTGTTCGCCCCGGCCGGCCCGTGAAAACATAACCGACGCCGCGCACCGACTGGATGAGATCCGGGCTCTTTGGATCATTCTCGATCTTCTTGCGCAGGCGGACGATCTGGGCATCGATTGCGCGGTCGAAGGCTTCGAGACTGCGGTTTCTCGTCAGGTCCATCAGGGTTTCGCGCGAAAGAACCCGGCCCGGATTGCGCACGAAGACCAGCAGCATGTCGAACTCGCCGGTCGTCAAGGCAACGTCATCGCCCTGGGGCGAGGTCAGCCGCCGCCGCGACACGTCGAGGGACCAGCCCTCGAAGGCGAGCGTTTCGTCCTGTCCGTTGGTGGCGCGGGTCGCATCCGAGGCTGTGCGGCGCCGCAGAATTGTTCTGAGGCGGGCCAGCAATTCCCTCAGATGAAAGGGCTTGGCAATATAGTCATCGGCGCCGACCTCGAGACCGACGACCTTGTCCGTGACGTCATCCTGACCGGTCAGCATGAGAACCGGGACGTCGGATGTGCTTCGAAGCTCCCGAAGCAATTCCAGACCATTCTCGCCGTTCGGGAGCACCAGATCGAGAAAAATTGCCGCGTAAGAACTCTTGGCAAGTTCGGAACGCATTGCTGCACCGTTTGCAACCGCGTTCACCTTAAATCCGTTGTCTTCGAAGTAACGCACCAGCATCTGCCGGATCCGCGCGTCATCATCGACCACCAGAATACGGTCCGGTTCCATGGTCCTCTTCGATCTTGTTTCGACTTGCCAACCAGATAGCGCAGGAATTCGACCGGTGCCACCGTTCTCGGCGCCATATGCGACAGTTCCCAAAGAAAGCTGGTGACGACCGGCCCCCTGGCAGCGTCCGGGCAACTTCCCCGGATTTCTGCTAGCAGACCTGGCGCAACAGCATGACGTTTTCGATGCGGACCGTTCGACCCTTCACGTCCACACCGCATCGCGCGAGGGCCGCAAACGCCCGGGACAGGGCTTCCGGTCCAAGCCCGAGTTTTCCGGCCAGAATCTGCTTCTTGTACGGCAGGTGGATCGTCGCCTGGAGAGCCGCGTCCGGGCAATGATGCAAGAGGAAATTCGCCACGCGCTGAACTGCGGTATGCAGACGGTCGCCGGCGATGCCGTCGAAGGCTTCGAGCAGGTGGCGCGCCGATATTTTCAACAGGTTGCGCTGGAACTGAGGGCATTCGTCGGCAAGGACCCGCAATGCCGCAGCCTCGAAGAATACGAGTTCGCTCAAGGCACCGGCACACGCGTCGTGCGCATAGCTGCCGCCAAGCGAGATCACATATTCGGCGATGAAGTCGCCCGGCTCGCAGACACGGATATCGGCGTCACGTCCGCTCGATTCCGTCCGTGTCAGCCTCACCACGCCACTTGCCACATAGACGACGTGGACGCCGGGCCCGCCCTGCGCCAGGATCTCCTCGCCGGAGACGCATATGCGCCGCCGTCCGAGGGATACGAGCCGTCTTGCCGCATCGTCGCTCAGCCCGCGAAACATATCCGATTGCAGCAGCTTTTCGTTGTTGGAGAGCATCGGTCTGTTCCGGCTGATGCCGTCATCGGGCGGTCGGATCGGAATCATCGTCGGCAATCACGCGCCAGGAGGCACCCTCCAGATCGTCGTACTGGCCGCTTTTGAGGGACCAGAGGAACGCCGCCAGCCCAAGGCCGCCCATGAAAAGCGCGATCGGGATCAGATAGACGAGCATGTTCATGCGGCTTCCGCCTCCTGCTTGCCAACAGGCATCCGCGACAGCGGCAGGGCGGCGTTTCGCCCTGCAATACTGTTGAGACGCAGGGCATTGGTGACGACGATGATCGACGACGTGGACATCGCCACGGCGGCGATCAGCGGCGTCGCAAGGCCGGCGATCGCGATCGGCACCGCCAGGACGTTGTAGCCGATCGCGAGCGCGAAATTTTGCCGGATGAGCGCAGCCGAACGCCTGGCGATCCGGATCGCGTCGGGCACTGCGTCAAGCCTCTCGTTGAAGAAGACGAGGTCGGCCGCCTGCCGCCCGATATCGGACGCGCTGGACGGCGCCATCGAAACATGGGCCGCGGCCAGTGCCGGCGCGTCATTGATGCCGTCGCCGACCATCAGCACGCGGCGCCCCTGCTCCCGGAGGGTTTCGCAAGCTTCCACCTTCTGCTTCGGGGTGAGCGCACCCAGAGCGCGATCGACGCCAAGGATGCCCGCCGTGCTTTCGACGACGGATTGGCGGTCGCCCGAAAAGATCATCGTCCGGAAACCGGCCGACTCCAGATCGGCCACCGCCTCGCCGGCGCCCGGCCGAAGCGTATCCTCGAAGAAGAAGCGCGCCATTGCTGCCCCGTTTGCCGAAAGCACGACTTCGGAAAGCCCACCGCCGGACACCGCCACCTCGTCCGCACCGCAGGCGAAGGAGGCATTTCCGAGCCTGTAGACGACATCCCCGCGCACAGTTTCGAGACCGCCGCCTGCGATCTCCGCGACACGCTCGAATTGTTCCGCCGCGGCGGCCTGGCGGGCAAGCGCCTGCGAGAGCGGATGCCTGGAATGCTGGGCAAGTCCCGCAGCAATCGCGATGTTCCTCGCCTCGTCGGTCTCGGTCCTTACGAGCCTCGGGCGCCCGAGCGTCAGCGTACCCGTCTTGTCGAAGGCGACGGTATCGACCTCGGCCAGCCGCTCGAGCGCCGAACCGTCCTTGACCATCACGCCGCGGCGGAAGAGCTCGCCGGCTGCGACGACCTGTACGACCGGGACCGCCAGCCCGAGAGCGCATGGGCAGGTGATGATGAGCACGGCAACGCCGACGAGCATCGCCTGCTTCCAGTCTCCGCCGATGATCCCCCAGGCCAGAAACGACACCAGAGCGAGCAGGTGCACGGCCGGCGAATAGAGCGCCGCGGCCCTGTCGGCGATCCGCCGGTAACGTGCGCGTCCGCCTTCCGCGGCCTCCATCAGGCCGATGATCTCGGCAAGCAGCGAGTTACGTGCAAGCCGGGTCGCACGCACGGTAAGCGAGCCTGTCAGGTTCATCGCGCCGGAATGGATTTCCGCGCCGGGGCCGACGGCCACCGGGCTGCTCTCGCCTGTGACGATCGACAGGTCGAGATCGCTCTCGCCGCTGGCGACGATACCGTCGACCGGGATGCGGTCGCCGGCCGCGACGGCAATCTCGTCGCCGACGGCGATCTCTTCGACCGCCACGTAACGCCTCGAACCGTCGGCTGCCACGACCAACGCCCCGCGCGGGGCAAGCCGCGCCAGCCCGTTGATTGCCGCCCGCGCCTTTTCGCGCATGACATGGTCGAGGGTTCGCCCGATCAGCAGGAAGAACAGCAGCGATACGGTCGCGTCGAACCAGGCGTGCTCGCCATGATGCATCGTCTCCCAGAGCGAAACGGCATAGGAGAGCGTCACGGCAAGCGAAATCGGCACGTCCATGTTCGTGCGCCCGCGCTTCAACGCGTTCCAGGCCGAGCGGAAGAAGAACCGGCCGGAGTAAACGAGCGCCGGCGCGGCGATCATCGCCGAGATCCAGTGGAACATGTCGCGCGTGGCGGCATCCGCGCCGGACCAGACCGACACGGACAGCAGCATGATGTTGGCCGCGGCGAAACCCGCAACCCCGACGGCAAGGAGAAGCTGATTGCGCGTCTTGTCGCTTTCCGGCGCAAGCGGCGCGAAGAGATGAACCCTGTAGCCGGTCGCGCTGATGGCGGCCGTAATGCCGGTAGGATCGACCGTCCTGTCGTCCATCTGCTCGGCATAGACGCAAGTCACGCGCCTGGAGGTGAGGTTCACCCTAGCCCTGCGCACATAGGGCAAAGCGGACAAAGCCCGTTCGATGGTCGATATGCAGGCGCCGCAATGGACGTCTGGCACGCTGAGATCGAGCTGGCGAAGCCCGCCGCCGAGCGCGTGGCTGGCAAGTCCGATCTCCTCGGCGCTGAAGGCGGTCGTGCTCATTGCAAGGACGCCGTCGGCATTCATGGTGCAGCAGGTCATTGGCCAAACTCCGCCGTATCGATGCGCACGGCCTCGTGCATGACGATTTTGCCGCCGCGGCGCGAGGTCACTTCGACGATCCAGTCCCCCGTGGCGATTGCGTGCTCGGCCTCGAACCGTCCTGGCGAGAGCTTGGTCAGGGCGACGTGAAAATCCTCGTGATCGCCGACAGGCCGCTTGAAGTTGGCGACAACGTCATCGACATCGGCCGGCGAACCGTCCCTGTTGCGGATATCGTAATGGATTTCGTTGCTCTTCAGCGAGAGCCTGCCGGCGATCCCCGAAGCGGCCATCGCCTTCATGGCGGCGGCCTTTTCGTTGAACTCCTGGCTGGCGACATAGGTGTTTTCGACCACCAGCCCACTCCAGCTCGACGAGGCGTACCATGCCATCGTAAAGTTGACGGCGATGACAACGCCGAAGAAGGCACAGGTCACAAGCAGCATGTGCGTGCCGGTAAATCCTTGCGTGCGGGTGCTCATCTGGCTTCTCCTGGGGCGTTGAATGCGGCCCGATAGGTCGCGCGGTCGGCATGGCCGGCATCTTCGATCGAAAAGAGGAATTCGTTGACGGCATCGCCCGTCGGTTTGCGGGTGACGAAGACCTTGAGCGTCGTGGCCGCATCGGGGGCGGCGTCGATCAGGAACCGACGTCCCTCCTCCTTGCCGAGTTCGGGGATCCGCATCGTCGCACCATCGATGCCCGACAGGGTCAGTTCGATCGTGCGCGGCGACGGAACCATGTTGAGCACACGCAGCGTATATCCGTTGCGGATCGATCCGTCGCTTTCCAGCACATATTGCGGGTTGCGGTCATGGACGACATTGAGCTCCAGTCTCTCGCGCATCGACAGATGCACCAGCATGGCAATGCCGATGCCGGTCCAGACGACCGCGTAGAAGACGACGCGCGGCCGGAAGATGATGCGCCAGTTGAAATGGCGAATGCCGTCGACGAAGGAACCGTCCGGATTTCTGACGCGTGCCGGCTGGACGGGCGTCCTGCCCTCATCGGTGGCGATATTCATGTTGCTGGCATATTCGCTGAGCGTCGCATAGGCGATCAGGCCGCGCGGCTTGCCGATCTTGTCCATGACATTGTCGCAGGCATCGATGCACAGCGCGCAGGTGATGCATTCCATCTGCTGCCCGTCGCGGATATCGATGCCCATCGGACAGACCGCGACGCAGGCGTTGCAGTCGACGCAATCGCCGACAGCCTGCCCCTCCGCCTGCGCCCTCTTGGCATGGCGCGAGCGTTGCTCGCCGCGCCAGTCGTTATAGGTTACGACGAGGGAGTTTTCATCAAGCATGGCGCCCTGAATGCGCGGCCAGGGGCACATGTAGGTGCAGACCTGTTCGCGCAGCAGCCCGCCGAAAACGTAGGTTGTCGATGTCAGAATGGCGACCGTGGCGTAGGCGACGGCCGGAGCCCCAGCTGTGAAAAGCCCTTTGGCAAGGGTCGGCGCATCGGCGAAATAGAACACCCATGCGCCGCCGGTCAGAACACCGATGACGAGCCAGGTGGAATGCTTGAGCAGGCGTTTACCGAGCTTGTCGAAGGTCCACGGCCCGGCGTCGAGTTTCATTCGGGCGTTACGGTCGCCTTCGATGGCGCGCTCGACGACGAGAAAGAGATCGACCCATACGGTCTGCGGACAGGCATAACCGCACCAGGCGCGGCCGACCGCCGATGTCACCAGAAACAGCCCGAACCCCGCCATGACCAGCAATCCGGCGACATAGTAGAATTCCTGCGGCCAGATCTCGATGAAGAAGAAAAAGAAGCGGCGCGACGACAGATCGACCAGGATCGCCTGGTCGGGCGCAAAGGGGCCGCGATCCCAGCGGATCCAGGGCGCCAGATAATAGATTGCCAGCGTGACCAGCATCACGATCCACTTGAACCGGCGAAAACGTCCCTGAACGCGCTTGGGGAAGACCTTCTTGCGCGCCGCATAAAGCGGCTGGCGGTTGCGGCGGGCGTTGACCGGCTCCGCGTTGACACGTTCCACGGATTTGGGATCGGGTGCTGTGTAGAGATTCATGGGCCTGTTCCGAATTGCGACTGCCCTTCTCTCCCGTTTCGCGCGCGCAATCCTTGATTCATATCAAGAACGCGGCGCGTACGGAGAAAGCCCTGCCCGGGCAGGAAATGCAGCCCTGAAAGAGCCGGGCAATCGACAGGCATAGGTGATCGCGCCGGATCGTTCTTTGCGCTTGGTCAAAGAAAGGGGACCGCGCCCAGAGAGGTGGGCGCGGTCCTGGAGGACAACGGGGAGAAGCCGCTGGGACGTCCTCGCTTGCTGGTCTAGCGGCTGGTCGGATTGTGATCTTTGAGGCAGATCAAACTTACGATCGAACTGCCGATCCTTGCCGGATCTTCCTGCTCGCAGGCCGGCGGGGTGAACCTCGCGCGTATCGACACGCGCGAGCGGATCACCGCCCGCGGGGTGCCGTAAAGTGCAAGGAGCGCATTGTGGTCATGGTTCGTCATCCTGCCTTCTCCTCATTGGCCGCCGCCGAGCGAGTGCACGAAGACGGTGAGTTCCTTGACCGTCGTCTCTCCGAGGCGCGCAGACCAGGCCGGCATGACGCCATGTTTGGGAGCCGCAACCTGGCGGATGATGGCGTCCTCGCCTTTAGCCTTCAGCCAGATGGCATCGGCAAGATCAGGCGCACCCATGTCCGGCTTGCCCCTGGCATCCTCGCCGTGACAGGCGGCGCAATTGTCGAGGAACACCTGCTTGCCGGGCTCGACGAGGGTTTCGTCCGACGGTTTGTTCGTCAGGCTCCAGACATAGGCTGCGACCTGGCGGATCTGATCCTTGTCCAGCATGTCGGCGAAGGCCGGCATTTCGGAGACGTGCGTGTCCGCGTCGTTGTCGAAACGGATGCCGTGGGCGATTGTCGTCTGGATGGAATCGAGATCACCGCCCCAGAGCCAGTCGTCGTCGTTGAGATTGGGAAAACCGGGTCCGCCGCTCGCGCCCGAACCGTGGCAGGGAGCGCAATTGACCTTGAAGGCGGAGGCACCGCCGGCGATCGCGAATTCGCGAAGCGCCGGATCGGCGTCGATTTCCTGCACGGTCTTGGCGGCGATCATGTCATGGAACTTCGTCTGCGACGCCTTGGCGAGATCCAGGTCCTGCTGCAGTTCGGCACGGCTGGAAAAGCCGAAATAACCCTTGGTCGCCGATGTGATCATCGGTATGGCCGGATAGGCGATGGCATAGCCGATCGCCCAGAGGATCGTCGCGTAGAAGGTCCACACCCACCACCGGGGCATTGGATTGTTCAGTTCCCGGATGCCGTCCCATTCATGGCCGGTCGTCTCGACGCCGCTGATTTCGTCTATATGTTTTTCCGACATCTCAATCGTCCTTCAAGGGAATATTGGCCGCGTCCTTGGCGGCCTGCTTGCCGCCCGGCCTCAGCGTGAAGAGGACCGCTCCGATGAAGAAGGCCGTCATCGCCAGGAGGCCCCAGCTGTCGGCGAAGTGCCGCATTGCGGTGTAGGTTTCCATGTTTCACCTCATCGGTAGCCGGTGGCATCGTCGTAGGTCGAGAAGTCGACAAGCGTGCCGAGCATCTGCAGATAGGCCACGAGGGCGTCCATCTCGGTGAGCTTCGACGGATCGCCGTCGAAGTCGCCGACCTTGGCCTTGGGATATCGCTCGAGAAGCGCGGTCGTATCGGCGTTCGGGTCGGCCTGCACCTTCATGTCCGCTTCCGCGTTGGCGATCATGTCGTCGCTATAGGGCACGCCGACATCCACATTCGCCCTGAGGTCCATGCCGACGTCCTTGACGGTCACTTCGTGTTCCTTGAGGAAGGCGTAGCTCGGCATGATGGATTCCGGCACGACCGCTCTCGGGTCGGACAGGTGCTGGACATGCCATTCGTTGGAATAACGGCCGCCCACACGCGCCAGATCCGGACCGGTGCGCTTCGAGCCCCATTGGAAGGGATGGTCGTACATGGATTCGGCGGCCAGCGAATAATGGCCGTAGCGCTCCACCTCGTCCCGGAAGGGCCTGATCATCTGGCTGTGGCAGAGATAGCAGCCCTCGCGGATGTAGATATTGCGGCCCGCAAGCTCGAGCGGCGTATAGGGACGCATGCCCTCGACCTTCTCGATCGTATTCTGCAGATAGAAGAGCGGCGCGATTTCGACGATGCCGCCGATGCTGACCACGAGCAGCGAACCGACCAGAAGCAGGGTCGCGTTTTTCTCGAGGATCTGATGTTTGTCCAGGATTGATGCCATGTGTCACCTCACTCGGCAGCCTGTGCGCGCGGCACATAGGCAGAAGGAATTGCGGCTTCGTCACGCAGATGGCCGCGAATGGTCATGAAGACGTTCCAGGCCATCACGATGCCGCCGGCGAGGTAAAGGCCGCCGCCAAGCGTGCGCAGCACGTAATAGGGGAACATCGCAGACACTGTTTCGGCGAAGGAATAGACGAGGAAGCCCTGGGAATTGTATTCCCGCCACATCAGGCCCTGCTGGATGCCGGCGACCCACAGGACCGCCGCGTAGACGACGATGCCGAGCGTCGCGAGCCAGAAGTGCCAGTTGACCATGCGCAGGCTGTAGAGGCGTTCGCGGCCCCAGAGCTTCGGCGTCATGTAGTAGATCGCGCCGAACGTGATCATGCCGACCCAGCCAAGCGCGCCCGAATGCACGTGACCGATGGTCCATTCGGTGTAGTGGCTGAGCGAGTTCACCGTCTTGACCGACATCATCGGGCCTTCGAAGGTCGACATGCCGTAAAAGGCGATGGCAACGATCATCATGCGGATGATGGGGTCGGTGCGGATCTTGTCCCAGGCGCCCGAGAGCGTCATCAGGCCGTTGATCATGCCGCCCCAGGACGGCATCCAGAGCATGACCGAGAAGACCATGCCGAGCGTCTGCGCCCAGTCGGGCAGCGCCGTATAGTGTAGGTGATGCGGGCCGGCCCAGATATACATGAAGATCAGCGCCCAGAAGTGGATGATCGACAGCCGGTAGGAATAGACCGGGCGGTTGGCCTGCTTGGGCACGAAATAATACATCATGCCGAGGAAGCCGGCCGTCAGGAAGAAGCCGACGGCGTTGTGGCCGTACCACCACTGCGTCAAGGCGTCCTGGACGCCCGAAAACAGCGAGTAGCTCTTCGAGCCGAGGAAGGAGACCGGCACGGCGAGATTGTTGACGACGTGCAACATCGCGATCGTCACGATGAAGCCGAGATAGAACCAGTTCGCCACATAGATATGCGGCTCCTTGCGCTTCAGGATGGTACCGAGGAAGACCAGCAGATAGGCGACCCAGACGATCGTCAGCCACAGGTCGACATACCATTCAGGCTCGGCATATTCGCGCGCCTGGTTGATGCCGAGGACATAGCCGGTCGCCGCCATGACGATGAAGAGTTGGTAGCCCCAGAAGACGAACCAGGGGAGGCTGCCGCCGAAGAGACGCGCGTGACAGGTGCGCTGGACGACGTAGAAGGACGTCATGATCAGCGCGTTGCCGCCGAAGGCGAAGATCACCGCCGACGTGTGGACGGGCCGCAGCCTGCCGAAATTCAGGTAGGGAGCGAAATTGAGATCGGGAAACGCCAGTTGCGCCGCAATGACGACGCCGACGAGGAAGCCGACGACGCCCCAGAACACGGTGGCGATCAGACCGTAGCGGATCACTTCGTCGAAATAGCCGGACGGATCGGCTTTCGGCCGCCGGCCGGCCGGTGAGAAATCCACGTTTCTGACGAGAAGCAATGTTCCGGCAAAAAGGCAGAGGCTCAATATCCCCATGTGGATTGAAAATAGATGGTCGTGGGCGAAGGCAGCGCCAAGCAGTGCCAGGAATGCTCCCACGGCGACCACCATGGTTTCCGCAGTATAGTTCATGATGACGTCCCCAGTGCGCAGACGACCACAGGGCGGTCGCCTTTCTCGTACTTTGGGGAACGACTGTCATGGAGGCCCCGCCCGTTCCTTGATCCAGGTCAACAAAGCTTCGCCTTTGCCCGTTGTTACAGACTGTTACAGAGTCTTACTCTTTGGCACCGTCCGCTCATTCGGCTGTGACCGAACGCCTTTCTATTGGCCTCACGTTCAATCAGGGCACGGGGATCATTGGGATGTTGATGCAAGGCCACCAGGCATTCGAAAGTGCCGATCTCGGCACTAAGGCGGTTCAGGGCAATTGCCTGTCGGCGCTTTTCCAGATGTCGGCGAGCGAAACGGTCGAGGCAGGAAAGGCGATCTGCTGGGAGGGCGATGCCGCACGGCATCTGTTCCAGATCACTGAAGGCGTCGTGCGCCTTCATCGCATCATCGGTGACGGGCGCCGGGTCATTACCGCCTTTCACTTCGCCGGCGATGTCGTCGGCTCCTTCCTGCAAGGCAATTTCCTGTTTACCGCCGAAGCCGTCACGGATTGCAAGATCCGCCGCCTCTCGCGCAAGCAGTTCCAGGAGGAGGTCGAACGCTCCGAGCTTCTGCGGCCGGCCTATATCAGCCTGCTCTGCCGGGAGACCGCGTCGGCCCACGACCAGCTGGTGCTGCTCTCCAGAAAGAATGCGGAGGAACGCCTCTGCAGCTTTCTGATGAAGCTCGCGACCCGCGACAGCGAATCGGTCCGCCAGGGGCTGCTCGAAGTGCCGATGAGCCGGCAGGACATCGCCGACTATCTCGGCCTGACCATCGAGACCGTTTCGCGCTCGATCAGCAAGCTCGCCCAGAGAAAAATCGTCACTCCGGACGGCCGCCACAATCTGCGTATCGTCAATCTGGCCCGTCTGGCACGGCTGTCTGGCAATGTGGATGATTTTTCAGACAGAACCTGCCATAGGGGTAGCGTCCACTGATTGCGGAACCAATGCCTATGCCTCACCGTCTGATCTCGCCGCGCATCGCATCGCCCCAGGAACTGGACGCGCTCGTGCATGTGCTTGATGGGGCCGACATCATCGTGCACCGGCTCGAAGGCACGATCACCCATTGGTCGATCGGCAGCGAGAACATGTACGGCTGGACCCGGGAAGAGGCCGTCGGCGAGACTGTCTATGCCTTGCTCGACACCCGCTTTCCTGAGCCGATGGAGGCCGTCCGCACACATTTGACGACGCGGGGCTTCTGGCAGGGCGAGGTCATTCACCGTCACAAGAACGGACGCGACATGCACGTGGCAACGCGCTGCGTGCTCGTCAACCTTCCCGACGGCGATCCCGTCGTCATCGAGACGAACAGCGACGTCAGCGCCCTGCGCAAGGCCGAAGAGGCCGTGCGGGCGCGCGAGGCACACCTGTCGTCGATTCTCGACACGGTGCCCGACGCCATGATCGTCATCGACCAGAACGGCCACGTCATGTCGTTCAGCAAGGCGGCCGAGGCGCTTTTCGGCTTCACGTTCGATGAGATCTGCGGCCAGAACGTCAAGAAGCTGATGCCCGAACCTTATCGTGCGGCCCATGACGGATATATCGACCATTACATGCGGACGGGCGAGAAGCGGATCATCGGCTACGGTCGCGTGGTGACGGGGCAGCGCGCCGACGGCACCCAGTTTCCGATGGAGCTGCACGTCGGCGAGGCGACGGCGAACGGCGAGCGGATCTTCACCGGTTTCGTTCGCGACCTGACCAGCAAGTTCAAGATCGAAGAGGACCTTCGCCAGGCCCAGAAGATGGAAGCCGTGGGGCAGCTGACCGGCGGCCTGGCACACGATTTCAACAATCTTCTCACTGTCATCAGCGGCAATCTGGAGATGATCGAGGACAAGCTTCCGGCCGGCCCGCTGCGCGACATGCTGCGGGAGGCCCAGGATGCCGCAGCCGACGGCGCAAAGCTGACGGGACAGCTGCTGGCATTCGGAAGGCGCCAACCGCTGAACCCGAAGCAGGCCGATCTCGGCCAGCTCGTCACCGGTTTTTCCGACCTGCTGCGACGGACGCTCGGGGAAAACATCCGATTGTCGACGGTCCTTTCGGGGTCTGATTTCAACGTTCTGGTCGACAGTTCCCAGCTGCAGAATGCGATTCTCAACATCGCCCTGAATGCGCGCGACGCCATGCCGAAAGGCGGCACCTTGACCACGGAGGTCTCGCGCGTCCAGCTCGACGCGGACTATGCGAAAATGTATCCGGAAGTGCGCAGCGGCAATTTCGTGCTCGTCTCCATGAGCGACACGGGAGACGGCATGACCGAAGAAGTCAAGAAGCGCGCGATCGAGCCCTTCTTCACCACCAAGGAAGTCGGGTCCGGAACCGGACTGGGTCTCAGCATGGTCTACGGCTTCGTCAAGCAATCCGGCGGCCACCTGCAGATCTATAGCGAGGTCGGCCGCGGCTCGACGATCCGCATCTATCTGCCGGCCCTTTCAAGCGCCTCCGCCAGGGGGGATGCGAGCGTCACCGGCAGGAGCGAAGCGGCTCTGCCGGGCGGCGACGAACACATTCTCGTGGTCGAGGACGATTCGCGCGTCCGCAGGGTTGCGGTCGCCCGGCTGGCCGGGATGGGATATTCGGTGATCGAGGCCGATAACGGCAAGCGCGCGCTTGAACTGCTCAAGGAACACCCCAACGTCGCGCTTCTGTTCACCGACATCGTCATGCCCGGCGGCATGACAGGCGACGAACTGGCGCGGGCGGCCCGGGCCGAACGTCCCGAACTCGCCGTGCTCTTCACGTCAGGCTATTCAGAGCCCGCGCTGGCCGCAAACGACGTCATCGCCGGCGCGCAATGGCTTCGCAAACCCTATACGGCACGCGACCTCGCCCTGAAAGTGCGTGAGCTCATCGACGCCCGGTGACGCGGGTCTTCCCCAATCATTCCTGCGATCCGGCCGCCTGCCGGAGCCTGTGAAGGTTCCGCGGCCGGCTGCCTGTCTTTCCGGTTGCCGAAGCCAGGCCGGGAGGGCCGCCTGTCGCTCGAATAGGCGCAGCCAATTTGACGGACATCAAAGAGTGAGCCGCCTGCATGCCCTAAAACCGCGGCCGAGGCCAAGATCGGCCCCGAACGATAGGAGAAATGCAATGCGTCTGAAATTTGGACTGATCGCTGCCGCGGCGGTTCTGATGGCATCGACAGCGCCGCTCATGGCGGCCGACCATCAGATCCAGATGCTCAACAAGGGCGCTGACGGCGCAATGGTTTTCGAGCCGGGATTCGTCAAGGTCGCACCCGGCGACACCGTTACCTTCGTGCCCACCGACAAGAGCCACAATGCCGAGACCTACAAGGGTCTTATTCCGGATGGGGCAGCCGAGTTCAAGTCCAAGCCCAGCGAACAGTTCCAGGCCAAGCTCGACGTCCCCGGCGCCTATGTCATCAAATGCACGCCGCACGCCGGCATGGGCATGGTCGTGCTGATCCAGGTCGGCGACAATCCCACCAACCTCGAAGCCATCAAGACCGCCAAGGTTCCGAACATGGTGCGCAAGCGCCTTGACGCAGCCCTCGCGCAGATCACTCAGGTGACGCAGTAAGTCACGCAACCATACAGGTTCTCACAGGTGGCGGCGGCCTGCGCCCCACCTGCGGACCGGGAGACATATCATGATCAGACACTTTGCGCTCGCCGCAGCAGGCATGCTTTGCCTTGCCGGATCGGCGCAGGCTCACATCACGCTCGAGCAGACCGAGGCGGTATCGGGCAAGGCTTACAAGGCCGTGCTGCGCGTCGGTCACGGCTGCGAAGGCAAGGCGACCGTCAGGATCCGGGTGAAGATCCCCGAAGGGCTGCTGTCGGCCAAGCCCATGCCGAAGACGGGCTGGACGCTGGAAAAAATCCGCGGCCCCTTCGAAAAAAGCTACGATCTCTACGGAGAGCAGGTCAAGGAAGGCGTGACCGAGATCGTATGGCAGGGCGGCTCGCTTGCCGACGACGAATATGATGAATTCGTATTTCGCGCCACGGTCGCCAAGGAACTGCCTGCGTCTACACGCATATATGTTCCCGTCGTCCAGGAATGCGCCGAAGGCGCGGTCGAGCGCTGGATCGACATTCCTGCTGCCGGCAAGACCTCCGACGATTACGAGACCCCGGCGCCGTTCTTCGACGTCGTCGCCAAGCCCCATTCCTGAAGCGCGGCCGAGACGAGCCCGGAAGGTCATCGCCCATGGCACGGAATTTTCCACTATGGGCTGCTTTCTGCCTTCTCGCGCGTGCCGCGGGGCTGCTCATGGTCATGGCGGCAGGCGCTGACGCCCACGCCGTCCTGACCGCATCCTTTCCTGCGAACGGCGCCATTGTCGCCGTCGCGCCGGAAAAGGTCCTGCTGCGTTTTAACGAAACGGTCAGGATCATTCGCCTCGGAATGGTCGCGCCCAACGGAGCGGCCAAGGACCTTTCGGCCAATCCGACTGGCGCCGAAATCGCCGTACCGATACCCGGTCCGCTCGCAGACGGGACGGTGATCGTCAGCTACAGGGTGGCATCGGAAGACGGGCATCCGGTCGGCGGCTCCATCGTCTTTCATGTCGGCAAACCGTCGGCACGCTCCGGAAATGTTTCCGAGACGCCATCGGAGGCACTGCTTGCCGCCATCTGGTTCAGCAATATGGGCGCGACGCTCGCCGTCGCAGCCGTCGTCGGAGGCGCATTTTTCAATCGCTGGCTCGATCCGGCAAGCATGCGCGCCGGCTCCCCTGCCCTGGCAGCGGTCGCAATCGTCTTCGTCCTGGCACGGCTCTATCTTCAGGGGCTGGACGATATCGGTGCGGGCCTCGTCTGGGCCGGACCGGAGCCGATCGCTCAGGCTTTCTCCGACCGGACGGGGACTGCCCAATGTCTTACGCTTGCGGCGATTGTGCTTGCGCTCCTGCCGCTGCGTCTGCGCTCGGCGCGGATGGCGTCTGCCGCGGCCCTGGTCCTTGCCTCCTTCGCCTTTACGCTGACCGGCCACAGTTCCATGGCGCAGCCCCGCCTCATCGCGCAGGCATCGATCTTCCTGCACGCTGCCGTCATGCTTTTCTGGATCGGAAGCCTGCCGCCGCTCCTGCGCCTCAGCCGCTCCGCTGGGGGCCGGCGGCCGCTGCGGATCTTCTCGCAGCTGATCCCCGTTCCCTTCGTCCTGATGCTGCTCGCGGGATTGCTGCTTGCCGTCATGGAAATTCCCCGCGTCGACCTGGCGTGGTCGTCGCTGTTTGCGCGCATTCTGGCAATCAAGATCGGCCTTGTCGCGGTTCTGTGCATGCTGGCGCTCTACAATCGGTTCTGGCTGACCGCCCCGGCGCTCGCCGGAAATCCTGCTGCGCGGCGCAGGCTGGGCTGGAGCATCGGCGGAGAGATCGCGCTGGCGCTGTTGATCGTGGCAACGGCCTCACTGTGGCGCTTCGCAGGTCCCGGACAATATCAATATGCGCATGTGCATCCGGCAATGTCGCTCCATCTGCATGGGCAGAAAGCAATGGCCGAGCTCGAAACGGCACCCCGGCCCGACGGTACGGTTGACGTCCAGGTTTCGATCATGAGCCCGCAATTCGATCCGATACGGCCGCGAAGCGTCTCTCTCAGCCTGCGCAGCGCCGCACTCGGGATCGAACCTCTCAAGTACAGGCTGACGAGTGCCGCAGACGGCACATGGACGGCAACCAACCTGCCGCTTTCTGATATGGCCGGCTGGAGCGTGGACGTGCAGATATTGATCGACGACTTCAATCTCGTCCATCTCGAAGGCAATTTCCCGTCAGAATCAGGCAGCTAGGCCGCGACCGTGCGGCAACGCCGTCCATCGGGCATGGCAGAATGTCGCGTGATGCGTCGTTCAGCGCTGGAGGAACAGGCTCGCGGCAATGGCAATGGCCGCGATGACCGCGGTGACGACACCGGTGCGCTGGAGCACGCCCATCCGATAGAGCGTAATCGCGAAGATCACGATGACAGGTGTTGCGATCGAAAGTCCGATTTGCGCGTCGCTCATGGGGTCTCCTTTGTGAGCGCACAATAACCAGGCGCCGCGAACGCTTCTTTGAGATCGGTCAAAGAGGCCCCCGCTCGACGAACGGCCGTCCGCAGGCGACGACCTTCTGTTTGCGGTTTCACAAAGACGGGCGCCCGACGGCACCCTATGCACGACGCATGACCTTGATGACCTCAAGCCGCGAGACGCGCGATACGGACAACGGCGACCTGCTGGTATGGATCCTCGCCTGGAGCGAGCTCGTTGCCTTCGGGGCGCTGCTGACCGCCTTCGTCGTTGCCTCCATGCTGCATCCGGAAACATTCGCTGCCGGCAAGGCGAGGCTTCATCACACTCTGCCGGTCGTGAACACGGTCGTGCTTCTGGCAAGCGGCTGGTTTGCAGCCAGGTCCGGCGAACAGAACACGACCTCTCGCCGCCGACTGATGCTGCTTGCGGCGGCCCTGGGAGGGATTGTCTTCGTCGGGCTCAAATGTGTGGAATATGCGTTCGAAGGCGCTTCACTTCTGGCCGGCGATCCGTTCTCGCAGCTCTATCTGCTCATCACCGGGTTTCACCTGACGCATGTGGCATTCGGATCGATGATCCTCATTCTGGTTTCGGTCTTCCCGACGCGCGAAAACGTCCATCTGATCAGCACGCTCTGGCATGTGATCGACATCGTCTGGCTCGTCATGTTTCCGGTCATCTACCTGCTATGAAACGTCCCGACCATCCGAATTGCTCGCGCGCGCTGCTGCTGCTCCTTGCTCTGACGGGCAGCATGTTCGTCGTGACCCGCGCCCTGCCGCACGGCGTGTTGCCTGCATTGGCCGCGGTCGTGATCGCCACGATTGCCGTCATCAAGATCCGGCTCGTCGTACTGGATTTTCTCGGGCTTCGCGGGGCCAGGACACCGTTGAGCGCCGCCTTATGGTCCTGGGCGGCATTCGTGCTGCTGATCGCCGTTGCCCGCTCCGCCCTGCAACTGTCTGTCTGACGGCCTGCACCGACTTTGGAAGTCAAGGCGCCTGCAGGCGGCATATGGCTTGCCGCCCTGGCGACATTCGCCGGTTTGCTTGCGAATGAGCAAAGAGCTTGCGGCCGATTTCCGCCATTCCCTTCCGACGAGCCCGCTGGCTCGATTTCCGACGTCACGGCGGCATCGCCACTGACATGAAAGGATGATCGATGGCTGAACGCCTGACAAAAACCGCGGCCCGCAACGTGTTCTACGGCGGGTCTGCATTCTTCTTCGCCATATTCGTGGGCCTCACCGCCCACAGTCACTATTACATCCGCACGGTTTCCACCAACGAGGCGACCCTGACGGAAAGCGTCGCCCGCGGAAAACATATCTGGGAAAAGAACGCCTGTATCAACTGCCACACGCTCGACGGCGAGGGCGCCTATTTCGCGCCGGAACTGTCGAACGTCTGGATCCGCTGGGGCGGAGACAAGGACCCGGCCAGTGCCCGCGAGGCGCTTCACGCATGGATGGCGGCGCAGCCCTCCGGCATCGAGGGCCGGCGGCAGATGCCGCAGTTCAATCTGACGGACCAGGAGGTCGATGACCTCGCCGACTTCCTCGAATGGGTCAGCAAGACCAACACCCAGAACTGGCCCCCGAACCAGGCCGGCTGACAGCGAGAGGATATAGACATGAAATACAAGACCCAGAGCATCGCAATGCTCTATTTCTACGGCGCTCTCGGCCTGTTCATGGCCCAGCTCCTGTTCGGCGTGCTGGCCGGCACCATCTACGTGCTGCCCAATACGCTATCCGTCGAGCTGCCCTTCAACATCGTGCGCATGATCCATACCAATGCGCTGATCGTCTGGCTGCTCATGGGCTTCATGGGAACGACCTACTTCCTGCTGCCGGAAGAATGCGAAACCGAGCTTTACAGCACCAGGATCGCAATCGCGCAGTTCTGGATTTTCCTGATCGCAGCGGCAGTCGCCGTCGTCGGCTATCTCTTCCATATTCATGAAGGCCGCGAATTCCTGGAACAGCCCTTCGCCATCAAGGTCGGGATCGTGATCGTGGCGCTGATGTTCCTTTTCAACGTCACCATGACCGCGCTCAAGGGGCGCAAGACGACGATCACCAACATCCTGCTGTTCGGCCTTTGGGGCGTTGCGATCTTCTTCCTCTTCGCCTTCTACAACCCGATCAATCTGGCGCTCGACAAGATGTACTGGTGGTATGTCGTCCATCTGTGGGTCGAGGGCGTCTGGGAGCTGATCATGGCGTCGGTTCTCGCCTTCCTGATGATCAAGCTGAACGGCATCGACCGGGAAGTGGTCGAAAAGTGGCTCTACGTCATCATTGGACTGGCGCTGTTTTCCGGGATCCTCGGCACCGGCCACCACTACTACTGGATCGGCGCGCCCGGTTACTGGCAGTGGATCGGATCGCTTTTCTCGACGCTCGAAGTGGCCCCCTTCTTCACCATGGTCGTGTTCACCTTCGTCATGACCTGGCGCGCCGGCCGCAAGCATGAAAACCGGGCTGCCCTTCTCTGGTCGCTCGGATGCTCGGTCATGGCCTTCTTCGGCGCCGGCGTCTGGGGCTTCCTGCATACGCTGTCGTCGGTCAACTATTATACCCACGGCACGCAGATCACCGCAGCGCACGGGCATCTGGCCTTCTTCGGCGCCTATGTGATGCTCAACCTTGCGGCCATGGCCTATGCCGTCCCGCAGATCCGCGGCCGCGCGCCCTATAATCAATGGCTGTCGATCGCCAGTTTCTGGATCATGTGCACCGCCATGTCGGTCATGACCTTCGCGCTCACCTTCGCCGGCATCATCCAGGTGCACCTGCAGCGGGTGCTCGGCGAGTCCTACATGGAGGTCCAGGACCAGCTTGCTCTCTTCTATTGGGTCAGACTTGGCTCCGGCATCTTCGTATTCATCAGCGCCCTGATGTTCATCTGGTCGCTGCTCGTTCCCGGACGGACGCGCATCCCGAGCCCGGTGGCCCAGCCCGCCGAATGAGGCGGGCCATTTTCCTGGAGAACAGTGATGACGATAGCCTTCAACCATCCGCTTAATCCCGATGTCGAAATCCCGCATTACACGCCTCAGGGGAACGAATGCGCACTCTTCGAGCACGCCTGGACGCGACAGCTCCCGATCCTGCTGAAAGGGCCGACCGGTTGCGGCAAGACACGGTTCGTGCAGCATATGGCCGCCCGTCTCGGCCTGCCCTTGTCGACCGTCTCCTGCCACGACGACCTGACCGCCGCCGATCTTACCGGCCGCTACCTTCTCAAGGGCGGGGAAACGGTCTGGATGGACGGGCCGCTCACCAAGGCCGTTCGGGACGGCGGCATCTGCTACCTCGATGAAATCGTCGAGGCACGCAAGGACGTGAGCGTGGTTCTCCACCCGTTGACGGACGACCGGCGCATCCTGCCGCTCGAACGGACCGGCGAAGTCCTGGAAGCCGGTCCGGGATTCATGGTGATCGTCTCCTACAATCCCGGGTACCAGAACCTGATGAAGGCGCTGAAGCCCAGCACCCGGCAGCGGTTCGTGTCGATCGAATTCGACTTCCTGCCGCCCGAACGGGAGATCGCCACCGTGTCCCTGGAAAGCGGCCTTGCCGAGGCCAGGGTCGCACCGCTTGTCGAACTCGCCCGGCGCCTGCGCGCGCTCAAGGGCCAGGATCTCGAAGAAGGTGTTTCGACCCGCCTGCTCATCTATTGCGCCTCGCTGATCGATGCCGGCCTGCCGGCGATCGATGCCGTGCGCGCCGCCATCATCGAGCCGCTGACGGACGAACCGGACGTCAAGGCTGCCCTCGTCGAGGTTGCCAGAGCCGCGATCGGATAGGTGAAGCATGCTGGAATTCCTGGAACTCGAAGAGACGGTAGGACGCGCCTGGCATCGGCTGGTCGGCGACACCAGCTCATGGCCGCACCACCCGGCCGAAGCCGTTCACCTTGCAGAGCTCAGGCCGCAGCTTGCCGTCTGCTTCAGGGCGTTCGGCGGCGACCCTACGCTGCAGATCCAGCGAGCACGGCAGAAAACGTCGATGCACAGGCTGCGCCTCAGGCAGGTCATCGGCCTCGGCGAGGAACGGTCGGACCATCCGAGCTGGGACGACACGGCAATCCACCTGCCTGCCGCTATCGATTTCTTCGAGGAGCGCTCGCTCAACCGGGATCTCTATTTCTGGCTGGCCGCCTATGTGGCGGCCGCGCCATGCGTTGCGCCCCCTGCCGACCCGGCCCTCGCCGATCTCTGGCGGATCGAGACAGGCCGCAAGAACGCCGCACTGGTCATCCGCAGCTTTCCCGGCATGGCGGCGCGCTACGCACGGCTGACGGAAGCGCTGCTTGGCTGCCGCAGGCGCGGCACGCTTCCCCAGGCGGAACGGTGGATCGAAGAATTCGCCCAGCTGGCGCTCACCGTTCCCCTGCATCATCCCCTTCCCGACATTCTCCGCCCGACCATAACCGCCGCCCCTGCCGGCTATCTGCCGATGCTGCCTTTGCCGGTCTGGCCGGATTTCAGGGGACGCGGCGAGACCAGCCCATCCGAACGCGACGACCTTCCTTCCGATCAGGCAGGCAACGACCAACAGGCCCGGCCGTCGCACGAGGCGACGCGCAGACGCGACGCCGAGGACCGCAAGCGCGATCCCTTTATCTTGAACCGCTTCGAAAAGATCCTCGCCATGGCGGAGATGGTCAATGTCGATCGCCCGAGCGATGACGGCGAGGAGCACGATCCCTCGGCGGCTGACGAGCTTGAGGAAATCACGCTCAGCGAAACGCGCGAACGGCCGAAATCGAAATTTCACTTCGACCTGGACCTGTCGCCCGAGGCCGTCGATCCGAAGACGATAGACGGAGAATTCGTCTATCCGGAATGGGATTTCAGGAAGGGCCGGTATCTTGCCGACCACTGCCGCGTCGTGGCCGGCACTCCCTCCGGCGATACGGACCGGGCAATCGTCAGCGATGCCGCCCTCGTGCGCAAGGTCAGGCGCCAGTTCGAAACGCTGCGCCCCAAGCGGGAGCTGCGGAGGGCTCAGCTCGACGGTGAGCAGATCGATCTCGAAGCGGCCATCCGCTCCCGCATCGACTTCATCGCCACCGGCCAGCCGGATGACCGCATCTATGCGAGCGCCCGCCCCGCAAGCCACGAACTTGCGACCGCGATCCTTGTCGACGTCTCCCTGTCGACGGACTCCTGGGTCGACAACCGCAGGGTTCTCGACGTCGAAATGCAGGCGCTCGACGTCCTTGCCCGCGGCCTGCAATCCTGTGGCGACCGCTTTTCCATCAAGACCTTCACATCGCGCCGGCGCGACTGGGTCCGCGTCGATACGATCAAGGATTTCGACGAGACTTTCTCGGTCAGGACCGCCGGCCGTATCGCAGGCCTGAGGCCCGGCTACTATACCCGCATGGGAGCGGCCATCCGGCACATATCCAGCCAGCTGGAAAGCGACGGCGCCAGGAAGAAGCTGCTGCTCATTCTCACCGACGGCAAACCCAACGATGTCGATCACTACGAGGGCCGCTTTGCGCTCGAAGACAGCCGCAAGGCCGTCATGGAGGCGCGCGCCAGGGGACAGGCGGTCTTTGCCGTGACGGTGGATCGCAGCGCCGGCGACTATCTGCCGGCAATCTTCGGCAGATCCGGGTTCGCGCTCGTGTCGAGCATTGCGAAATTGCCGAGCGCGCTGCCCGCGATCTACAGGAACTTGACGACATAACGACGCGAAAGAATCAATCCACCCCCTTTCGCTCGCGGAGAACCAGGCGGAATCGCTTCCGGCCTGGTTTTCTGTGCCGATGGCGCGAGGATGACCGGCCAGCGCATCGCAGCCGATCGCCTGCCGCCTCTCCCCGGCCGGCCGCGGGTCATGCCGCCTTGCTGTGGGTCCGGCCGAAGGAACCGAAATAGGCGTCGAAGGCCGCGGCGACGGCACGGACCATGAAGCGATGCTGCTTCGAGACGCGGACGCAGCCGCCTTCGATCGTCACCACGCCATCCGATGCGAGACTGTCCAGCCGCTCGTTCCGCTCGAGGAGGAAGCCGGCGTCGTAGCCGGCTTCTGCGCCGAGCCTTGTGAGATCGACCTTGAAGTCGCACATCAGCCGTTCGATCACTCTGGCGCGGAACCTGTCCTCATCGGTCAGCCCGTAGCCCTTGGCGGTTGCGAGGATTCCCGAGGCGATCCGCTCCGCGTAGCGACCAAGGGCAACGTGGTTCTGGACGTAGCCGCCCGGCAGACGCCCGATCGCCGAAGCGCCGAGCCCGATCAGGGCATCGCATTCGTCGGTCGTGTAGCCCTGGAAGTTCCGCCGCAGGGTTCCCGAGGCGGAGGCGATGGCAAGCTGATCGTCGGGCAAGGAAAAATGGTCGAGGCCGACGCGGACATATCCGGCGCTCTCCAGCTCGCCTGCAATCGCCTCGGCCTGCTCGTTGCGTTGCGCAGCGTCGGGCAGAACAGTCTCGTTGATCAGCCGCTGATGTTTCTTGAAGGCCGGCACATGGGCATATCCGAAGACTGCGAAACGCTCCGGCCGCAGCTCGACAGCCATTCTTACCGTTTCGATGCAGGATTGAACGGTCTGGTGCGGGAGCCCGTAGATGAGGTCGAAATTGATGCTCGTCACACCGTAGCCTCTCAGCCCAGTCACGGCTGCCTGCGTCTGCTCAAAGCTCTGGACCCGGTTGATCGCCTTCTGCACGATCGGGTCGAAGCTCTGGACGCCGAGGCTTGCCCGGTCGACGCCGTTTTCGCCCAGCGCCGATATCATTGCGCTCGATAGCGTCCGCGGATCGATCTCGACAGCAACGCTGCAGTCGCTCGTAAACTGGAAAGCGCTCTTGAGCTTGTTCATCAGGCTCGCAAATTCGTCCGGCTTCATGATCGTCGGCGTGCCGCCGCCGAAATGGACGTTCCGGACCGGGACCTCGTTTCGGGCGGCCTGAGACACAAGTTCGATCTCCTGGTTCAGGACGTCGAGATATTCGAGCACGGGCGCATCCTGGCGCGTGATCGTGGTGTGACAGCCGCAGTACCAGCACATGGAACGACAGAACGGAACGTGCAGGTAGACGGAGACGGGTCCGGAGGCGGCAACATCTGAAAGGCCGTGCGCATATTGCTCCGGCCCGACCGCCGGCGAAAACGCAGGCGCGGTCGGATAGCTGGTGTAACGTGGCAGGCGGGCCTCGCCATATTTGGCGACCAGGGTATCGGACATTTCGGCTTCCTTCATGAGAGTATCATGACGTGCATAGGCCGATAACGGGGCGCTCTTCCTTGTCCTGGATCAATAATGGGCCGCGCGGGACTGACAACTGACAATCGCCCGGCTGTTTGCTCGCTGTCAAAGTCGCCCGCTGCGCACCCGGCTATCGTCCGCCACGACACAGGACAGGCCGCGGTCCGGTCACTTGTCATCTCGCGGAAAAAGGAAACAGCCATAATGACTGAAGCGCCAGCCACGCAGACCGCGGTCGCACATATCGACGTGCGGGTCCTGCCGCCCATCGAACGCCATCCCCGGATCTTCGGCACGCTGCACTCGCTGACACCGGGCCAGAGCCTGCACATTACCAGCGATCACGAACCTCGCCCGCTGCAGTACCAGCTCGACACCGCCCTGCCCGGAAAATTCTCGTGGGAATATCTGGAACAGGGACCGGATGTCTGGCGCGTCGAGATCACCCGCCTCGATGCGGGCTGCGACTGCTGCTGCGGCAGCCACTAGCGCCGGAGACGCGCCATGATGCCCGTGGGCACGACCCTGTCGCGGTGGACGATGTCGTATTTCGGCGCGGCGCTGTCTTACCTGCTGCTGGCGGAGTGCCTGCTGGCAGCCGGCATCTGGACGCCGTCCCTCGGCATCGGCGAGCCCGGAGCGCTGGCCATCGTGCATGCGGTGACGCTCGGATGGCTTCTGCTTCTCATGATCGGATCGTTGCTTCAGTTTGCGCCGGTGCTGACAGGCCGTGATCGGCCGACCGGCCGCTTCGATCCGGTCGCATTTGCCGGCATGGCCGCCGGCCCGGCGCTTCTCATGCTGGGCTTTCATCTCATCGGCATCGGTTCGGCTGCGGCCGGCCCTGTCATGGTCGCAGCATCCGTCACGATCTCGATCTCCATCGCCGCTGTCTCGCTGTCCCTGTCGGCCCTGCTCTGGCGGGGACGGCGCGTGCACGCCGCCTCCCTCATCGTGCTCGTCGGCATCGGCTGCCTGCTCGTGACGACGGCATTTGGCGTCCTGTTTGCCCTGACGATATCCGGTCAGACGGAAGAACCGGCACTCGTCGCCTACGGTGCGGAAGCGGTGGCCTTCCACGCGAGCTTCGGTCTTGGCGGATGGATGACGTTTGCGGCGATCGGCGTCAGCTACAAGCTGCTGCCGATGTTCCTCCTGTCCAACGACATGCGCAAGGCGCAGCTCATTCGCCGGTCGAGCACGCTGGCGGTCCTCATCCTGTCGGCCGCAGCGATCGCCGCCGCCGTCGCACCCGATGTCGCACGCGCGCTCTTTCTGTCGGCCGCGGTGCTGTTTGCCGCAATCGTCGCCGCCTATCTCCTCGAGATCTACGGGACATACCGCACCAGGCGCCGTCCGGTGCTCGAGCTGAATACGCTGGGCTCGCTGCCGGCCTTCATGATGCTCGGCCTTTCCGTCGTCCTCCTCGCCCTGTCCCTGTTTCTCCATGCCGAGACGCCCGTCGTGTCGGCGATCGTCTATCTCTTCGTGTTCGGCTGGCTCACCGGTTTCGGTCTCGCCCAGCTCCTGAAGATCGTTCCCTTTCTCACCTGGATCGAGGCCTTCGGCCCGCTTCTTGGCCGCAGGCCGACGCCGAAGCTCGGCGAACTGATCAACGGGCGCCGGGCCGGCGTCTGGCTTGGCCTCTTCTACTTCTCGGTGGTCGGCGCCGCGCTCGCGCTCTGGCTTGGATCGGACACGGGTTTTCGCATATTCGCGGCCGTTCAGACCGCATCGACCTTCGCTCTCATCGGCGAGCTGGTGCTTGCCCGCACGCTCGCAAACGTGCCTCCCCGATTGAAGAGCGCACCATTTCACAAGCCGGCGCTGTTGCTCGCCGCAAACCACAGGGGTAACGCCAATGGTTCAGTTTCGTGAACTCGACGTCCGACAAATCCTGCGCGATGGCGGCACGCCATTCCAGCTCATCATGGACACATTCGCCGGCCTCGAACCCGACGAGGGCCTGAAGCTGCGCGCGATATTCGAACCCGTCCCTTTGATCCGCCAGCTCGAACAGCGCGGTTATTCGCATGTCGCAAAGCGCCTGGCCGATGACGACTGGGAAATCGATTTCATCCCGAACAAGCCCATTCAGCGATCCGAACCGGCCGTCGCCGCCACTGAAGCGGTCTGGCCCGATCCGGTCTGGAACCTCGACCTGACCGACCTTGCGCCGCCCGAGCCGATGGAGCGTATCCTGTCCCGGCTGGAGACGATGGCGGACGGCGAGGTTCTTTTCGCCCTTCTCAACCGGGAGCCCGTCTTCCTCTTCAACGAATTGAAGGCGCGGGGCCACGAATGGATCGGCAATTTCGATTCGTCCGGCAAGACCTATCGGATCATGATCAGGACGACGGCGGGAGGTGAGAGCAATGCTGGCGACTGAGGTCACGGAGCAGGATGTGCGCGACGCGTTGCGCGAAATAGAAGATCCCGAAATGGGGACGAGCATCGTCGATCTCGGCCTGGTCTACGAAATCGACGTCACCGAGCCCGCCGTCGTGAAGATCAAGATGACCACGACCACCCGCTTCTGTCCGGCGTCGGGCTATATTGCCGAGGCTGCGCGCCAGCGCGTCGAGGACATGGCCGGCGTGAGCCGCGCCGTCATCGATCTCGTCTACGAGCCGGCATGGTCGCCGGATATGGTGTCGCTCTTCGGCCTGCCGAAGGCCTGATGCTTTTTTCATGGGGCGGACCGGCCGCCTGACGGGCAAGGCTGCGCGTCGAAGCTGGACAATCAGTTCGCCTTACCCTCTATTGGAGAGGCCGATGAGCGAAGACCTGGACAACAAGAAGAACCTGTTTGGATTGCAGCCGGACGGAAGCCCGGTGGTAGACGCCGGCGTTCTTGCCGAACGTTTCGGCCTGACACCCGACCTTCTCATGGATCACCTACGCCGGGGCTTTGTCCGCTCGAGAGTGGAGATCGGCACCGGCGCGGACGCCGGCAGGCGGCGCCTTTCTGTGCGCATCGGCAATCGGGTCTGGATTGCCATCGTCAGCGACGACGGCCATGTGCTCAGCGAGGAAATGCGGTTTTCGGGCACGGGCTCTGGCGGCGAGCGCCGCTGAACGGAAAAGGCCGCTCGCACGGCCTTTCCGGTCAGGCATATCACCTTCCATTCACCGCCAGGGGTTTGCGCCCGGACCACAGGAGCGGCGCGTGTTCCGCCGCGAACAATCCGAAGGCCGCCGTCCATCCGACCGCCGCCACGATGAGGATCTCGGTGCTCAGCCCGGGGACGAGTTCGGCAAGTGGCCGGATGAGCGCGACAGCGCCGAGCAGGACGTAGGAAATATTGGTCATGCGGCTTGATTTCAGTTTCCGTCCGGTATGGCCCCGCGTCGCCCGTGTCATCACCGCGAGCATCATCATCGAAATCGTGCCGATCGCGAAGACATGCAGCACCGCCACCTCGGGCAGCCATCCGGAGGCCTGAAGCGAAATGGCGGCAAAGCCGAGCGGAACGAACAGGAAGGAAGCGTGCAGGACGAACAGGATGGGTTCCGCCCAGGTGGTCCAGCCGCGCCAGCGAACGAGCCTGACCGTGTTGAGAACCGCCGCGACAGCGGCCGTCCCGCATGCCACCGTCGAATCCGGCAAGCACGCCCACAGGACGAGCGCGACCGCGCCGACAATGATGGTTGCGGCATCGAAACTGTTGTACGGGACCGGAAAATCCGTGCGGCCGAACTGGTTGATCCAGTTGCGGGTGAAGCTCGGCAATATCCTGCCTCCGACAATCGTCACCAGCAGGACGTAGGCTCCGATGCCGAGACGGATCGCTACATCCGGGCCTACGTCGCCGATGACTTCGACGTGGAAGAGCAGATTGGCGAGCGACAGGACGAAAAGACCCGCGATGACCTTCAGGTCCTTCCATTTTTTTCCCGCCACGACCTCGCGCGCGCAGACGAGCAGCATGACCGGCAGGAACAGGCTGTCGATGGCGCTCGCCGCGACAATGCCGATCGAGCCGCTGAGCAGCATGGCCAGGCGGCCGGCGCACCAGACCGCAAAGAGCACGACGAGCGGCCGGCCGGCGATCGGCAGGCGTCCGGTCCAGTTCGGGATCGCCGTCAGCAGGAAGCCTGCCAGAACCGCCGGCGCAAAACCGAACAGCATCTCGTGTGCGTGCCAGTACAATGTCCCGTAATCCGACGCGACGGGGATGCCGAAGTTCAGATAGGCGATCCACAGATCGATACTTGCGATGGCCCAGAGTGCTGCGGCGAGAAAGAAGGGCCGGAAGCCGTAGGAAAAGAGGACCGGTCCGGTTCGCGACATGCCGCGCGGAAGATCGCGCGCGGCGTCCGAAGTGTTTTTCATTTCCGTGTCTCCAAATTGACGACACAGCAATGCAAAAGATTGTCGGGGCAGTCGTTGAGATTACGCAAATAGCAGGGGCAGAACTTTGCGCTGACACAAATAGTCAGTTTGCTCCAAATCAAAGAGTCCAGCCGGGTTTCTACTACCTTCCTTCTCGACCGGGCGGCATTCGCTCGCTCTTCGACTACGGGAGATTAGAAATGACGAATACTCTGCAAATGACCCGTCGCACAATGCTTACGGGTGCTGCCGTCGCGGGAGCGCTGACGCCGATCATCGTCGCCAACACCGCCGCTCACGCCGACGAGGCCGCGGCAGCCAATGCGCCCAAGAAGGTATCGGCCGTCGACTTCAGCAAGCTTCAGCGCGAGAAGATCGAGCTGGTCAAGCCACCCTTCGTCCACGCCCACAGCCAGAAGGCCGAGGGTTCCCCGAAGATCAAGGAATTTACGCTCACCATCCATGAGAAGAAGATGGTGCTCGACCAGGCGGGAACCGAGGTGAACGCGATGACGTTCGACGGTTCGGTGCCCGGCCCGCTGATGGTCGTCCATCAGGACGACTATGTGGAACTGACGCTGATCAATCCCGCAACGAACACGATGCAGCACAATATCGACTTCCACGCCTCGACGGGCGGGCTCGGTGGCGGCGCGCTGACGGTCGTCGGTCCCGGCGAAAGCACGATCCTGCGCTTCAAGGCGACCAAGGCAGGCGTCTTCGTCTATCACTGCGCACCTCCCGGCATGGTTCCCTGGCATGTCACCTCGGGCATGAACGGTGCAATCATGGTTCTTCCGCGCGAGGGCCTTACCGACGGCCACGGAAAGCCCCTCGTCTACGACAAGGTCTACTATGTCGGCGAGCAGGACTTCTACATCCCGCGCGACGAGAACGGCAAATTCAAGAAATACGACAGCCCCGGCGAAGCCTATGAAGATACGCTCGCCGTCATGAAGACGCTGACCCCAACCCACATCGTATTCAACGGTGCCGTCGGGGCGCTGACGGGCGACAATGCCATGACCGCCAAGGTCGGCGAGACCGTGCTGATCGTGCATTCGCAGGCAAACCGCGATACGCGACCGCATCTCATCGGCGGCCACGGCGAATATGTCTGGGCAACCGGCAAGTTTGCCAACGCGCCCGACATCGACCAGGAGACCTGGTTCATCCCGGGCGGCACGGCGGGTGCGGCGCTCTACACTTTCGCGCAGCCAGGTATCTACGCCTATGTGAACCACAACCTCATCGAGGCCTTCGAACTCGGTGCGGCTGCCCACTTCAAGGTCACAGGGGACTGGAACGACGATCTGATGACTTCGGTCAAGTCGCCGTCGGCCAGCTGACCGGAGTGGGGCTGTGCAGGCCGTGAGGGCGGCCTGCACAGCATGTTTTTTTGAAAAGGGGGCGCATGTTGCGAAAAGGATATGACACCGCACGCCGAGACTGCAGGAGTTTCCGGCATTTCGATCGCAATTCCGCTGGCGCTTCTTGCGGTCCTTTCCGCAGCGCTCGCGGTTGAGACCGGGCTCGTGAATATCGGGCGGCGCGACGCAGCGCTTGCCGCTCCCGAGGCCGTCACCATTGCACCCCATGAATTCGAGTATCGCGACGCGACCGAATATTTCCGCAGCGGCCTGGCCGTCGATGCGCCGAAGCGCAGGGCCAGCGTGCGAATGCCTTTGACGATCATGAAATACCAGACCAGCCTTTCGGAATACGGTCGTTGCGTGGCCGATGGCGCCTGCCCCGAGCCGGAAGGGCGCGGTACGGCGTCCGGCGGCGACACGCCGGTGACGGGCGTCAGCTACGAGGATGCGCTGCGCTACGCAGGCTGGCTGTCGCAACGGACCGGCGAAGATTGGCGGCTTCCGACCGACTTCGAGCTCGCCTACGCCGCCGACGACCGTTTCCCCGACGACGCGCTCGGCGTCGATGCCGACAGTAAAAACCCGGCGCTACGCTGGCTCGCGGACTATGAACGCGAGGCACGGCGCACCGCCTCGAGCGACCCGGCGCCGCAGCCGAGAGGATCGTTCGGCCTGAGCCGGACCGGCCTTGCCGATTTCGGCGGAAACGTCTGGGAATGGACCTCGACCTGCAACAAACGCATCGACCTCGACAAGGAGAGCCTTGCCGGCGAGCCCGATCCGGCCGGCTGCGGCATCATGATCGCCGCCGGCAGGCACCGTGCGCCGATGAGCACTTTCGTGAGAAACCCCAAGGGCGGCGGGTGCTCGGTCGGCAGCCCGCCCGACAATCTCGGTTTCCGGCTTGTCCGGCAGGCGGGCTTCTTCGAGCGCATCGAGGACTTCACCCGCCGCGTTGTGACCGATATGATCGGCGGTGCCATATTGAGAGGGGTTCAGCGAAACGACGATGAAGGTTGACCGTACAGTTTTGAAGTCGTTGCCGCTTTTCGAGCGCATGACGGATGCCGATCTCGACGCCATGCTCGAACACGCGACCCCGCGCCGCATCGCCCAGGGCGATGCGGTTTTCGAGCAGGGAGCTCCCGCCAAATCGTTCTTCCTGCTGCTCCACGGCAGGCTCAAGGTTACACAGGTCACCCATGACGGCCAGCAGATCATCGTCAGGATGGTGCATCCGGGCGATCTCTTCGGCTTTGCCATGGCGCTGCGCCGGCAGGATTATCCGGGAACGGCGACTGCCGCGGCCGAAAGTCTCATCCTCGGTTGGCCGACCGACATGTGGTCGCGGTTCGTCGAGCAAAACCCGCGGCTGGCAATGACCGCGATGCAGACGATCGGCCAGCGGCTTGAGGAGGCGCATACGCGCATCCGCGAGATGTCGACGGAAGAAGTGGAAAAACGGGTCGCACATGCCGTGCTGCGCCTGTCCAAGCAAGCCGGCAAGGCTGTGGGAACCGCCATCAGGATCGATTTCCCCATATCCCGGCAGGATATTGCCGAGATGACAGGCACGACGCTGCATACCGTATCGCGAATCCTGAGCGCCTGGGAAAGCAAGGGCATTGTCGAAGGCGGCAGGCAGAAACTGACCGTCACCGACCCGCAACGTCTTCTGAGGCTTGCGGAAGGCAAAGGCGACTGACCATCTGATTGCAGGGCCGTCCGCAGATGCGGAGCCTGATCCGGGCCGAATTCACGCCACTTGCGGGACAGTGAAGGGATAGGCTGCGCAGCATGTCCGCGCCTCCTGATCATTGCCCGCACTATTCCCGATACTGTGTTGATTGCGACCGGCGAGCGGTTCGCAGCGCCAAAGCGCATTCTTCGGCATTGACCGATCTCCCTCCCGCGGCAGGGCCTACACATCGTTCCGCTGTGCGAAAAGCGCTCGCGAAAATCCCGCCCGCCTTTCATCCCGCGATGTTGATCTAGCTCAACGAGCCGCCGGCCATTCCATCTATACCGACAAGCGCCGGGTCGAAATAACTGGAAATCAGGTGGGATGGGATCACAGAGGCTAAGTGCGGTAATACGGACCACAGCCGTCTTCTGGCTTGCGATGATCGCGTTTGCGGCGATCTCGATTTCCCCTTCATTCGCCGCAAGCCAGCTTTCGGCATATCTGGGCAAGGTCCAGCCCGGCGAACTGTTCGAGGGTGCCGATCGCTTCGGCGATCCGTCCGGAGAGCCGCCGATCGCGCCGGTATACCGGGGCCAGGAAATGGTGGGTTATGCCTATCTGAGCTCCGATTTCACCAGCTCCACCGGATATTCCGGCAAACCGATACAGATCGCCGTCGGCATCGACACTTCAGGCGTCGTTCGCGGCATCAAGCTCATCGAACATCATGAACCGATCGTCCTGATCGGCATTCCCCAGGCGAAGGTCGTCGCCGCGCTCAATTCCATCATCGGCAAGAATCTCAGCCCTGTAGCGGCCGGAAAAGAACGTCCGCCGCAGGTGGAGATCGTCAGCGGCGCCACGGTGACGGTGCTCGTCATGGGCGACAGCGTCATACGCTCCGCGGTCAAGCTCATCCAAAGCAACCGGCTGCACACGGGCGGCGAAACCGGCCTTAACGCGCAGCCCGACGTGAAAACGCTGGATCTCTCCCGGAGCGATGTCAAAGACTGGCAAACGCTTCTTGGCGACGGCTCAATTCGCAGCCTGCGGCTGTCGGTGGGAGAGGTTTCGAAAGCTTTCGAGCAAGCCGGGCACGCAGACGCGGCATCGCACCCGGAAACAGCAAACCCCGACGACCGCTTCATCGACCTCTACGTGGCCCCGGTCAGCGTTCCGACGATCGGCAGAAGTCTTCTTGGCGATGCGGCATACCAGCGCCTGCGGAGCCGCCTGCAGCCAGGTCAGTCGGCAATTCTCGTCGCCGGGGACGGGGCCTATTCCTTCAAGGGATCGGGCTATGTCCGAGGCGGCATTTTCGATCGCATCGAACTGTTGCAGGACGGGCAAGGTCTCCGGTTCCGCGATCGCAACCACACCCGGATCGCAGCATTTGCCGCTTCTGACGCTCCAAGCCTGAGAGAGATCGCACTGTTCGTGGTTCCGTCGGACTTCACGTTTGACGTTACCGAACCGTGGGAACTCCAGCTGCTCGCACAGCGCAGCAGCAGCGACGCGCGGGACAAGGCGATCATTCCCTTCAATCTCGGATACGTGTTGCCGCAGCAATATATCAGCGCAGCCGAAACCGCGGCTCCTTTGCCCGAGCCGCCCACGCAGGAGCACGTGTCGGATCAGGCGCAGGAAACCGATGCCCTGTGGATCCGCATCTGGGACAGCAACCGCCTGAATATCGGGATCACGATTGGCGCGCTGCTTGTCCTGACGTCGATCTTCTTCTTCCAGGACTGGCTGGTTAAACGGCCCAAACTCTTTGCATGGGTGCGCAACGGCTACCTCGTGTTCACGCTCGTCTGGCTCGGCTGGTATGCCAATGCGCAGTTGTCCGTGGTCAACGTGCTGACGTTCACGAACGCGCTGATCACCAATTTCACATGGGAGTTCTTTCTCGCCGCGCCGCTCATCTTCGTTCTCTGGGCAGCGGTTGCCGCGGGCCTGCTGTTCTGGGGACGCGGCCCGTTCTGCGGCTGGCTCTGCCCGTTCGGTGCGTTGCAGGAACTTCTGGGCAAAGCGGCAAAGCGTCTCAAAATCCCGCAGCTAAGGCTGCCCTGGGGCCTGCATGAACGGCTCTGGCCCATCAAATACATCATCTTCCTCGGGCTCTTCGGACTGTCGTTCTATTCGATGAGCTACGCCGAGATGGCGGCCGAGGTCGAGCCGTTCAAGACCGCGATCATCCTGAAATTCGTGCGGGACTGGCCGTTCGTCGTCTTCGCGGCAGCCTTGCTCGTCGCGAGCCTGTTCATCGAACGCTTCTACTGCCGCTACCTCTGCCCTCTCGGCGCCGCGCTCGCCATTCCCGGCCGGATACGCATGTTCGAGTGGCTGAAGCGCTACCCGGAATGCGGCTCGCCCTGTCACCGCTGCGCCAAGGAATGTCCCGTGCAGTCCATCCATCCCGAGGGCCAGATCAATGTAAACGAGTGCATCTACTGCATGCATTGCCAGGAACTGTACCATGACGACCAGCGCTGTCCGCACATGATCCAGGTGCGGCTGAAGCGCGAGAAATTCATGGCGCTTTCCACTCCCGAATCGCGCGGCGAGAAGCCGGCAAAGACCGTCGTCACCCACAAGGGCAAACCTATCGAACGAGCTTAATCGGCTGCGGCACTTCGCTCGCGGCCATAACGAAGGAAGAGAAAGCATGTCTACGGAAGACAAACAGCCGGTGTTCAACAGACGTCAGCTATTGGGCACCACGGCCATGGCCGCGGCGGCGGGAGCGGCGACGGCGGGTGGGGTCCTGGGCTTTTCAGGCACAGTCGCGACGCCCGCCATGGCCGCCGAGTCCGGACGCCAGACATGGGAAGTCAAGCCCGGCGAGCTCGACGAATACTACACGTTCTTTTCGAGCGGCCAGACCGGGGAGGTCCGCATCGTGGGCATTCCTTCGATGCGCGAGATCATGCGCGTTCCGGTATTCAACCGCTGCAGCGCGACGGGCTGGGGCCTGACCAACGAGAGCCGCAAGGTGCTGACGGAAGGCCTGCTTCCCCAGACGGTCGAATTCCTCAAGGACCGGGGCGGCGTCTATCATAACGGCGACCTTCACCATCCGCATCCGTCGCAGACCGACGGCACCTATGACGGGCGCTATCTCTACGCCAACGACAAGGCCAATACCCGCATCTGCCGCATCCGCCTCGACGTGATGAAGTGCGACAAGATCATCGAACTGCCGAACCAGCACACGGTTCACGGCCTGCGCGTTCAGAAATATCCGAAAACCGGCTACGTCTTCTGCAACGGCGAAGACGGGGTACCGATCCCCAACGATGGCAAGGTCCTCGACGATCCCAAGAGCTACCAGGCAGTGTTTACGGCCGTCGATGGCGAGACGATGAAGGTTGCCTGGCAGGTCATCGTCGACGGCAATCTCGACAATGTCGATGCCGACTATCAGGGCAAATATTGCTTTGCGACCTGCTACAATTCGGAAAACGGCGTCAATCTCGAGCAGATGATGGCGAAGGACCAGGACTGGGTCGTGGTCTTCAACATCAAGCGCATCGAGGAAGCCGTAGAGAAGGGTGATTACAAGGAAATCGGCGGCGTGCCCGTCATCGACGGACGGCACGGTTCGCGTTACACCCGCTACATTCCGGTTTCCAACGGCCCGCACGGCATGAACACCGCGCCCGACGGAATTCACGCCGTGGCCGCGGGCAAGCTTTCGCCCACCGTCACCGTCTTCGACGTCCGCAAGTTCGACGACCTGTTCGACGACAAGATCCAGCCTCGGGACACGGTGGTCGCGGAGCCGCAGCTCGGCCTCGGCCCGTTGCACACCGCTTTCGACGGCCGCGGCAACGCCTATACCACCCTGTTCATCGACAGTCAGATCTGCAAGTGGAACATCGAGGACGCCAAGCGCGCCTTCGCCGGCGAGAAAGTCAATCCGATCCGCCAGAAGCTCGATGTCCACTATCAGCCGGGGCACAATCACACCTCGATGGGCCAGACCAAGGAAGCGGACGGGAAGTGGCTGATCTCGCTCAACAAATTCTCGAAGGACCGGTATCTGAACGTCGGGCCTCTGAAACCGGAGAGCGACCAGCTCATCGACATTTCGGGCGACGAGATGGTTCTCGTGCACGACAACCCGACCTTCGCCGAGCCGCACGACGCGACGATCGTGCATGCATCCAAGATCAACCCGGTCAGCCTTTGGAGCCGTGACGACCCCTTCTTTGCCGATGCGGTCGCGCAAGCCAAGAAGGACAATATCGACCTGATGATCGACTCGCAGGTCATCCGGGACGGCAACAAGGTGCGCGTCTACATGACGTCCTCGGCGCCGGTATTCGGCCTGGAATCCTTTACCGTCAAACAGGGCGACGAGGTGACGGTCTATGTCACCAATATCGACGAAGTCGAGGACCTGACGCACGGCTTCGCCATCGTCAACTACGGCATCAACATGGAGATCGGCCCGCAGGCGACCTCGTCCGTCACCTTCACCGCAAGCAAGCCGGGTGTCTACTGGTACTATTGCTCGTGGTTCTGCCATGCCATGCACATGGAAATGAAGGGCCGCATGCTCGTCGAACCCAAGTCAGCCTGATGCGCCAGGCTGTTGTCATAACGGTGGCGGTCCTTTGGACCGCCACCTGTTCGCCCGCCGGAGCGGCCGATCGCGTCGTCACGCCCGCCGACGGGACCGACCTGGCCGCGGTCGTCGGGCAGGCGGCTGCCGGCGACCGGATCATCCTGCGCCCCGGCAGCTACAGAGGACCGCTGACGATCAGGAAACCGGTGGTCGTGGAGGGCGATCCCGGCGCGGCCATCGTCGGCAACGGCCACGGCACGGTCGTAACCATTGACGCCGCCGACGTGACCTTGCGCGGCGTTGAGATCCGCGGTTCGGGCACAAACCTCGAGACGATGGATTCGGGCGTGTTTGCGACCGAGGCGGCAAAGGGTGCGGTGATCGAGAACAACCTCGTGGCGGAGAACCTCTACGGCATCTACATCCACGGCGCGAGAGACTCCATAACGCGCGCAAACAGGATCGTCGGCCTGAAAGAGGGCCGGCTGAGCGAAGCCGGAAATGGCGTCACGGTCTGGAACGCTCCCGGCGCCAAGGTCCTTTCCAACGACATCAGTTTCGGCCGCGACGGGATCGCCACCAACGCCAGCAAGCAAAACGTCTTCAGCGACAACCGTTTCCACGACCTTCGTTTTGCTGTCCACTACATGTACACCAACGACAGCGAAATCCGCGGAAACGTCTCGGTCGGGAACGTCGTCGGCTACGCGATCATGTTCTCCAGCCGGCTGAAGATCGTCGACAACGTCTCCGACGGCGACCGCGATCACGGCGTGCTCCTGAACTTCGCCAACAATTCGCTGATCAGCGGCAACGTAGTCCGCGGGCGCTTGCAGCCTGAAGATCGGTGGACGACCGGCGGCTCCCGCGGCTCCACCGACGAACTGCCCGCGGACGACGATCCGATGCGCTCCAACGCAGACGGAACGGGACTGCGTGTCGGCCCCGAAAAATGCGTCTTCGTCTACAATGCAAACAAGAACCGGCTGATCGGCAACGAGTTCAACGGCTGCGGAATCGGCATTCATTTCACCGCGGGGTCGGAAGGAAATGCCGTCAGCGGCAACTCGTTCATCAACAACCGCAACCAGGTCAAATATGTCGGAACGCGGTATCTGGACTGGTCCCAGGACGGTCGCGGCAACTACTGGAGCGACAATCCGGCATTCGATCTGGACGGCGACGGCGTCGGCGACAACGCTTACCGTCCCAACGATCTCATCGACAAGGTCCTGTGGACCGCGCCCCAGGCGAAGGTTCTCACCACAAGCCCGGCGGTCCAGTTCATTCGATGGGCGCAGGCGCAGTTTCCGGCCCTGCTGCCCGGCGGCGTGGTCGACGGCCACCCGTTGATGGAACCTCCCGCATTGCATTCGGAGGCAGGGCAATGATGCACCCAACCGTTCTCCTCTCCGGCGTGGTCAAGCGCTACGGCGAGGTGCAGGCAATCAAGGACATCTCGTTTGCGCTCAACGAGGGCGAAACCGTCGCGCTGGTGGGCCATAACGGCGCAGGCAAGACAACGCTGATAAAGCTGATGCTGGGCCTCATCCGCCCGTCGGCCGGCAGCATCGAAGTCATGGGAGAGGATCCTTCGAGCGGCGATTTCTCCGTGCGGCAGAGGCTCGGTTATCTGCCGGAAAGCGTCGCCTTCCACATGGCCCTGACCGGCCGCGAAACACTTGCTTTCTACGCGCGGCTGAAGCGCGTCTCCCCTTCCAACTCGATGGATCTCCTGGAGCGCGTCGGCTTGGCCGCGGCCGCGGCAGACCGGCCGGTGCGCACCTATTCCAAGGGGATGCGCCAGCGACTGGGGCTGGCGCAGGCCCTGCTGGGCGAGCCTCGTCTCCTGCTGCTGGACGAGCCGACGAGCGGCCTCGATCCGGCGCTGCGCCGGCGGTTCTACGATCTGTTGAGCGAACTGCGCGCGAAGGGAACGACCATCCTCTTGTCGTCGCATGCGCTGACCGAACTCGAAGACCGGGCCGACCGGGTGCTGATCGTGAACGACGGCGTGGCGATCGCCGACGGGACGCTGGACGATCTGCGGGCTCTCGCGCGGCTTCCCACCCGCGTAAGCGTCAGATTTCGCCATGGCGCCAATATCAGAAGTCCGAAGAGCGTCGCCGTCGCCTGGAAGCCGACCGCGCCGGAAACGTTCGAATTCGAGGTGGCGATGGAAGACAAGATCGCCCTGCTCAAGGAAGTGACCGCCCATCCCGACGACGTTGCGATGCTCCACGTCAACGAACCGACCCTGGACGACCTTTACGCGCATTTCCTGAACGCCGGGAGGGCGCGTGCATGAAGAATATCCTGATCGTCGCCGCCAAGGAGATCCGTGAGGGCCTGCGCAACAGGTGGGTCCTGGCGACGACCATTCTGCTGGCGGCGCTGGCGCTGACGCTCTCGTTCCTGGGCAGCGCGCCCACGGGAAGCGTCGGCGTGAACAGGCTCGACGTGGTCATCGTGAGCCTTTCCAGTCTCACCATCTTCCTGGTGCCGCTGATCGCGCTCCTGCTGTCTCACGACGCGATCGTCGGAGAGATGGAGCGCGGCACCATGCTTTTGCTCCTCAGCTATCCGATCGGCCGCAAACAGGTAATCGCGGGCAAGTTTCTGGGCCATATCGCCATTCTCTCCTTCGCAACGCTTTTCGGGTACGGCGCGGCAGCTGTCGCGCTGGCGGCGACCGGTACGGCAATCGACGCCGCGAGCTCAGCGGCTTTCGCCGCGATGCTGGCCTCGTCCGTGCTGCTCGGTGCGGTGTTCGTGGCGATCGGCTATCTGGTGAGCGGGCTGGCAGGCGAACGCAGCACGGCGGGCGGCATTGCCATCGGCGTCTGGCTCTTCTTCGTGCTGATCTACGACATGGCCTTGCTCGGCACATTGGTCGCAGCCGGCGGACATGCCCTCCCCGGCGGCCTGCTGGACGCCCTTCTCATGCTCAACCCGACCGATGCCTACCGGATGCTCAATCTCGGCTCCGGCGAGACCCGGGCCTTCTCAGGCATGGCGGGTGTCGCAGGTCATGCCGGGCTGAGCAGCGCCACGCTGGTCGGCGTCCTCGGCGCCTGGACTGCTGCGCCGCTGGCACTTGCCGCCCTGATATTTTCAAGGAGAGAGCTATGAGGACCATGATCTTCGCCTTGACTTTCCTGTGCCCCCTATTGCTGGCCGGATGTGAGGATAAAGAGCCACCGGCACCCCCGCCCCCATTCGCGCTGACAACGGATGCCATCGGCAGATATTGCGGCATGAACGTGCTCGAACATGCGGGACCCAAAGGGCAGGTCATCCTTGACGCCAGGGTCGGCGAGCCGATCTGGTTCTCGTCGGCACGCGATACGCTCGCCTTCACGATGCTGCCGGAAGAGCCGAAAGATTATGTCGCCATCTACGTGTCCGACATGAGCAAGGCCCCAAGCTGGGACAAGCCCGGAACGGAGAACTGGATTGACGCGAGAAAGGCATTCTACGTCATCGGCAGCTCGCTGCGAAGCGGCATGGGAGCGGAAGAGACCGTGCCCTTCTCGACCAGGGAAGCCGCCACGCAGTTCGCGGCGAGCAACGGCGGCAGCGTGGTGACGTTCGGCAGCGTTCCCCGCGACTACGTCCTGGGCTCGGGCGCGGAAACGGGCAGCCCCGCCGCCGATGACGGGAAAATGGAGACAGAGCATCATGGCTAGACCGGTCAGCCGTCGTCGGGCGATCGCAATCTTCGCAGCCGCGGCAGGGCTGCCGCTGCTAAGGACCGCTGGCGCCGCGGTCCCGGCGAAGATCTGGACGGGACAGGCGCTCGGCGCGCCGGCAACCTTGATTCTAAACCATGAGGACCCGGCCGAGGCTGCCCGCCTTGTCGAGCTGGTCGCTGCCGAGGTCTCGCGGCTGGAAACGGTGTTCAGCCTCAGCCGCAGCGATTCAGCACTTGCGGAATTGAACAGGACGGGAGCGCTTGCCGCTCCCTCGCCCGACCTCGTATCCCTGCTCGAACGCAGTCGGGCCTTCTGGGAGCAGACCTCCGGCGCCTTCGATCCGACCGTGCAGCCGCTCTGGTCGCTCTTTTACAGGCATTTCTCCGCCCCGAACGCTGACCCGTCGGGTCCGGCGAGGCCCGAGGTCTGCCGGGCGCTCGAACAGATCGGCTTCGACCGGATCGTATTCAATCGAGACCGTGTGGTCATGCGCCCGCATATGGCACTGACCCTGAACGGCATCGCGCAGGGATACATAACGGACCGCATCGTCGACCTGCTGCGAAACGCCGGCGTGACGAGTAGCCTGGTCGACATGGGAGAGGATCGGGCGATCGGCTCCAAACCGGACGGAACCCCCTGGCGGATCGGACTGGCGGACAGCCAGTTCGACGATCGTCCCGACCGGATACTGGATATTGTCGACAAGGCCGTCGCAACCTCCAGTGCTGCAGGCTTTCATTTTGACGCAGGCGGCCGCTTCGGTCATATCCTTGATCCGCGTGACGGTACCGCACCGGCCATCTATCGACGCGTCTCAGTCGTGGCTGACGACGCGACGACAGCCGACGCCCTCTCCACGGCTTTCAGCCTGATGGAAGAGGCCGGCATCCGCTCGGTGGCCAGGACGCGGAAGGATTTGCTCGTCGATCTGGTGGGCCTGGACGGCAGCCACGCGCGTTTCGAAGGCAGCGCGTGACGAGCGAAGATTGCCGGGTGTGCCTTTGCCAACTCCGCCCACGGGGGAGGCTCGCGGCACGGCAGAATTGCCGAGCTGCATACACTGCCGGAGGGATCAGGTGGCGCAATCCTGCGTGACGCTCCTCAGTGCAGCGTGTCGTGCGACGCCTTCCACGCCTCGATGTCGTCTTTCGATACGCGTATCGGCGAAAATGCCGACTGCGGCTGCAGCAGCATCTTCGATGTCGCGATTTCACATATCGTGCCGACATTTTCCTGCAGCCGGGTTTCGTCGGCGCGCGGCGGGCTGCTGATCTCCCGCAGGGCTTCGCGATCGATGATGACCACGCGCTGCGCGCCGTCGTGTTCCATGAGCACGACGCCTGTCTCTCCGGAGGATTTCAGGAATGCGGTGATGAACCTCGGCAACATCCGGGCTCCCTCCTCTTTCGTCCATGACGGATGAGAGCATAACCGGTCGGGCTCCGATGTCTTTGACATCCCTCAAAGAGAATGCAGGCCCAAGGCCGTAGGATTCCCGTGATGGCTCGCGGCGCCGGGCCGCGTTTCGGACAAGGGAAAGGAATGCCGATGCGCACATTGCAGAAGCCGTTCACCGTGGAGATCAGAAGACGCAGGCGCAGGCGCCCGGTTCGTCTCGCCGAGCTGCCCAAGGGCCGGCCGGACAAGACGGGCTGAGCGGCTTTTCGACCTTCGCTTCAGGCGAGAAATGCCGCGATCCAGGCGGCCGAAAACAACGCGATCGGAGCGGCCATGACGGCTGTCGCCCATAGTCTGGCGGCACGGCGTGGATCGTAGAACGCCGCAATCCGGAACGCCAAGACAACGGACCATACGGCCGCGGCAAGAACGAGGCCGCCGCGAAACAGATCCGTACAGGGTATGACGATGCCGTCGGAGCGCAGCTGCGAGATGGTCAACGAGAGCAGCCCGCCGAAGAGACCGGCTGCCGCAAGCGGAATGAGCGCCTGGGCGAGATGGTGAGGCAAGCCCCTCTTCATCCGCAGGATCCTTGCGCATGCCGCAAGCGGAATGCCGAACAGGGCGGTGGCCGCCGCGACCGAAGCCGACAGAAGCATCAGGAGAGCGGCGGCATCCACCGACGTCATGACATCGTTCTTCAGGGGATAGTCGGTCAGGATCCACCACGGCAGGCGCAGCGAGAGCGGCCAGGCCAGCTGCAGATCGAGGCATCGTTCCACCAGCCACAGGCGGATCACCTGAAAGAGACCGCTATCGGACCAATGCAGCGCGGCAGGAACCAGCCCGAGCAGAACCGGAACGATCAGAACCGTCTCCCACATGGTCGCGAGCCGACCGGAGCCGCGCACGATGTCGCTGGCCGGATTGCGCCAGCAAAGCCGGATTGCGCCGCGATATCCGGAACACCGGCCGCACATGTGACAGGCGGAAGCGCCCTGCATGGTCTTGATGGGAATGAGCGGCGCGCAGTTGACGGCATTCGACCGCCCCTGCTGCTGATGACCGGTGCGCCAGCCGTCTGCGTCGGTCCGGAAATGCAGCGGCGCGATTTTCGAAACGATGCCGAATACGCCGTTGACCGGGCACAGGAACCGGCACCAGACCCTTTTTGCCTTTCCATAGCGCGCGCCGATGACGATGGCCACGAAGGTCGAGCCGCCGAGCAGCAGCGCGGCGGGTTTCGGATACTGGTAGATGCTCGTCAGCTGCCCGTATACGGTGGTCGATATGAAGGAGACGACCGGCCAGCCGGACCATTTCATCCATCCCGGAATTGCCCGGCCGGCGCCGTGCCGGCTGGCAAGTTCGGAAAGCGCACCCTCCGGGCACAGGATGCCGCACCAGAAGCGGCCCACCAGCGCCGTGGCGAGGACGACGAACGGCCACCAGACGCCCCAGAAAACGAACTGTGCAAACCGGACGGCATTGTTCCACAGGTAATCGGCATGCGTGGGAAGCGGCAGCAGCAGCGGAACCGTAAGAAGGCTCGCATAGATTGCCACCATTGCCCATTGAAGACGCCGGATGGATGCCTGGTTTCGCAGGAGCACGTCGCCGAACCTGGCGACAACCGCCGGCACGCCGCCACCATGAGAAGTCATGCGGGCGCCTTGCCGGTCAGCGGAGGCGCATAGGCCAGGGACGCGATCAGCCAGTAGAAGCCGAGGCTCAGAAGCGGAAAAAGCTCCGGCCGTGCTCGGTAGCCTACGAGACCGGCGAGGAAGGCACCGAAACCGCTGCCATCGTCAAGCAGGCGGCTTGAATCCCATAGCGGTCCCGTCATCGGCGAAACAAGCCCAAGCGAAATCGCCTTGTCGACGACAAGCATCGTCAGCCCGCTTCCGAGGATCAGAAGCAGCGCTTCGCTGACGCGTGCAAGCACCCCCCTGGAGATCAATTTCGAACCGGTCCTGAACGCCCAGAAGCTGATTGCGGCAAGCACGAAGCCAAACAGACCTGCGGCAAGGACAAAACCGGCCTGCCAACCTTGCGAGGACGCCATCAGCCCATACAGGAAAACGACCGTCTCCGCACCCTCACGCGCCACCGCCAGTGCCGCCAGCACGGAGAGTCCGAGCCAGTTGCCGGCCTCCACATGCCGGACAGCCTGGATTGCGAGATCTCCGGTCTGGCCGCGCTCCATGGCGCGCATCCAGAACACCATCCTCAGCATGAGGGCCGCGGCCAACGCGGCGATCACCATCTGCAGGATATCCTCGCCATCTCCTTCAAGCACATCGGCCGCCTTGCTCATGACGAGGGCAAGCGTCAGGGCGAGGACGAGACCGGCGCCCGCGCCAGCAAAAATCCAGCGGGTTGCCCGCGCGCGTGCCGCCGGAACCGCCCGCACCGACCAGGTCAGCAGGATCCCGACGACCAGCAGGGCCTCGAAGCTTTCCCGCCAGACCACCGAGGCGATCTCGAATGTCTGTAAAGTAAGATCCGGGTTCATCGGGCGATCAGTCTTGCCGGGGGCATGTCGAGATGGAAGTCGTCGAAGAAGGCATAGTCTCCTTCGCTGAGCGAACGGAATACGAGGAAGCTCGATGCGCCGGGCGCCAGAACCTTTTCCTTGCGCAGCGGAATGCTCTCGAACTCGATGGGGGTCGAACCGTCATTGTGCAGTTCGAGCTTGAAACGGGTATTCGCAGGCACCTCGATGACCGAGGGCGAGATGATGCCGTTGCTGAAATGCACCTCGAAAACCGGATCTTCGCCTTCGGCGAAGGCGGCATGACAAGGTGCCGTCAGCAGCATGGCTGCGGCCAGCAGCCGTCCCGACCAGCCGATGGGTCGCATCAATAGCCGCCCTTCTTGCCGACGCCGGCAAACACGAAGTCGAATTTCAGCGAGAATGCATCCGGCCAGGGCGCAACGCCCGTCTCCTTGTCGACATGGCGGCCGAAGGACATTTCGCCGTGGCCGCCCGGATGAACGTTGAGTTCGAGTTGATAGCGGCCCGGTCCCGACAGCTTGACGTTGTCGCCGTAATGCGGCCCGTCGCTGGCGACCATCGGTTCCAGCGCCCCAACCTGCTCGTCGCCGTTGTCGAGGTTTGTCACGACATATTCCACATGCAGGTTGGGAAGCCAGTCGCCCTCCGCAAAGCCGTTCGTATTGTCGGCGGTGGCGTGGATGTCCGCTTCCAGGTGGATGTCGGATTCCGCTGCCGCGCGCATCATGCCCGGCGGGTCCATCTCGATCGGCTGCAGATAGACGGCCGCCACTTCCATGCCCGCCGTGATCTGGGGCGAGCCGATCGGATATTCGGCAGCCTGCAGGCCAAGCGGCACTGCGACGAGAAGGAGAGGAGCGGCAAGTAGGCTGGTGGCACGGAGCATGACGGCAATCCCTAAAGATGAGTATTGCCGTCACGTTTAACAGCGCGATCGCCTTGCTCTTTGCGCTACCGCAAAGAGGCACGGATTAACACGGGGCAGGCCTTTGGCGGCCACGCAACGGAAATCCTCTCGCCCATCGTCATTGCTTGATTTTGGTCAAAGTCGCGAAGGACCGGTGGCGATACATCACCTTCGACATGGCGAGGTAACACCCGGATGATCCAGTTCATCGGCGCATTTGCCGTCTTTCTCATGCTGCATTCGATCCCGGCGATCCCGGACATTCGCCTTCGCATCATCCGGTCGATCGGCAAGCCGGCCTATATCGCCACCTATTCGGCTGCCTCTTTGGCGGCTCTGGCCTGGCTCTTCGCAGCAGCGCTCGCCCTCGACTACGTTCCGTTATGGGAGCTTCGCCCGTGGCATGCCGCCATGACCTTCATGCTCGCGCCGATAGGATGTTTTCTCGTGCTCGCCGGCCTGATGAGCGCAAACCATCTGTCCATCTCGATCCGCTCGTCGGGACCGGCCGGCGCGGTCGTGCGGATTACCCGGCATCCCGTGCAATGGGGATTTGCGCTCTGGGCGCTCGGCCATGTCATCGCCAACGGCGACCTTCGTTCTCTCCTGCTGTTTGGCGGCCTTGGACTGTTTGCGCTTGCCGGCATTCCGATGGCCGAGCGCCGGGCGAGGAAGCGCCTTTGCGATCGCTGGGAGATCTGCGCCGCGCAGACCTCCGTCTGGCCCCTGGCGGCGTTTGTTTCGGGCGTGCGGCCGAAATCGGACGCCGCTCTTGTCGCAGCGGCGGCGGCCACGCTGGCGCTGACCGCCTGGCTGCTGCTTGCGGGCGGTCACGCCCTGCTTTTTGGCGCCGATCCGATTTCCGTCTTCGGCTGAGCGAAGTCCGCCTCGCCGGGCCAGGCGCTCGACTGCCGTGCGATCGGCAAGTCCAGGAGATCGACGGCGCGACGGGCAAGGTGGTCGACGATCTCCTGCACCGACCGCGGCCGATTGTAGAAGGCGGGAACCGGCGGCATCACGATCGCGCCCATTTCCGTGACCGATGTCATGTTGCGCAGGTGTCCAAGATGCAGGGGCGTCTCCCGCGTCATCAGCACGAGCCTGCGCCTCTCCTTGAGCTGCACGTCGGCGGCACGGGCCACAAGGCTCGTCGAAAGGCCCGTCGAAATCGCAGCAAGCGTCTTCATGGAGCACGGCGCGACGATCATCCCCGCGACAGGAAACGAGCCGCTGGCGATGGTGGCGCCGATATCGCTATTGTCGTAGCTTCTGTATGCCTTCGGCAGCATCCGGTCGTGGACCTCGGCCCCGACCTCGTGCAGGAGGGTCCGCTTGCCGCTTTGCGAGACGACAAGATGTACGCGCATGTCGAGCCCGCACAAAAGATCGAGGATGGCAAGGCCGATAGCCGCACCGGAGGCGCCGGTAACGGCCAGAACGACGTCGCGCTGCTCATGAAGCGATGTCACGTTTGATCCTTTCCCATGTTGTTGCCGCGCGCGCGGCAATGTCTGCCGGCATGATAAGCTCGCGCCCCCATTCGCGGTCGCTCTCCGCTCCGATCTTGCGGGTGGCGTCGAGACCCATCTTCGTTCCAAGACCTGCCCGAGGAGAGGCGAAATCGAGATAGTCGATCGGCGTGTTTTCGATGACCGTCAGGTCGCGCGCGGCGTCGAACCGCGTAGAGACGGCCCACATCACGTCCTCCCAGCTCCTGACCCCGATATCGGCATCCACCACGATGATGAGCTTGGTGTAGTTGAACTGCGGAAGCATCGACCAGAGCCCCATCATCACCCGGCGGGCCTGTCCCGGATACCGCTTGTCGATGGAGACGACCGCCGCGCGGTAGGAGCAGGCTTCCGGCGGCAGCCAGAAATCGCGGATTTCGGGAAACTGGCGCCGCAGGATCGGCACGATCAGTTCCGTCATCGCTTCTCCCAGTCTGGACGGCTCGTCGGGCGGACGGCCCGTATAGGTCGACAGGTAGACGGGGGAGCGGCGCATGGTGATGGCACTCAACCGGACGACCGGAAAGGGCTCGACGCTGTTGTAGTAACCGGTGTGGTCGCCATAGGGACCTTCCGGCGCGGTTTCGTCGATCGACACGCTCCCTTCCAGAATGATTTCGGCGCAGGCCGGCACGGCGAGCGGCACGGTCAGCGCGTTGACGACCTGCGTGCGCGCTGCGCGCAGGAGCCCTGAAAAGTTCATTTCACTCATGCCTTCCGGCAAGGGCATGACGGCGGCAAGGAGTGTTGCGGGGTCTGCGCCGATCGCAATGGCGATCGGCATGTCCTGGCCGCGTCGCTGCCATTGGCGGAAGTGCTTTGCGCCGCCGCGATTGGAAAGCCAGCGCACGATCAGCGAGGAACGGTCGCGAACCTGCATCCGGTAGATGCCGACGTTGACGTCGTCAGGATCGTCGGGATCGCAGGTTATCACCAGCGGCCAGGTTATCAGCGGGGCCGGTTCTCCCGGCCAGCACCATTGGACCGGAAGCATGCCGGTGTCGATCTCCGCACCCCGGTAGACGACCGCCTGCGACAGGGCCGTGCGTCGGTGCCGCGGCCGCATGCGGCTTGCCGCCTTGAGCAGGGGCAGCTTGCCGAGGGCATCGGAAAGCGATTTCGGCGGAGAGGGGTGGCGGAGATCGGCGAGATCCTCCGCCAACCGGCCAAGGCCACCCGCCCCGACCCCGAAACCAAGCTCGATGCGCTCCCTGGTGCCGAACAGGTTGACGAGCACGGGGATGGGACTGCGCCGTCCTGCCGCATCGATCGGCGCCCTTATGAGGAGGGCCGGTCCGTTTTCCTCAAGGACGTGCTTGTGCAGCGCAGTCAGCTCGTGGACGAGCGACACGGGTTCGTCGACCGACAGAAGCAGCCGCCGCTGCTCGAGTTCACGCATGAAGGATTGCAGGTCGGCATGACGTTTGATCTTGGGCGCATCGTTCAACATGGGGATGCAATCGGCGAGGAAACCGCTCCTGTCTTTGTCCAAAAACAAACAGGACGAAGGCTCGAGGTCGTAGGGTGCCACTCTCACGAGAAGAGGCCTCAATGCTTGTTTCATCCCGCCTGATGGCTGCGGCCGGCATCGTGCCGTTGCCCATCGCGGCCCGCGCCGCATCCCTGCTGTTCCAGCAGGTGCTCAAATCCCACCCCCGGCTCTTCGACCGGCTCGGGGACTATCGTTATTCGTGCTTTGGCTTTGCCCCTTCGGACCTTGCCTTCGAATTCGTGATCCGGCCTGCCGGCGGCACCATCCGCACCTACCGGCGCGGGCGCGCGCCGGAAGCGGATGCCAGGATCAGCGGCCCCCTGCTGCTGATGCTCGGCCTTGCCGAGGGCCGCCTGGACGGCGACGCCGTCTTCTTTGCCCGCAAGCTTGCCGTGACCGGCAATATGGAAGCCGTGCTCGCGCTTCGAAATGCACTCGACGACAGCGGGATCGATCTGGTGAAACTGGCAGGAGACATGTCGGGGCCGATCCGCCGCCCTGTGATGGCGGCACTCTCGTCCGTCCGGCGCCATGCACTCAAAGCCGAGGGCGCCAGATGGAACTGATATGCCCGGCCGGAACTCCCTCGTCCTTCCGAGAAGCCGTCGATGCCGGCGCGGATGCCGTCTATTGCGGCTTTCGCGACGAAACGAATGCCAGAAACTTTCCAGGCCTGAATTTCGATCTGCAGGAACTGCGGGAGGCCGTTTCCTACGCCCGCACCCGCGGCGTCAAGACGTTCGTGGCGCTGAACACATTCATGACGGCAGGGCGGGAGGATCTCTGGTATCGCCGGGCGCAGGAGGCGACCGAGGCCGGCGCGGACGCGCTGATCGTCGCCGATTTCGGGCTGATGGCGCATGTTGCCGAACATCATCCGCATCAGCGCCTGCACATTTCGGTGCAGGCTTCGGCCTCCAATCCGGACGCCCTTGCCTATCTGGTCGAAAGTTTCCGCGCCGCCCGCGTCGTCCTTCCCCGGACGCTGACGGTCGCCGATATCGCCCGCATCGCCCGGCAAGTATCCTGCGAACTCGAGGTCTTTGTCTTCGGCGGCCTCTGCGTGATGGCGGAGGGACGATGCTCCCTGTCTTCCTATGCAACCGGAAAATCGCCCAACATGAACGGCGTCTGCTCGCCGGCAAGCCATGTCCGCTACCGCCAGGAGGGCAGGGACATGGTGTCGGAACTCGGCGGATTTACGATCAACAGGTTCTCCGAGAAGGAGCCGGCCGGTTATCCGACCTTGTGCAAGGGACGCTTTGCGATCGGCAAGAGCAAGACCTATGCCTTCGAGGATCCGGTTTCGCTCGACGTCATGGATCAGCTGGACGAACTGCGGGCAGCCGGCGTCACGGCGCTGAAGGTCGAGGGACGCCAACGCGGCAAGGCCTATATTTCGCAGGTCGTCTCCACGCTCCGTGCGACGATGGAAGCAGCACCTGCCGAACGTCCGGCTCTGATGGCCCGCCTGAAGGCCCTCAGCGAAGGGCTGGAAACGACCCACGGCGCCTACGAGAAGCGGTGGAGGTAGGTGATGAAGCTCACACTTGGCCCACTCCAATATCTCTGGCCGAGCGACCGCTGGCGTGATTTCTATTTCGAGATCGCCGACGAGGCGCCCGTCGATGTCGTCGTCATCGGCGAGACGATCTGCTCGAAGCGGCTGCATTTCATGGAAGCCGAGCTTGCTGCCGTCATCGACCGGCTGGAGTCCGCCGGAAAGGACGTCAGGCTCTCGACGCTGGCGCTCGTCACGCTCGAACGCGAGGCAAACTATCAAAGGGCGCTCGCCCAGGAGGATAGCCGGCTGGTAGAGGCGAACGATCTCTCCGCCCTCCATCTCCTGAAAGGCCGGCCGCACACCGTCGGACCGTTCATCAACGTCTACAACGCGGCTGCCGCCCGCGTTCTGGCATCCAATGGTGCGACCGCAATCTGCCTGCCGCCCGAGCTTCCGGCCGCGTCCGTCGCAACCATTGCCAGGACCTGTCCGGACATTGCCGTCGAGATTTTCGCTTTCGGCCGCATGCCGCTCGCCATTTCCGCACGCTGCGCCCACGCGCGCTCGAAAGGGCGAACCAAGGACAATTGCCAGTTCGTCTGCCAGGAAGATCCGGATGGCATCGCGGTCAACACGATCTCGGGACAGCCCTTTCTTGCCCTGAATGGCGTGCAGACGCTGTCGCATACGTGTCAGGCCCTGCTGGAGCACTCCGACGAATGGGCCGCGCAAGGCGTCGGTTCGCTCCGACTGTCGCCGCAGACCTGCGACATGGTCGAAGTATCCTGGGCTTTTCGCAAAGTTCTCACTGGAGAGATCGAGCCCGCGCAGGCGCTGGCAAGGCTGCGTGACGTCTATCCGGACATTCCGCTGTCGAACGGATTCCATCACGGCAAGACCGGCGCGGAATGGGTCGCGCGCCTCAAGAACGCAAGGGATTTGACAGAATGACCATGAGACTGGCGAAAACCAATGCTGCCGGCGACAGGCGGATCCTCTCTGCCGTGCGTCAGATAAAGGCCTTTGCGAAGGACCCCGACGCCGACTGCAGCTGCACCCTCATCATCGGCGAACTGCTCGCGCATCTGGCGCCGAGGCAAAGAGCCGCCGTTGTGCAGGAACTGTTCATGTCGGCACTGCGCCAGCGAACGAAGGTCGCCACGCTGCTGGAGCTTTTGAGGGAAGTCGAGCAGTTCGGACCCGCCTCCGAGATCGGCGAGGTCGAGGAAGCGGCTCTGATTTTCGACGATGTGGCAAAGCAGGCGAAGATCGGCTCTCAACTTCTCAAGGCCTTCGTCGCAAGTCGTCACGACATTCTTGACGCGGAGCGAACCTTTCATACGAAAGAGACTGGGGAACGTCCGTCATGACGGCAGAGTATCGCCCGGACCGGCACCTCGACATGCTCGAATTCCTGGGTTGCGACAGTTCGGCCGCAGGCGAGGCGCGCGCGGCGCTCGAAATGCTGCTCCTGCGTCCACAGCCGATCCCCAGGCCGGAACCGAATGCCGGCAGCCCGCCGGACGGTCGGCGTGGAGGCGACGGAAATGCGGCGGGCGGGCATCGATATTCGCCAATCCGCGCGTAGGGCAGCTGCGGCGGCTGACCGCCGATTTCACAAACATGGTTGCATTTGCGCCAGATCAATCACGGCCGAAGCGGAAAGCATAAGCTCGCCATATCGCAAGGAGTAGTTGGAATGGGAAGCTTTAGCGCCTGGCATTGGCTGATCGTCCTCGCCATCGTCCTCATCCTGTTTGGACGCGGCAAGATTCCCGAACTCATGGGTGACGTCGCACACGGGATCCGGGCTTTCAAGAAGGGCATCAACGACGAAGAGGGCGGCAAGACGGATGGGAACGGCGATGCAGATCGGCCTTGATCCGGATCGTGGCGGGTTCGGCCATGACTGAACCCACTACCGCCTATTCGATCGTTTCGGCCCGGTTCGACGAGGGGGAAAAGTGCGGCCGCATCGATCTTCGGGTCGCCGACCGCATCAGGCCTCTCATCGTCACCAGGCGGGCGCTGCTCAGCATCGCCTCGCCGCCGCGCGCCAGCCAAGCGCGGCTTTTCCAGTTTCTGCACAGCTTTTGCGAGATCGCGCTCGCCTATGGCGAATGCGATCCGCAGCATGCCGAAATCCTGGTCGTCACCGCAACCGACGTCAGGCGCTGGCGCCGCGGTCATTCACAGCCGGAGCCGCTGTGGACGTGGCAGGGCATCGGCAGTATCGCCGCCGTCCCTTCCCCGCCGAATTGATCCGTCCCCGCGCTAGGCGCTCCGGCAGAAACGCTCGAACGCCTCGCGGGTACACAGTTTCCGGAGATAGTCCTCCTCCTGGTCGCGCGCGACATGACGCAGCACGAGCTTGAGCAGCTCCCATTCGGTGGCACGGTTGCGATTGAACCAGGGCGCCTGCGCGATACCGTCATAGACCTGCAGAACGCGCCTGGCGGTGGCCGGATCGAGGTCTCTCAGAAGCATGGCGGGACAGGCTGCCTTTCGAACATGGATTTCATACCCCCGCGGTAATGCGAGAGCCCCCTCCGCCTTCGCTGACGCGGCACAAGGGCGCACACGTCTTCGCATGACGGACGGATATCGATCGCCCTTGCTATCGCCTCTCTCCTTGCCCGTCCTTGACAAATCTCAATCCGACCGGGCGGCGCTCGAACTGACACAGATCAAAATCGTCCGTCCGGTTTCGTGGCAAGGGTGAGAAACACCCGCAAGGACCGGATCTGATGAACCTGCCGACATTCGCGATCGCCATCGTCTCGCTGCTGATCCTTCCAGGTCCGACCAATGCCGTTCTGGCCCTGGCTTCTACAGCGCTGACGCTTTCGCGGTGCTTGTCGCTCGTCGCCGCGGTGGTATCTGCCTATCTCGTCGTCATCGTGCCGGTGTCTGGCATCGCCGCCCCGTTCCTCAACGGCCATCCGGGCGTTGCCGGCATCGTCAAGCTGATCTCGGCAAGCTGGGTTCTCTATCTTGCCCTCAAGCTCCTGGTTCCGGCGCCGGCGGGCGGGCGGAGCAGGCTCGGCGCCGGTCAGCTCTTCGTCACCACCCTGCTCAATCCCAAGGCCATCATCATCGGCCTCACGCTCGTGCCCGCTGTCCAGGCGGAACCGACGAGCGCGATGGCGATATTCGCCGGCTGCGCGACCGCAACGTCGGCGATCTGGCTTGGCCTCGGCAGCCTGCTCGTCGGACGCCATGCACAAATGCCGCCTGCCGTGCGTCATTGCGGCTGCGCGGTGCTCGTCGCCTTCTCCCTGACCCTTGCCGTCAGCGCGCTGTGGTCCTGATCGCCATGTGAGATTTTCGCCGGCAGCCCGCCTGTGTCCTTGCGTCTTGCCCTGCATCCGGTGCGGCGGCGGACGGTTTCTTGATGCTGGTCAATGTACGGTCCGTGCGAGCGGCTAGAATTGCCAGATCATCCGGCAGGCGAGGCGAGTGATCCGACATGTACCGAACGATAGTCTGCGCAATAGGCACCGGCCCTCGCGGGACCGCCGAGCGCATCCTGAACAGGGCAGCCGGCCTCATCGACAAGGACGGCTCGATCTTCGTCATCCACGCCCTGGAAGCCGCCCCGCGCTATATGGCGGCGAGCCTGCCGGAAAACTTCGAGACCGCCGCCATAGAGAATGCCGAGGAGAAGCTCGCGCTGCTCTGCCGGCAGATGAAGATCCCTGCCCTGGTGGAGGTCCATGCCGGCAGCGCGGCCAGGGTGCTTCTGACCGCCGCGCAGGAAAAGAAGGCGGATCTCATCATCCTGTCGACCCATGTGCCGGATATTACCGACTATATTTTCGGGGCCGTGGTCGACCGCGTGGTGCGACACGCCAAATGCTCGGTCCTCGTCGATCGCAAACCGAGTGCGGGCCAGGGGCCGGGCCGGCCTGCGCGGTAACGGGTTTCGTCGGATCCGGCCGGGTCACTAGCCAAACATCCTCCCCGTCCGACGCAGATTGTCGTGCCAGCCGAGCGCCTCCTCGATCAGATGCGGTGTTTGCCCGCCGCGCAGCAGCGCGCGCTTGTAATAGTCCGCCATCGCTTCGCGATAGTTCGGATGGGCACAGTTGGCGATGATGACCTCCGCCCGCTCCCGCGGCGCCAGGCCGCGCAGATCGGCAAGACCGATTTCCGTCACGAGAATGTCGACGTCGTGCTCGGTATGGTCGACATGGCTGACCATCGGCACGACGCGCGAAATCGCGCCGTCCCTGGCAAGCGACTTCGTCACGAAGATCGACATATAGGCGTTGCGGGCGAAATCGCCGGAGCCGCCGATACCGTTCATCATGTGCGTGCCGCCGACATGGGTCGAATTGACGTTGCCGTAGATATCGAGTTCCAGCGCCGTGTTGATGGCTATGATGCCGAGGCGGCGGATGACTTCGGGATGGTTGCTGATCTCCTGCGGGCGCAGGACGAGCTGGCGCTTGTAGCGCTCGATCGCGGAAAATACCTGCAAATGCTTCGCCGTCGACAAGGTCATCGAGGACCCGGAGGCAAAATTCAGCTTGCCGGCGTCCATGAGATCGAAGGCCGAATCCTGCAGCACCTCGGAATACATGGTGAGGTCGTGGAAAGGCGTTTCGGCAAATCCGTGAAGGACCGCGTTGGCGATCGTGCCGATACCTGCCTGGAGCGGCAGCAGGCGCTCGGTCAGCCTTCCCTGCCGCACTTCGCTGAGCAGGAATTCGGTGAGATGGCCGGCAATCGCATTCGTCTCCGCGTCCGGCGCTTCGACCGTGGACGCGCTGTCGCCGCTCTGCGTGACGACGATCGCCGCGATCTTTTCCGGCGGGATCGGGATGAAGGGCGTGCCGATGCGGCTGTCGGGCGTCACGACCGGGATCGCCTCGCGGCTTGGCCGCCTTGTCGGGATATAGATATCGTGCAGCCCTTCGAGCGCTTCCGGCTGCGACAGGTTGATCTCGACGATCACCTTCGGCGCTAGGATGGCGAAGCTCGCCGAATTGCCGACGGAGGTGGTCGGCACGATGCCGCCCTCCTCGGTGATCGCGGTTGCCTCGATAACGGCGACATCGACGGGTGCCAGCTGGCCGCTGCGCAGAAATTCGACCGTTTCGGACAGGTGCTGGTCGATGAACATCACCTCGCCGGCGTTGATCGCCTTGCGCATGACCGCGTCGGACTGGAAAGGCATGCGGCGGGCGATGGCATGGGCTTCGACGAGCGTCCGGTCGAGATTGTTGCCGAGCGAGGCGCCGGTCATCAGCGTAACCTTCAGCGGATCACGCTTTGCCCTTTCCCCCAGGGCGAGCGGCACGGCCTTGGCCTCGCCGGCGCGGGTGAAGCCGCTCATGCCGACGGTCATGCCGTCGGTGATCAGCTTGGCAGCTTCGTCGGCACCGACGATGCGATCCCAGAGCTGCTTGCTCCGGAGACGATCCTTGAACATGGCAGGTCAATCCTCAATGCGACAGCAGGACAGGCAGCGTGATATTGGCCAGCACGCCCTCGGTGGCGCCGCCGAGCACGAATTCGCGCAGGCGCGAATGGCCGAACCCGCCCATGACGAGCAGATCGGCACGCCGCTCGAACGCCCTGGCCTGCAGGACTTCGCCAATCGGCCCGCTGCCTGCCTGCGCCCGCACCGTCTCCGCCGCTACCCCGCTCTTGCGCAGGTTTTCGGCAAGTTGGTCGCCCGTATCGGATTTGAACGGCTTCTCGTCGGTGACAGACAGTAGGCAGACCCTGGCCGCCCTCTCCAGGAAGGGCGAAGCGTCATGGGCGGCGCGCGCGGCAGCCCTGCTCCCGTCCCAGGCGATGGCGACGTGATCCAGCCGCCCGCCGAACGGCGCGGCGGGATAGAGGATGAGCGGCCGGCCGGAGAGAAAGAGCACTGCCTCGACGATCGGGCGGGAGATGCCCCCCGATTCCAGAAGCACGAAATCATATGCGCGCGAGGCCTCGGCGAGCGCTTCGGCGACGAAAGGTTCACCGGCCTTGATCTCGCGCACGCAGACCTCGACGCAGGCGTCCTTGCCCTGTTCGAGCGCCCTCTGGGTGAGCGCGGAGGCCCGGCTGCGGCTCAGCGCCTCGGCGTCCCGCGCCATCTTCGCCGCATCGATGATCAATGACGACAGCGCATTGGAAACATCGGGGATCGTGATCACCACTGGGCAAACGGTGAGCGTTGCCTGCATGTGGCGGGCAAGTGCGACCGCATTGGCGATGATGAACTCGGACGTCATGTCCGGATAGGTGAGGAGCGGAAGAAAGAGGTGCTGTTTCATCGGGAGGCTCCGAACGGAAAATGGTGAGGCCTGATCCTCATCACTTTCGCATCCGTCGACAGTCTCGCATTGACATACCTCAATTCTGACAGGCAACGCGCCCGAGACGGACAGCTTCCCCTGCGAGAGTGCTGATGCCAAAGCTCACGTCAGCAGAAAGCCGGCAAATGCGGCCAGAGCCGCGCCAGCGGTCGCTGCCGCCAGACGAAGCGCGTAGGCGAGGCTTCCCGTGACTGCCGCCAGAACCCCTTTCGCAAGGAGATTGGCGAAAGCGGCGACCGCTATGGCGCGGGCGGCCACCTCCGCAGGGAGCTGGATCGAGGTGAGCTTCGCGACGGAGAGCGTGATCGCGTCGAGATCGCCCAGTCCCGTCACGAAGGCAAGGACAGGCAGCGACTGTGTTCCGAAAACGACCAGGGTCGCCCGCGTCAGGATCGTCACCACGGCAAGAACAAGAGCAAAGCGCAGCGCGACCATGACCTCGAGCGGGTTCCGCGGCGAGAAATCGGGACTGTTATCCGGGCGCCGCAGCGTTCCGGCAAGCCCGCCGCCGATCACGAAGACCGCGGCCGCCGGGGCAAGCAATGGCGCAAGCTCCCGCAGAACCGCCGGCGCCACGACGCCGCAGATCAGCAGCGCCCGGGTCAGGGATACGGCTCCCGCCAGCATTGCCCCGGCCGACAGCAGGGAGGAGAGAGCGGGCACCTGGACCGACTGACGGGCAAAGGAAAGCGTCAGGGCCGTCGAGGAAACGATGCCGCCGCTTGCGCCGGTCAGCAGGATGCCGGCGCGTGCGCCGCCGATCCTGATCAGGATATAGCCGGCAAAGGAGACGGCGCCCACAAGGATTGTCAGCATCCAGAGTTCGAAGGGATTGATCGCCTGCCAGGGATCGATCGGCGTGTCGGGCAGGATGGGCAGGATGACGACCGTCATCGTCAGCAGGATCAGGGCGGCCCGGAGCTCGAGCCAGGTCAGCCGCCGAAGAAAGCCGTGCAAGGGTTCGCGCGCCGCCAGAAGCACTGTTATGGCAACGGCAGCCGCTGCCGTCGTCGTCATGTCGGCAACGACGGCGCTGAAACCGAGCACGAAGACGGTTATCGCCGCAATGGCTGCGGTCGCGCTGAAATCCTTGTCGCGCGCCACCTGCATGGAGCTGAAAACGAGGATGGTGATGCAAAAGAACACGAACACAGCCGTCGGAAGGATGGGGCCTGTCACCGGCTGAATGAAACCGCACAGGCCGCCGAGGAAACTCGAGAGGCCATAGGTGCGAATGCCGGCCACCCTTTCGCCGGCTGCCGCCTCGCGCTCCTGCCAGCCGCGCTCGATGCCGACCAGGATACCGATCGCAAGCGCCAGGCTGAGGCGCTGGAATGCTTCCGTTGTCATCAGCAATGTCATCATCGGCCGATCCAGTCGCTGCCGGTCTTTTCCTCAGCGGCGCCTGGACGGTTCGCGTCGCGAAGCAGCGATCCGAGGACGGCGGGAAGGATGCCGCAAATCAACGCATTCCAGACAAAGGACGGCTTTGCAGCGTCATGGCGTGCCCATGGCGAAGGGATAAGCCGGATACCGATCCGCAGGTTAACCCATTCCTCCCGCAGGTGGTAGGATGCAGTCCCCGCCGCACGCGGCATGGCAACGCCAAGACCACGGCCCGAACGGGAACGCACAGGTCTCCAGGCCGTGGCCCTGAGCCATATCCCGGAGGGAGGGACGGCATGGTCCTGCCGGCGAGGGTCGTCCATTTCTCGTTCTCCTCCTCCCGCAGAGCCGATCACGGCACGCGCCTGCGATCATTGCGCTGGATCAACATGCCGCCTGGGAAATTTTCCGTGGGAGTGAAGGAGCGGAGGCGCGAACCGTCTTTGACGATCGTCAATGCCGGTTTGCCGCGGTTGGGGGATCATGGCATCATGAGGATGAGGAACAGTTCATGAAGGCGATGATCCTGGAGGCCATAGGGACGCCCCTGCGTCCGGTCGAGCGGCCGGATCCCCTGCCGGGAAAGGGCCAATTGATGCTGAAGGTCGAAGCCTGCGCGGTGTGCAGGACGGATCTTCACGTCTGCGACGGCGATCTCCCGAAGCCGAAGCTGCCGCTCATTCCCGGCCATGAGATCGTCGGCATCGTCGAAGCAGTGGGAGAAGGAATAGCGCCGTCGCGCCTGGGACAAAGGGTCGGTGTGCCCTGGCTCGGCCATACATGCGGCCATTGCCCGTTCTGCAGCAGCGGCGAGGAAAACCTTTGCGATGCGCCGCAATTTACCGGCTACACCCGCGACGGAGGTTTTGCCACCCATGTCGTTGCGGATGCCGATTATGCCTTTGCGCTCGACGGCAAGGCCGATCCGATCGCGCTTGCCCCGCTCCTCTGTGCCGGCCTGATCGGCTGGCGTTCGCTGAAGAAAGCCGGCGACGGCAAGCGCATAGGGCTTTACGGGTTTGGCGCGGCCGCGCATATCATCGCGCAGATCTGCCGGTGGCAGGGCCGCGACGTCTATGCGTTCTCGCGCCCCGGCGACGAAGCGGCGCAAGGCTTCGCGCGCGGTCTCGGCGCCGCCTGGGCAGGAGGCTCCGACGAGCGCCCGCCCGTTGCGCTTGACGCAGCCATCATCTTCGCGCCCGTCGGCGAACTCGTGCCGGCGGCGTTGAGGGCGGTGCGGAAGGGAGGCCGCATCGTCTGCGGCGGTATTCACATGAGCGATCTGCCCGCAATGCCCTATGCCTTGATCTGGGGCGAGCGAAGTGTGGTTTCAGTCGCCAACCTGACGCGGAAAGACGCCGAGGAATTCTTCCCCGTCGCCCGCCAGGCAGGCGTGCGCACCCACACGAAGACCTATCGGCTCGAAGACGCCAACGCTGCGCTTGACGATTTGCGTGCCGGCCGCCTGAGCGGAGCGGCGGTCCTGGTCCCTTGAAGGGTCCTGCGTCGGACCACGCCACTGACTGGCCGGACGGTGATGTTCTCAAGCCGCTCGGCCGCCGGAGAGTGCCAGCAGATCTTCGCCGTCAATAAAGATGACTTAATCACTCTTGTTTTTCTGCAGGCAAGCGGGTTATACCGCGCGCGCCCTTAGAATCCCCATGTCGGGGACTCGAAGAACAGGACACTTCATGAAGGTTTTCAAGTCTCTCACGACTCCCGCGCTTGCCGCCGCACTCGGCCTGATCGCCACGCCGGCATTGTCCGAGCCGACCAGATATCCGCTGACGCTCGACAATTGCGGCGCGAAGGTCACTGTTGCCAAGGCTCCGGAGCGCGCCATCGGGCTCGGCCAGAACAGCGCCGAGATCATGCTGCTTCTCGGCCTGGAAGACAGAATGGCCGGTACCGCATTCTGGCCGAGCAAGGTTTTGCCGCAGCTCGCCGAAGCCAATGCGAAGGTCAAGCTTCTGTCCGTTGAATTTCCGACCTTCGAATCGATTCTGGCGCAGAATCCGGATTTCGTGGCCGCCGCCCTGCCGAGCCTGGTCGGACCGACGAGCAAAGTTGCCAAGCGTGAGGACTTCGACAAGGTCGGCGTGCCAAGCTACGTTTCTCCCAGCACCTGCCTCAGCACCGAAAAGGTCAAGGATCAGTACGGCAGCCGCGACCAGCTGTGGAACATGGATCTCCTGTACAAGGAGATCGACGAACTCTCGCAGATTTTTGACGTCGCCGATCGCGGTCAGGCGCTGATCGCCGACTTCAAGAAGCGTGAAGCGACATTGCGCGCCAACGCCTCCAGGGACGGCAAACAGCTTTCCTACGTCTTCTGGTTTTCCAGCCAGTCGCCCTCCGCGGACGCCTATCTGGGCGGCAAGAACGCGGCATCCGGCTTCATCGCGGATCTGCTCGGCGGCAGGAATGCCATCACCGCCGAGGCGGAATGGCCGACGCTCGGATGGGAAAGCATCATTGCCGCCAATCCTGACGTCATCGTCGTCGCCAATCTCGACCGCAACCGCTGGGAACTCGACAAGCCGGAGGCCAAGATCAGCTTCCTGAACAGCGACCCGGCCGTCAGCCAGATGCCGGCGGTGAAAAACAAGGCGATCGTCGTCATGGACGGCCAGGCCATGAACCCGACGATCCGCACGATCTACGGCGCGGAGCAGGTGGCCGCGCAGCTGAAAGCACTCGGCCTGATCAAGTGACCGCCTCGAACCGTCCGCTCCGGCAGGCCGTCCTTTTCGCCCTTCTCCTGTTGGCCGCCCTTGCGGCGGTCGGCCTGGTCGTCGGCATCAGCGTCGGGATCGGCGACCTGCCGATCCCGCTTGCAACGACGTTTGCCGCCATCACGAACAGGCTGGGATGGACGGCCGTGGAGCTCAACCGCATCCACGAGACGGTGATCTGGGACTATCGTCTCAGCCGCGCGCTCGTGGCCGCCTTCTGCGGCGCGGGACTGGCTCTGTCGGGTGCGATCATGCAATCGCTGCTGCGCAACCCGCTGGCCGAACCCTATGTGCTCGGCATCTCCGCCGGCGCATCCACCGGCGCGGTCGCCATCGTCATTCTCGGCCTCGGTGCGGGCGCGGTTTCGTTGTCGGCCGGGGCGTTTGCCGGCGCATTTGCGGCCTTCCTTTTCGTAGCGCTACTGTCCAACGGCACGCGTGGCGGCGCCGACCGGACGATTCTCGCCGGCGTTGCCGCTTCGCAGCTCTTCAACGCCGCCACATCCTACATCGTCACGACATCAGCCAATGCGCAGCAGGCCCGCGACGTCATGTTCTGGCTGCTCGGCAGTTTCGGCGGCGTGCGCTGGCCGGCGTTTGCGCTGGTTTCGGTCGTTATCGGTTTCGGGCTCGCCGTCTGCCTGCTCCATGCAAGGGTTCTGGATGCTTTTGCCTTTGGCGACGAAGCGGCCGCATCCCTCGGGGTCAACGTCGGCCGCACCCGCATCGTCCTGTTTGCGCTGACAGCGATGATGACGGCCACGATCGTCAGCATGGTGGGCTCGATCGGCTTCGTTGGCCTTGTCGTACCGCATGCGGCGCGTTTCGTCGTCGGGCCGCTCCATGTCCGGCTTCTCCCGGCGTGCGTCGTCGCCGGCGCGATCTTCATGGTGCTTGCCGACATTGCCTCACGTGCCCTCATCCCGCAGCAGGTCCTGCCGATCGGGGTCGTCACGGCGCTGGTCGGCGTGCCCTTCTTCTCCGTCATTCTCTACCGGTTCCAGCGCGCGTCATGAGTATCAAGGCAGAAAACCTCGTCTGGAAAATTGGCAGGAAGACCATTCTTGACGGCGTCTCCTTCGAAGCGCCGCCGGGAAGGATGCTTGGCCTTCTTGGCCCGAACGGCTCCGGCAAGACATCGCTGCTGCGGCTTCTCGCCGGCCTGAAGCGCCCCCATTCCGGGCGCATCTTGCTCGATCGCAAGGACATAGGGGCCATCGGGCGCCGCACGATCGCGCAGCGCGTCGCCTTCGTCGAACAGCATGCAACGACCAACGCCAATCTCAGGGTCGTGGATGTCGTCAAACTCGGACGCTTTCCGCACCGTTCGATGTTTTCCGGCTGGACGCTTGCCGACGATCAGGCTGTCGAGGAAGCGCTGGAGCGGGCCGGAATGAGCAGCAAGAGGCACGATCGCTGGCAGAGCCTGTCCGGCGGGGAAAAGCAGCGCGCCCACATTGCGAGGGCTCTGGCGCAGTCGCCGAAAGAACTGATCCTCGACGAACCGACCAACCACCTCGATATCCAGCACCAGATCGGCCTGATGCGGCTCGTGTCCAGCCTGCCCGTCACCAGCATCATCGCGCTGCACGACCTCAACCACGCGGCCATGTTCTGCGACGCGCTGATCGTCATGCAAGGCGGGAAGATTGTCGCGTCCGGCACGCCGGCCGACGTATTGACCAAAGAGATGCTCAGGGACGTTTTCTCGGTGGACGCCCACGTCGAGACCTCACCCTATCATGCCGGGCCGCACATCCACTATCGCCGTTGACGATGCTGCCCTGCGATTTCAGTTGGCGCAGAGCTTCTTCAGCGCATTCTCCACGCCTTTGCGAAGAGCAGCCGCTATCTCCGGTTCGAACGTCGTGACAACGTCGCCGAACTCTCCCGCTGCCTCGACAATATCGATCGAACTTGCCTCCGTCGCGCAGGTGGCGAGATTTGCCTGCAGGTGAATTCGGGCCTTTGCCGAGAATCCGCCCTCCAGAGGCGAATCCTGCGACGTCTTGCACGCGAGCGTGCCGAGCGCGTTTGCCTCGGCCTGATCCCCGTCAACTCTGATTTCGATCGTGTCGATTTTAACGAAGTCGAGCCGGTCGATGCCCAGTTCGACTTTCACGCCGAAAACCGGCTGCCTGACCTTCAGTGGCTTGCAGGGCTGCGCGGCCGCGATCGCCCGTTCGAGAACATTGGCCGCGAATGCCGGCGTACTCAAAAGCGGTGCGGCAATGACGATCGCGCTGAAGGCCACGCATCCCGGGTGGCGCCAGCCGTTCCGCCATCCCGCGCCCTGACGCTTCCTGTCGCCGGGCAAGCCGGATCCCGTCTTCGAACGAACGTCACGATTATCGACCCGCATGGTCTTCCTCACGTCGAAATGCGTCTGGCGATATCAGAATACAATGTCCCGATGCAAAGGAAAGAACGTTGCATCGGGTCGTTGCCCGCGCCTGCGACGTGACCTTAAGACAAAGGACGGGCAGAGCAGTGCCCGGGGTTCTGGCCCTGTCCCTGCCCGTCCTCGACCGGCAAGCCGGCCGATCTTCCTGGCACCTGTCCCAAACCTTCGCAGACGCGCTGGACAGCGCCGACCCTTCCGTCAATGCGTCATTGCCGGCTTTGACTTCTTTTCCGTCCACTGAGGCGGAGCGCCGTACCTCGAAGCGAGCGCGCCAAGCAGCCCGGGCGCGCGCCCGAACGCTTCGCAGGCCGCATATTTCGGTTTTCCGCCGAGCCAGGAGCGTGTGCGTTGTCTCGACGGGAGCGAAAGGTTCAATCCCTTCGGCTCCTTTCCGGCAATCAGCACTCGCGAGAAGTCGTCGGCGAATTTCGCAGCCAGTCCATAGGCGTCGCCCACTTCGGAAACGCGGGGTTTGTCCTGAATGGAATTTGCGCCACGCGACCACAACATCGCGGCATTTTGCGTTCCCGCGGCGTCGAGCGCTTCGGCTTCGATCGCCAGGCCGCCGAGGCCGAAGGGGAGGCGCGGCACGCCGACAGGCAGGGCAAAGCCGGAGCCGACGCTGACGACAGTGGCGACGCCGGCAACTGCCTTGTTGGTCGGAACGATGTCGGCGATAACCGACCGGATCGTCAGATCGGCCGGCTGGCCGGCCGGAACCATCTGATATTTGTCGCTCAGCGCCACGCAAAGAGCCCGATCGAGAGCGTTGGAAACCATCGACCGGTCGGCTTCGGACCTGATTTTGGACGCAGCGCCGAAGGAAAAGACCGTCGGGACGATGGCAACCGTCTTTACCCGCGCCAGCTGTGGCCCGTCGACATAGAGCCGTTTCTTGGCAAACGTCCCCTTCTGCGGACCGAGTTTCTGGTAGGAAGCAAGCGTTCCGGCCTCCTTGAGCGGTACGGCAGCGCATCCGGAAACGGTCGCCGCTGCCAGCAAAACAATGAATCCCAGGAGCAATGCCCTGGATGGACGCCTGAAAGGCGGCTGGTTGAAAAATCGACGGCGCGAATGGAAATTGCTGGGCATGTCTGTCGTTGGCCTCCGGTCATGACGATGACCGGACACTCGGAGCGAACCATTGCCGCAGAATTACATGGCCCGCCGCGTCCGGCATCTTGAAGCCGGATCGATGCCCCTATTCCCTTGCCCCGCTCCATTTGCCGGTTTCACACCGTCGGCACGATGACCGGCGTGTCTGTTCCGGCAAGCCTCAGCTTGGCGGAACAGACACGGGCCTTCGCCGTCAGGCAAATCCATCTGTTTCTTTCGCATTGCGGCAAGACGACATGTCGAAAGGCGGAGCCGGTCATGTTTCCGCAATTATTGGAGCCCAAATGGAAATCCGTTCAACGCGCAAAGGACGGACCTGACCTTCCCCGTCCTCAACTTTGGAACAGGCCATGGCTTCAGAACGGACAGCAGGACCGGCCGCAAGGCTGGCAGCTATCGCATCCAGCTCCATTGCCGTCGCATATCTCGCTGCGGCATGGGGAACGGGCAACATCCGGCAATGGCCTGTCATCCCGATCTTCGGGAGAGTGGGAAGGGCGATCAGTCTCGGGACAGGCGGGATGAAAGCGGATTTCGTGCGGTTCGAACCTGCAGCACGGGTCAGCGTGCAGCCGTGACGCACAAGACCATGCTCCACCTGCTCGCAAACCTGTTGTTCGCAACGATCCTGTTCGGAGCGCTTTTCGGCGGTCCGATCGTGATGCTCATTTTGCTTTCGGAGCGACTTGCGCTGTGATGACGCGAACCGGCAGGCCAATATCCCGGTACGCGGCCTCTGCGCCGGCGCCCGCTGCCGCAGACGCGCCGCGTGACCCCGCCGGGCGGCGGCCCTGCGATCCCCGCCGGCGCAAGGACCATGCTCCGCCGCTCGATTCTGCTCCTCGATCGCGACCTTCCACCGGAATCCTATTCAAACAAAGGAACACGAAATGCCTGCAGTTCGCTTGCCAGTCGGCCGATTTTTCATCCCGTTGCTCGCCCTTGCGGTTCTGGCCGGCGCACCGGCGCACGCCGAAGAACCTCTTTCCAGCGTGATTGCCGACGGCAAGCCTTGGGAGATGGTCGTCGTCAAACGAAGGGCTTCCAACATCCTCGTATTTCGTCCGGATGGCGGCGGCACGATCAGCGACAGCCTGGTCAGCATCAACCCGACATGGAGGGCCGTTCCGAACGGAATTTGGATAAGGCCGCGGCCGGAAGACCCGGAAAAATGCCTTCGGCTGACCCGGACGAAGGCCGGCATCGAAGCCTCGCAGAACGGCAAAACCGTTTGGCTGCTCAAGCGATGAAGCCCCAGCCCACAGCCAGGATTTCGATGTCGACGCAAGCGGGCGCATATGGCTGCCGGCGCCCCCTCCCCCGATCAGGTCTTGTCCTGTTGTGAGAAAGGCCGCCTGACGACGTGGCCGGCATCAGTCGAGTGCTTTCGAACTGCTGCCGGCCCATGCCGAGGCATAGTTTCGCTGGCCTCCAGCCGCTTAAGAGCCCCGAAGATCCAGGTGATTGTTGATCTCGGGAGCATCTATCCGGTAAGGGAAGCGATCAAACAGGGATTCGGTTACTTTGCCACCGGCAGGAGACCCGAGAAAAAGGTAGAAATGCGCTACTTCATTACGGGAACGGCAGGCTTCATCGGCTTTCATCTGGCCCGTCGGCTGCTGCAGGATGGGCATGAGGTAACAGGCTTCGACGGACTGACACCCTATTACAATGTCCGGCTGAAGGAGATGCGTCATGCGGCGCTGACGCAATATCCTGCCTTCCGCCCGGTCATCGCTATGCTCGAGGACAAGGCAGCGCTGGAAGCCGCCATTTCAGCTGCAAAGCCGGACGTTCTCATTCATCTGGCAGCGCAAGCCGGTGTGCGTTACAGCATCGAACATCCGCAAGCCTATCTGCGTTCGAATATCGAAGGATCCTGGAATATCCTGGAACTGGCAAGCCGCATCGAACTGCGCCACCTCATGCTGGCCTCGACCTCCTCGATCTACGGCGCCAACACGCATGTTCCTTTCCGCGAAACCGACCGCGCCGACGAGCCGCTGAGCTTTTATGCCGCCACCAAGAAGTCGATGGAGCTGATGGCGCACAGCTACTCGCATCTCTACAAGGTCCCGACCACGGCCTTCCGCTTCTTCACCGTCTACGGCCCGTGGGGCCGGCCCGATATGGCGCTCTTCAAATTCGTCAAGAACATGATCGAGGACAAGCCGATCGAGATATACGGCAAGGGCAACATGAGCCGCGATTTCACCTATATCGACGATCTCGTGGAAGCCGTGGTCAGATTGTCAGGCGTCGTTCCCTCGGAAGCCAACCGCGTCGCCGATGCTGAAATCGAAACCCTCTCGCATCAGGCCCCCTTCCGCATCGTCAATATCGGCGGCGGCCAGCCGGTCAGCCTGATGGACTTCATCGAGAAGGTGGAGAATGCGATGGGACACAAGGCAAAACGTGTCATGCTGCCGATGCAAAAGGGCGACGTGCCGCGCACCTTCGCAAGCCCCGATCTTCTCCAGGCCCTGACGGGCTACCAGCCGAGCACGCCTTTGGAAAAGGGCGCCAGGGCCTTCGTCGACTGGTATCTGGAAGCCAGGCAGGAACTCGGCGTGGTCGACATCTGACCCGCTGACGGCTATTGCGATGCGTCAATACGCTTGAGGCAATAGGAAAAGTGAGCATCCGGTTCGAGCGTCAAAAACTCGAAGCGCCAGCCATATTCGACACAGAATTTGTTGACCGCCTCGACAACCCCGTAGACGACGGGTTTGACCGTGTTTCCGGTACAGAAATCATGGCCGGCGATCCGGCCATCCTGCTTCACCTTCCGGTCCGCAAGCAGAAGTTCCTCCCAGGTCAGCGCGAAGGAATGATCGGTATCGATATAGAGCCAATCGAAAGTGGCATCGTCGAACCGGGACAGCATGTCGAGCGATGTACCCTGACGAATCACCACACGGCCGTCGGCGATCTCGGACGCGAACTTGCCGTTGATGATGCCGAGGCCTTCGGAATAGCGGTCCATATTCCACGGATCGACGAGATAGAGCTGCCGGGGCTGGTTGCGTGCCAGAATCTCCTCGCTGAAAGCCCCTTCTGCCACGCCGAGTTCAGCAACGACCCCACCCTTCGGCAGATTGTCGAGCAGCCTGCCGCGATCAGGCAGCAACCTGGCATGTTCCGTGTGGACGTTGTCCAAAAAGACCCGTGGGGTGCTTTGCCGAAGGGCTGCTCGCTGCTCTCGCGTCGTCATTTTCGCTCCATATTCTGACAGACGCACCTCTACAGACAATACCCCTCGCGGGGAAGAGCGGCATGCACAGGCAAATTGCTCAGAAATTCAAAAAGAGGCTTGCGGTTCTTTCTCAATATCGCTAGAGACGCTGCACCGAACGATGACACAGAGCATCGCGGGCGATTAGCTCAGTTGGTAGAGCGCCTCGTTTACACCGAGGATGTCGGGAGTTCGAGTCTCTCATCGCCCACCATTCCCGAATTCCCCCTTTGATTACGCATCGCTTTTTTTCCTCGTTTGTCTCATTTGAATTTTGAGGCTGCGAAAGTGAGACACTTTGCTTCTCCTCGATCTGCTTTAAGCCTCGATAGGCGCCGGCGATCAGCTTCCGTCTGTTGGCTTTGTCCACGTAGATTTGCGCCGTTTTCATGTTAGTCCAGCCGAACACCGCCATCAGCTGAGGCGCTGAGGCACCGCTTTCCGCGAAGGCAACGGACGCGGCCTTTCGGAGGCCGTGCGCTGAGCATTTCGGCAAACCCGCTTTATCGCACCATTCGCGCATCTTGTTCCCGAGCCGGTCGATCACGAACGGCTTGCCGAACGATGTGACCAGATACGCATCATGCCCTGTTTTCGTGGCTGCTAGTGCGGCCTCAAGTTCCTTGGTCATCAACGCTTCGATCGTCACAGTGAAGCGATCACGGTTCTTATATGCGGTGAAACGAAGCCAGCGTTGGCCCTCAATTATCGTTTCATTGCGTGGGCCGAGGCTGCAGGCGTCGGAACGACGGGCGCCAACGTTGATCATGATTTCCATCCAGGAGCTCGCGGATCTTGCACGCGCCCCAGTGCGGCTTGTCTTGTCTGCATCGCACGATCATCCCCGAAAGGAATTCGTCAGAACTCAGCTCCAGCACCTTCAGCTTGAGCACCATGCCATTCAATTCGCCCGAATCGCTGCCCGAGGCGTGGTAAAGCCGATTTCCATATCGACGACTTTATTTGTGGAAGAACGGTTGGAATTCAGATTGCGATTTGCAACGACAATCTCGACACACCGTCAATCTCAGGCTACGCAAATGCCGCCATGTTTGATCAACCCAAGATTACAAAAAAAGACAATTACAGACCGGACATCGATGGCCTTAGGGCAATTGCTGTCAGCGCGGTGGTTTTCTTCCACGCCTTTCCAAAACTCTTACCGGGGGGGGTTCCTAGGCGTCGATGTCTTCTTCGTTATTTCCGGCTATCTGATTACCGGCATTATTTTACGGGATATCGGAGAGAGGCGTTTTGCGTTGTTGGCGTTCTACCAACGTCGCATTCGACGGATTTATCCTGCACTCATTCTCATGCTGATCGCTTCGCTAATTGCAGGCCTTGCACTATTGATGCCGACCGAGTTTCAGCAACTGGGGTGGCACACTCTTGGATCGGCTTTATTCATACCCAACCTACTGCTGTGGGGAGAGTCCGGCTATTTTGACACAAACTCTTTGAGCAAGCCACTGCTACACCTATGGTCGCTGGGCGTCGAGGAGCAATTCTATCTTGCGTGGCCAGTTGTGCTGTGGATGGCAGCTCTCACCAAGATACCGCTGCGCATTGTTCTGGCAGCTATTACCGCGCTGTCTCTGGCTCACAATATCTACCTGTCGACGCACGATCCGATCGCGGCGTTTTATTCGCCCTTAAGTCGCACATGGGAACTGGCGGCGGGGGCAATACTTGCGGCCGGCCCGCCAATCGCCCTTTCTGCCCGCATTCGAACAGTTGCGCTTGGCTTAGGGTTAACGCTAGTAGTTGCCGCCCTCGTACTAGCTCAGGAGGCCACTATCGAACCTTTGCACAATGGCATGGTGGTTTTCGGCGCCGCCCTCATGATAAGCTGTGGCGAAAATAGCCCGCTTTCTCGTTTATCGACCTCAACCAAGCCATTCGTCGCGATCGGTCTTATCAGCTATCCACTCTATCTTTGGCACTGGCCCATTCTGGTTTTTGCCCGCAAGATCGACGGCCAGCCAAGCGCCCTTGTCACGTGCCTCTTTGTGGCGCTTGCAACTGCACTTGCTGCCGTCACCTACCTTGGAATTGAAAGACCTTTGCATCGTGTCCCCGCGACCAAAGTTGCGTCTGCATTCCTGGTGGCTCTTATTGGTATCGGATGCTTCGGCGCAGCCAACAGTCAGGTCGACATGCGATCCCTCTTCTATCCCGAGAAAATGAGAGATATACTCGTATACTCTCGCTACGATTTCCGGTCAGACGCCCGAATTGGCACATGCTGGCTTTATGACGAAAGCCAGGATTATACGAGTAACTGCGCTCCAAAGCATGTGCAAGGTCTCCCGAGAATAGCTGTTTGGGGTGACTCGCACGCCGGCCGTTTATACCCCGGCCTTGCAATTGCGGCGCAAGGAAGAGCGCAAGTGGGAGACTATGCGGCAGACGCCTGCCCTCCGATCGTCGGCGCGGCCTCAACATGCGGTCTCTTCGTATCTCGCGCACTGAAATCCATCCTTGACAGTAAACCAGACATCGTCGTTCTCTACGCTCACTGGTCACACTATTCCGACACTTTCAGCGCGGACAACTCTTTCGCGATCGGCCTAAATGCTACGATTGACGCACTGGAACACGCAGGGATAAGAGTGGCGCTTGTCGGACCGTTCCCGAATTATTCGGAAAAGCTTCCGGACTTAGTGTTCAAGAAGTGGCTTTCGAGCCGATCAGGCGGAATACCGATTGCAATCGAGGGTATGCCATCCAGCGATGTTGCGTCGGCAGAGGCTGCACTGAGCACGCTCGCCAAGACGCGTCACCTAGAGTATCTGTCCCTCACCAACTTACTCTGCCGAAATGACGCTTGCGCTACAACATGGTCGGGCGACCCATCTGACCTGCTTTCATGGGACTACGGCCACCTAACCACCGACGCAGGGAAGTTTGTCGGTGACAGGTTACTTGCTAACCTAGGATACTAAGAATAGTTGACCGGGTGCGTTATTCCTTTGCGTTCCGGCGCGCAAAGTTTGGACGCCAATTGACAACTCCTTTCTCGCGGGCCAAGTCGGGGCCAATCAGCCCCTCGTCAGCCATAGAGGCTTCAGTCATGCATTTAAACATCAAGCGCCCTCTACTGTTACGTCTTTTTATCCTGGGTTTTCTCTGTCTTTGTCTCCTGTGGTCTCTAGGACTTTTGCGTGTCTCCCCAGAAGCAAATCTAAAACGAATAGGGTTTGCCGAATGGCAGCCGCGGGACTCTGCCGGTGAGTTTGTTTACAAAGGTAAACTCTGGATTTTGGGCGGATGGAAAACTGGCCCCGTCGAACTACTTCGAGATGTTTGGAACTCGACCGATGGCGTGAAGTGGAGCCTCGTTCAGCCTAAGCTTCCCTTCGACTACACCGACTTGCCGATGACAATTGTGTTCAAGGACAAGATGTGGGTACTCGGTGGCAATAGACTTTCAGACCCAGAGCATCCCACCAGTAACGCAATTTGGAATTCCGATGACGGGATCCAATGGACGAAGGTTCAAGACGCTGCAGCATGGAGCCCTAGAACAGCCACTCCAATCATCGAATGGAATGGTGAACTATGGATTTTTGGCGGCGAGGAGGTGGTCAATGGTAAGCCTATTCTCAGAAACGACGTTTGGCGTTCCAGCGACGGTATTAACTGGACGAAAGTTACAGAGCACGCGGCTTGGCAACCGAGAGCGTTCCACACGGCGCTCGCTTACAAGGGTAAACTTTGGGTAATTGGCGGAGGGTCTTATGCCCCAGACTTCATTGCCTTGAATGATGTGTGGAGCTCGGTTGACGGTGTCAATTGGACTAAAGTTTCTGACGCCCCATGGCATGGAAGGATTTGGTTCTCCGGGGTCGTATATCGGGACCTCATGTGGATTGTAGGAGGGTGGAGTAAGAAGACGTTGAATCTTGACGACATCTGGTACTCGGGTGATGGCATCAAATGGACACGCCTAGCTTTGGCCGGTAGTTGGCGAGGGAGACACGAGCAATCGACATACGTTTTCAACGACAAGATTTTCGTTGCCGGCGGTCACGCTGACCCAATCACCAACGAGGTATGGGAGCTCAACATCCCCTCGCCGAAAGACGAGCATTGAAGGCTTCATGAATCGGATCGTATCGGGCAGGCACTAGGTATTTCGCCCCCAAGTTTGATGGCGCAATCTTTCCCACTAACTGGAAGGAATCGCTATTGGTCGGATACGCCACAGCAGCACCACGACCAAGCAATAGCGGTCGAAGAATTGATAAGCAAACGAACGAAAGTAAATGCATGAATTCGGCCCATGTCGATAGCTTCGCCCGCCAGGAGGAACGCTTACATGTATTGGACGGAATGCGCGGATGGGGAGCTATATTCGTCCTGTTTTTTCATGTCTTCTGCGAGGGCTTGCCAGTAACGGCTGAGAGTGGTGCTTATTTGCGTCGGCTTCTGCCGTTCAGCGGTTTATACGCCGTGCTTGTATTTTTTGTGGTGTCGGGAATTTCGCTGTCGTACGGTTATTTCAGAGAACGGAATGTTGAGAAACTGATTGCAGCCGCAGGCTCTCGTTACTTTCGGCTAGCGATCCCTATTTTCGTGGTTGCAGTTGCTGTGCACCTTGCAATGATCGCTGGGCTACACAGCTTATCCAAAGAAAGAATAGCGCCGTTTTCAAACGCTTTGAGTTTTCAATCCACGATAGAAAACGTCCTGCGCTTTTCGTTTTTCGATGTCTTCTTTAACTACAATCCAGGTCTAACTTACGCTGGCCCGATGTGGACGATGAGCGTCGAGCTAATTGGCTCTTTCCTTCTTTTCGCTGTTCTTTTGCTCAGCTGCCGATCGGCATACTATCTCGCGATCATTTCTGCTGTCTCTTTCATACTTATGTTTTCGGTGACCCAGGTTTTTAAATTTTACTCGTTGTTCCTTTTTGGCGCCATGATCGCAGGCCTCATTCACAGGGGATATGCTAAAGATATCTCGCCTTGGTTATTCGCAGGAATGCTTGCAATCGGCATATCCGCCCCCGCCTATTTGCCGCCTGCCTATGATGCTTGGAATATGTTAGCCACGGTCGCGTTGACGCTTGGGTGCATAGGGATTAAGCCAGTGAATAGCTTCCTGTCATGCCAATTCTCCAAACTTCTTGGCATAATATCGTTTCCTCTTTATCTCGTTCATGGACCCATTTTGGTATTAATTGGAGAGCCGCTCGTTCACAACTTCGGCGGGACGGCGCAATCGAAATTCGCCATTGATGTCGGGATCTGCGTGATCTCAGTTCTCGTTGCGTTGCCCATGATTCCCGTAAATAGACTCGCCATCCAGATATCACGGTTTTTCGGCCGGCAAGCGGTCTACAGCTACAATCGTGTCAGGATCCAACTAGCTCCATCGCAGAATTGAGTTTCGATCTCGCCCACGTAGACTGAACAATAATATTCCCGACGACTTGGTTATCGCAATGGCTCCGCCTTGCGACAAAGAGGATCGACTGCTATGCGTTCCATCCACAGAGAGACAAGCTAGGGAAGACGTTATCGTCGGTATAGTATGAGAGTTTTGGTGACTGGCGGAGCGGGATTTATAGGCTCCGCTGTCGTTAGGCATATGGTCTTAGAAAGGCAATGGACGGTCTGCAACGTTGACTGCCTGACCTATTCTGGGAATGAGAGGTCACTCGATTCGGTTAATGGATTGGCGGAGTACAGCTTTCACCGCCTAGACATCTGCGACACCAGCCACATTAGGACGCTCATTTTCGACTTTAGGCCTGATATTATCATGCACTTGGCTGCGGAAAGCCACGTCGATCGATCAATCGACGCACCTGACGTCTTCGTCCAGACGAATATTGTCGGCACATATAGCCTGCTGAAATCGGCGCGGGCATATTATGATCAGCTTCCGCTTGCAAGAAAGACGACATTTCGATTTCATCATGTGAGTACTGATGAAGTTTTCGGTGAACTTCACGAAGGTGACCCCGCCTTCACTGAAATCCATCGCTATCGTCCAAATTCACCTTATTCGGCGAGTAAGGCCGCAAGTGATCACTTGGTTGTCGCTTGGCATCGGACATACGGGCTTCCCACCCTTATTACCAATTGCTCCAACAATTACGGACCCTATCATTTTCCAGAGAAGCTTATTCCGCACATGATTGTGAGCGCTCTCAGTGGAGCCGATCTTCCAGTTTATGGCAACGGGCACCAGATTAGGGATTGGCTCTTCGTCGAAGATCATGCTCGTGCCTTGGCCCTTGTCGCGGAAAAGGGGACGGCTGGGGAAACATATAATATCGGCGGCTTGGCAGAACGTCGAAATATCGACGTTGTCTGCGAAATTTGCTCAATATTGGATGAGCTTCGGCCATTGCCTGATGGCAAGAGTTACAAAAGCCAGATAGTTCATGTCGTGGATCGGCCTGGACACGATTATCGCTATGCGATGGATATCAACAAGATCAAGAGCGAGATAGGCTGGGAACCTCGGGAGAATTTCGAGACCGGCCTTCGCAAAACCGTTCAATGGTACCTAGACAATGCGCATTGGTGGCGAGCAATTCTCGATGGAAGCTACCGCTTGCAGCGTATGGGGGCCGGCGTATGAAGAAAGTTGCGATTGTTCAGTCAAACTACCTTCCTTGGAAGGGATACTTTGACATGATTGCTTCGGTAGACGAGTTTATCCTCTACGACGAAGTACAATATACGCGGCGTGACTGGCGCAATCGCAATAAATTCAAGACGCCACAGGGACTGCAATGGTTGACCGTACCCGTAAAGGTCAAGGGTCGCTACCTTCAAACCATCAAAGAGACTGAGATCGATGGCGACGGTTGGCGTGAAGCTCATTGGAAAAGCCTGGCCTACAACTATGGCAAGGCTCCCTATTATCATGACGTCGCCACACTAATCGAACCCATTCTCCTGCACGGAAAGCAAACATTCCTTTCCGATTTGAACGCAGACCTGCTGAAAGCGGTCTGCAGCTATCTAGGAATTACAACCTATATCCGGCAGGCTTCTGAATTTGACCTTCTTGAAGGGAAAAGCGAGCGCCTTTTGGGCGTTTGTCTTGCGACCGGCGCTACCACATACGTATCCGGCCCTGCAGCACAGGATTATCTCGACCAATCCCTTTTCGCGGACGCTGGTGTTGCCGTAGAATGGTTTGATTATCGCGGATACCCGATCTACCCTCAACTCTGGGGTGATTTTGAGCACAGCGTCTCCATTTTGGACTTGCTGTTTAATTGCGGCCACGACAGCAAACTTTATATGCAGCATCTAAACATTGGACGATAGGACTTCTACAAATTTGCTGGATCCAAGGTGATAGAATGACTGATGGAACAAACGAGCTTCTGGGTGAGGTTGCAGTTTACTACTCAAATCGGCTTGCGCAACATGGGCAGACCGCTGCGGGTGTAGACTGGAGAGACACGGACAGTCAAATTCTTCGCTTTGATCAGTTGCTGAAGCTTGTTGCGGCTGCGAAGCCATACACCCTGTGCGATATCGGTTGCGGCTACGGCGCCCTCCTCGATTATATCTCGGACCTTGGGCATTCGATCCGGTACATCGGGCTGGACGTTTCGTCGGCAATGGTCAACGCTGCTCGGCAGCGTTTCGTTCACAATCCAAACGCTCGGTTTGAGATTGCAAGCCGCCCCGACACCCTTGTCGATTACAGTGTCGCCTCAGGGATCTTCAACGTTAAACTTGAGAGATCTCAGGAGGAGTGGGAAGAATATCTACTTGAGACGCTCGACGTGATGAACGAGGTCAGTACACGCGGGTTTGCGTTTAATTGCCTGACGTCTTACTCCGACGCAGATAAAATGCGTAGAGACTTATTTTACGCGGACCCCCTTCATCTGTTCCATATTTGTAAAAGCCGCTACTCGCGACATGTGGCACTCCTGCACGACTATGGACTCTACGAATTCACGATGATCGTACGGAAATGAAGATGAACAAAATTGTGATATTTGGTGCTGGCGACATTGCACAACTTGCACACTATTACTTCAGCACTGATAGCGCATATGAGGTCGTTGCCTTCACGGTCGACAAGGCCTTTCTGAACGAGGATAGCTTTTGTGGCCTCCCGGTCGTCAGTTTTGAGGAGGTGACCAACCGGTATCCTCCGACCGAATATTCAATGTTCGTGGCCCTCAGTTACGCAAAGCTCAACCAGATCCGCAAGCAGAAATTTGAGGCTGCAATTGCCGCTGGCTATGAGCTCTGTAGCTACGTTAGCTCCAAGGCCACAACCCTGAATGGCGCCGCCCTCGGAAGGAATTGCTTTATCCTGGAAGACAATACGATTCAGCCCTTCGTAAAAATCGGCGATAATGTGACACTCTGGAGTGGAAATCACATCGGTCATCATTCGACGATCAGTGACCACACCTTCATTTCATCTCATGTTGTTGTTTCCGGCGGCGTAACCATAGGAGAAAGCTGCTTCATTGGCGTAAACTCGACATTGCGAGATCATATCACCCTCGGCAACTTTTGCGTGCTGGGGGCTGGGACCGTACTTCTTTCCGATGCTGCAGAATACAGTGTCTACAGCACTCCAGAGACCGAACGATCCCGCGTTCCAAGCAATCGATTGAGAAATATATGACGGCGAACTGGGTCTGGAGAAAACGTGGAAGGCTATTTGTAGCAAGTGGAGAGAGGCATCCCAAGCTAATTACCCACCAAGCCAATCCACTCGCAGTCCATTTGGAAAACGATGTTTTCCGAATCTTCTATAGCGGCAGGGATCGTGAAAATCGATCCTCGGTCGGCGCGGTAGACATCGAGCTTCCCACAGGGGTCGTGATTTGCGATCACATTGAGCCATTTGTTGTGCATGGCCCGGAAGGCAGCTTTTACGAGGCTGGGATCAGTATTGGCAATGAATACTCAGCGGATGGCGATCGCTTCATTCTCTTCATGGGGTGGCAAAATAAGCCAGGTGATCACTGGCGCGGAGACATCGGACGCCTCAGGGTGACCCCAGAGGTCAATCTGGAGATTATAGACGAACATCCCTATCTTGTGAGCGATTCCGAGGACCGTATTAGCTTGTCCTATCCGTGGGTTCGCAAACACAATGCCGAATACCAAATGTGGTATGGATCGACAGACACTTGGGATGGCGGAAACGGTGAAATGGTCCATGTGATCAAGGGGGCCATATCTCCAGACGGAGGAAGCTGGCGGAAGACCGGCCTAGCTGTCCCCTATATTCTCGGCACCGCCCAAGCGTTTTCTCGCCCAACGGTCATACGATTGAACGATGGTATCGATCATATGTGGTTTTCATACAGAGCAGGAGACGGCTCGACGTATCGGATAGGCCACGCGCAGAGTACTGATGACGGCGCTACCTGGATGTTGGCACTTGATTCGCTTTCCATTCACCCGTCTGAGAGCGGTTGGGATAGTGAAATGATCGAATATCCCTTCGTCTTCACACACAGAGGTGCAGTTTACATGCTCTATAACGGAAATGGATTTGGCAAAAGCGGCTTCGGTCTTGCTGTACTCGAGGGCCACAATGCTTCGGTTGCTTGACTATGGATACATTGCAGCGACGATTTGTTTTACAGTTTACGGTCAAATGATGTTGAAATGGAGGATAAGCCAGTTTGGCGCTCTTCCCTCTGACCCACTCAGTAAGCTGAAGTTTCTTGTTCTGCTTCTTTTTGATCCTGCAATTTTTACAGGTTTTGCGGCAGGCTTTTTGGCATCGCTCGCATGGATGGCAGCGATGACCAAATTCCCTCTGAACCATGCCTACCCATTCATGAGCTTGAACTTCGTTGTGGTCGGAGTATTGAGCTACTGGCTTCTGGCCGAACCTATCTCCGCACAAAAAAGCGCGGGCCTGGGCCTAATCGTATTGGGGACGATACTTGCTGCTCGAGGGTAAGAAGCAAGACCGCCAGACGATCGGGAGTCGTTACAATTTTCCCATCGCATTTGCCGTCAATTTGATACTCGGCATAGGGACGTGTGTTTTCTTGCCCCCGGCATGGGAAACGAACGACGACGCAGCGATGGCGATGATCGCGAATGGCCGAGGCCTGGCCGCCGAGCCGTCATCGCAGCTTATCTTTTCAAATTACATCTGGGGTCAGGCAGTTCGACTGCTGACAGCAATATTCGGTTATGTTGGTTATTCAATTGGTGCTTTCGCCTCAATTACTATAAGCGGCACGATCATTTACTATACCCTGCGAAAGTCCGGCTGCATGCACATTCTGTGCGTTTCGGTCGTTGGCCTGCTTCTCTTTCGGCCATGGTCGGTTCCGCAATTCACGCTTACTGCCGGTTTAACGATGGTCGCCTCAATATGTGTTCTTCACTTATTCTGTCAAAGGAAACGACTATACCTGCTAGCGGCCAGCTGCCTGTTGGCTTACCTCTCCTACATTATCCGAAGTCAGGAAGCATTCCTCGTCCTTTTGGTTGCTCTCCCCTTCATTCTTAAAGGTGAAATCTTTGGAAACCGGGCGACGTGGATTGCAGCTATTGTCGTCGGTTTAGCCGTCCTAGTCTCATCGGTCATGGACTATATGAGCTACCAAACGCCCCAGTGGCAGACGTTCAACGAGGTCAATTTCGCGCGTGCACCATATACCGACTTCGGCGCTGGCTTAATGTTGCGCGATCGGCCCGATATCTACAAGGCTTATGGATTTTCCAGCAACGATGCCACCCTCATCACGGGCTGGGGTCTGTACGCGGTTCCCACTCTGGCAAATCCCATCATACTTACCGAAATGTTAAGGAAGCTAGGCCTTGTCGTGTTTACGGGTGGCGCCGCGCAAAACGTGATGCTGGCAATCAATGCGTTCAAGCATCCCTATCTTCTGTATCCCCTTGCCGCGGCTTTGCTTCTGCTTGTACTATGTCGGCTGAGTTGGCGAATGATTGCATCCTGGGCAATTTGCATTGCCACTATCATTCTGCTGGCGCTTCTCGGCAGGCCCGCAATCATGAGGGTCTATTATCCGCTTCTTGTTCTTCTCACGGTGGCCCCTTTATTATCGAGGCCATCAGCATTTCGGCAATATCTGGTCTCCAGTATTGTTATTTATTGTCTGCTCGCCAATGCCGCTCACATATCCGCCGTGGCATCTCGCTCCACGTTGATCCAAAAGGACGCGCTGTTTGATCTCAATCTATTGAACGGCGCACCCCTTTATGTTTGGGGCGATCAATTTCCGTTTCAAAAGGTTTATGGGCCAACACGCGATTTGACCAACGGTCTTGATCTGAAGATCTATGGATTTGGTGTCTTCACGCCTGCACCTTTTTCGGTTGCGGCTGAAGAAGTAGCGGGAGGGCGTTCGTTCGAACAGCAATTACGGTCCTCCCAAGGATTGTTCATGATGGCATCTTCGCAAGATCTACGCACCTTGGGCAGCTACTGCAAAGAGCACTTTGTCGGTAACCTGGATGTCCAAGATATTGGTAAGATTGCCGACTCTCCACTTCGGAAGGTCCAATGCGTGATCCCGACACCCTAGGAAAGATATACTGACGTGCAAATTTTCAACCAGGACGATACAGGATCGCGTGCCCATCAATGAAGGGGATCGGAATTTCAGTCACCGGCACGTAATGTCCCGGAAAATCGATGCCCAACTGAGGCAGGAGGCTCAAAGGAATACCTGGGTGCGTCCCATCCGGCACAAGTAGCCACGCAGCCCTTCGATCAGCATCAGAGAGCCTTGACACGAAGTACCGAAAAAAATCAGAACTCCCGCTATATCCCGCTAGTGTCCACGCCGTTCCAGGAATCCGTGCACCGAGTTGATAGGCAGCCATCGGCGCCCTGCCGGTCATGTCAAGAAGAACAGGGACATCGCCATGGCCGAAATATTTGCCCCTGACATCCTGGAGATTGCGATAGAACCGCGCCAAAGCGGGACTAACCTTGAATGGCTCGCTATTTGGGCCGATTTCAACAGACTCTGTCAGCGCGGAAAATGTCGAGTTCAATCGGTACGGACTTCGCTCTATCGAGGTCGCAGTAATGAGCGCCGACCCGCCAACCAATGCGAGTGCATAGATAACCTTCGATCGCGCTAGCGTTCCATAAAACACCGCTGCGGGGATTAACGCCAGAAGGGTAGCCAAGGAAAGCAGATTGGACCAAGGAGAATTCGTCCCGAAGCAGTAAGCCATCTGCCCATAGGCCGCGACCCCGACGACAGACAGAGCACGCCTACGGATGTCAGCTTTGACGTCACTCGCTGCAATGGAGCAAATCACCATCATCTGCGCCAGCAACCCGAGCATTGACAGTCGGGCTTGCGGCGACGCTCCATCAAAAGACAGGATGACAATAACAACGATCAACGTCGCAGCTTGAGCACCCCTTATCCACGGTAGGACAGTAAACATCGTTGTCCGCCATGGCGCCACAACGGTCGAAAGAACCCCAAGCAGGATAAAGGATACAAGAAGGTACGGATTCCCTTCGATGACACTTCGGATGTCCCCGGCGTGTATTCTCAAAGATCCCAGGATATTAAAATGAGGGTCTGTGATCATCTGGGCGACGTAATATCCCTCGATGAGAACATCGATCGCTTTCGCGGGGTAAAGGCCGACTGATATTAGCAGCAGTACCGTAAGAGCAATTCCCAAAAGCGCGCCTGCGATTGAGGCGATCCACACCTTTGCTTCGGTTACACGACGCGCAGTCCAGAGAAGGCAAATAATGACCAATGGCGCAATCAACGCGGCTGTCGTTACCTTCACCAATGCAAGGCTCAGCCCGGCTGCACCCAAAATCACCATTGGCAGCAATACACTGCGAGCACTTGGCGTTTTTGCCTTGCCGAAGAGGTCGATGAGTTGAAAAAAGGAACCTAAAACCGTGCTCACGAGGATCAGGTTCATTAAGTCATAAGAAGGGTCCGGTAGCCAAAAATTGTAGAACGCGAGTGCTGTTGCAGCACAGAGCGGACTGACAAATAGGAACCGATGTGCAGGCTGGGATGATGTCACATACTTGGTTGCGGCCCACGCGAGATACGAACTCGAGACCACAATCAGGGCCAGAGCGAGAATTCGATTCCAGTAGATTGACGAGAAAGGTGATATCCCGTCCCACAACGCACCAAACAGTGTCACTTGCGCTATAATCTGTGCGTGGCGTGCTACGCTGATAAGATAGAACGCTGTGTCAGTTATATCAACGCCGGCATCAAGTCGAACTAAAATAAAGAAGAGGAGTGCTGCAAACATTGACCAAGCAACAGCGAGCGGCAATGTTTCTTGTTCAAATGAGCGTTTCACAAGGCCTCTTAATCGCAAAAAACTTGCTCTGATAGAAAGCGCGCGATTCAATTTTCGAGACTTCCGAGTACCGAAGTTGCTTGAGATAGGATATAGTCAATATCTTGGGGCGTCAGCTCATAAAAGAGCGGAAGACGGACGAGACGGGCAGCCGCATCTTCTGTAACTGGGCATCCGCGAGGCGCAACCCCGAAGCGGATGCCGGCCGGTGCCGAGTGCAAGGGAACATAGTGAAACGTGCAGTTAACGCCCCGCGCCTTCATCTCCTCAAGGAATACTGGTCGATGGCGGGCATCCCGCAGCAGAATATGAAATATGTGGCCGTTTACCGGCTGGTCAGCTGTTTCTTGATCCGGTAGCCCCAGGCGGAATCGGTTCATCAACCTTTCGAATCCTTCCCGGTACCTTTTCCAATGATCCCTGCGGGCATCCGTGATTTGGTCTGAACACTCAAGTTGGCCGAGCAGAAATGCCGCAATCAACTCCGATGGAAGATAAGATGAGCCTAAGTCAATCCACGTATATTTGTCGGTCTGTCCCTGAATGAACTGTTGTCGATTTGTGCCCTTTTCGCGCAGCACCGCCGCTCGCTCGATAAATCGAGGATCGTTGATCACCAGTGCTCCACCCTCGCCCGCAGTGACGTTCTTCGTGTCGTGAAAACTTATCGTCGATAGCGCGGAATGCGTTCCTGCAGGAGACCCTTTATAATGGGAGCCATAGGATTGCGCCGCGTCTTCAATAACGACAAGTCCACGCTTGCGCGCGAATTCGTTCACTCGATCCATATCAGGGACACGACCGGCGTAGTGGACGACGAGAATTGCCTTTGTGGCGGGGGTTACCAGTGCTTCAATTTCATCCAAATCGATATTCATCGATCCTATTGAAACGTCCGCAAAAACTGGCTTGGCACCTCTCAGTGCGATCGCATTCGCTGTAGAAGTGAACGTGAATGATGGCATAATGACCTCGTCACCTGGGCCTAGGTCAATAAGCAGCGCCGCCATCTCAAGTGCGGCTGTGCAGGAATGCGTGAGGTAAACCTCCGCTGCACCCAATCGTTGCTTGAGATGTTCAGAAACCAACTTGGTGTAAAAACCGTCACCGCTCAGGCGACGTCGTCCGATCGCGTCTTCGACATATGCTTTTTCTCTGCCAAGAAGTGGGGACCGATTAAAAGGAATTTCAGCCATGATATGATCCCGCTTCCTGCTGCACAATTGCCTGCAGAGCTTGCCCGTATGACGACTGTTTGAGGTCGTTGGCGAGTCGGGACAATTGATCCAGCGAGATCAATTTCATCCGGAACGCTATTTCTTCGGGCGAACAAACCAGCAAGCCCTGCCGATCTTGGAGGGTTTTAACGAAATCCGACGCCTGATGCAGGCTCTCGTGAGTGCCTGCGTCAAGCCATGCAAAACCGCGATGCAGCATCTCGGTACTCAATTCATCTTCAGCCAAATAGCGCTCAAGGATGGAAACAATTTCAATCTCTCCGCGAGCCGAAGGTTTCACTTCTTCTGCAAAATCGGGCGCCCTTTCGTCCAAGAAATACAGCCCCGTTATTGCCCATCGTGACAATGGTTTCGATGGCTTCTCGACGACGGAAAGAGCCTTACCCCTCTCGTCAACTTGAACCACACCGAAGCGCTCAGGATCTTTGACCAAGCTGGCAAATATTGACGCGCCTTTTCGCGCGTAAGCTCTCGCAAGGTGGGTTTGAAAATCATGCCCAAAGAAAATATTGTCACCAAGGATCAAAACGCTCGGTGAACCGTTCAAGAAATTTCGCCCAATCTTGTAGGCATCAGCCAGGCCGCGTGGCTCCGTCTGCACAGCATATTCAAACGACATTCCAAATCGGGAGCCATCGCCCAGCAGGCTGCGAAATGACTCTGCCGAGTCTGGCGTTGTAATAAAAAGGACTTCCTGGATGCCTGCCAATATCAAGACAGAAAGCGGATAATATATCAGCGGTTTGTCAAAGATCGGCAGGAGCTGCTTCGAAACACTCAGTGTGAGAGGGAATAGTCGACTACCTGTGCCTCCTGCGAGGACTATGCCTTTTCGTTTCAACAACTTTTGCTCCTCAGGGACACCGGATAATTGATCGGCCGATCAGACGCGCGTCGTCTCGGACGGTCTTCTATGTGAGTAAATTTCCTGGACGATCGAACGAGGCCGGTCTTTCACCTCCTCGAGGATCTGTTTCACATAAAGCCCAATCAGCCCGGTGAAGACCGCGTTCAAACTGAAGAAAAACACCACTACCGCCATCAGCGATGACCACCCATCTTGAACCGGCCCAGTTAACGCGCTCAACACAACATAACTGCCGTAGAGGAAGCCTGAAGCGGCCAGGATGAGGCTGAAAAACAGCATCAGCATGAGCGGTCGCGCTGAAAACGTTGTAATTGCGAGAACCATGAGAGCAATCCTTCGGCCGAAGGAGTAAGTCGTTTCCGACGTGCTGGACTTGATAAATTCGAATGGTGCCTGACGATAACCCGCAAGAATGCTGAGCGGAACGAAGACAGGGTTCTTATCCCGAAAGCGAAGCAACGAAGCGACATATCGACGGGTCATCAATCTCATCGTCGACACGTTCTCTGGGATGCCGACGTCACTCAAAGTGCGGAAAAGCCAGTAGAACAGTCGCCCAGATACCCTCTCGACGTAACCACCCTTACGCTTCCGTTGTAATCCATAGATGCAGTCTACGGATTTTTCTCGCAGGACGTTGGCCATTTCCGAAAGCAGCTCCGGTGGCTCCTCAAGATCACTGTCGATCAAAAAGACAAGATCGCCGCTGGCATGCTCCAACCCAGTGAGCATCGCGCGGTGGTGGCCGAAGTTTCTACTCAGCTCAACCAGCAAGATACGAGGATCAGCGTCAACGCTCCTCCGAACGATTGCCGCGGAATCATCCGGGCTACCGTCATCGACGATCACGACTTCAATGTCGTCGGTGACTGCTTCGGCCGCGGCTATGGCGCGTCGGATAAATTCCTCGATTGTCTCTCGAGAACGGTAAAGTGTGGTGACTATCGAAAGCTTGCACGTCATTATCTTATACGGCTTTCGTCTTCCTAGACCTAAGCCAGTCATCGACAGAGCGATACTCTTCCAATCCGTAACCAAGAATCTTTTTCTGCTGGTCGGAAAAGGCCGAAGGGTCGGCAATTACAGACGGAATGTGAAACTGTTGCCGAAGCATGGGGATCGTAAATACGTGATTGATGGCCCGGCGATCTCTGACAGTCAGATTGGTGCTACCTGCATGATACACCATACAGTCCAAAACAATGAAGGTCCCACGCCTAACGGTGACTTGCTTTTCCAAACGCCGAACAACTTCGTCGGACGGAAATGCTTCACGATGATGGCTACCAGGAATGACGCGAGTGGCGCCATTCTCAATGGTGAAGTCATCTAAGGCGAAAAGCGCATTGATCGCGAGGGGACGTGAACTCGTAAAGTGCTGGTACGGCAAATCCCGATGGTATTGAGCCTGATGGTACTTGCTCTGATGGCCGCGGTTAATAAGCCCATTTACCTGATTCAGGATATAATACCCTCCCAACAGCCTCGATAACAATTGATGGAGCCGTTCGTCAAAAACGATGTTCCAAAAAATCGGACTTATCGTCGGGAGAAGCCGAACTGTGTCGCGCTCGTTTATATCCTCAAGATTGTAATCCTTTGTAGAAGCGTCGGCACCATACCGTGTCGCGGCTTCATCAAAAAGGTTGGAATATCTGTCAAGCTCGCTTTCGGACAAGGCTGCGTCTAGAGCGCTGTACCCGAGGAGCCTGACTTCCTCAGCCAGAACGTCATAGACGTCACTTGCGCTGGTAGTTTCAAGGACTCCGTAGCGTGAGATCTCTGTCATCGTATTGCACCCTGACTTACAACTTCGAAAGGATGAATGATCGGCACAGCTGCTAACTCGAACCGGTCATGAACTACCCGCCAATTTCGTTCGTGAACAGCGGCAACCAAAGAAATCGGGACTGAATTCAGGAACTCTTCAGTTGAAATCACTGGTTTGTCGTACAGCTGGCTACCGACCGGGCGATCGGTGACCAAGAACATGGCTCCCTCGATGACCGATGGGCAATAGGCATGAAGTAGGTCGCAATATTCGCCCGCTCCGAAAACACCATATTTTTGACCAGATGACATTTGATCGATTGCGCGCGCAATCTTGCTCCATGTCCGCAGATACTCGGCCCGCTGGTTGGCCAAAAAATGGAAGTGTTCAGAAGACGGCCCCACCTGTGTCGCCGCCAACTGGAAAAGGTAAATTCTAAAGCCTTTCAATACACCGGTCAGAGGCGCATTCGCAACGGCTGTCAACTGAGCTTTTGCTGCGATCGTGGCCAGAGATGTCGATGAAAAGCTTGATATATGATCATAGAAAAGCAATTCCGATCCGGCCGTCTCTCCATCCGGACATACGACGAGAATTCTACCTGTTTCGTCGATTGTTCGGGCGCAGGCCCGCAGGAAGGAGAGCGGATTGCTTGCATGTTCTATGACATTTACAGACAGGCACAAAGTATACTTCTGCGCAGTATGAGCAAACTGCTCTGCGAAGCCCTGCTGGATGGAAATGCGCTCACCAGCGATGGAACGGGCATATGCCGCGACCTTGCCGCTGGGCTCTACCCCAATCCCAAATTCTGCTTCGAGATTGGTTGTCAAGGAATTTAGAAGCGTGCCGCTCCCGCACCCGAATTCAATAATCGTCTTAAAATTCACCTCACCGACAAGCCCTGCAAGAAACACTCTCACCTGCCGGTCGTATTCAAGGGATCTCTCGACCTCTGCAGCCGTGTCCCTCAGACCGATAGAATAATTCTCGCCATAGATTTCTCTTACGTCCCGTTCCGAAATGCTTTCGAAGTGAAAGCCATGACCGCAATTCGCGCAACTGGATCGCTTTAATGGCTTGCCTATAACGGCCCCATCGCTGATCATCGAGCGTGTCGGGTGCGGAACAGGCAAAACATGACAGTCAGGGGAACCGCATGCGGGGCATATATGATTGTATTCTGTCAAGCCATATCTCCCGCACCGGGGCTACGCGAAGCCCATATCGCACCTTGCCGGCAACTTGCAAGCCGTAATACTATATCGGCGACCCCGGGCGAACCGTTTACAAGTTGCGCTTGTGGGTAGTTGTAGCGCTTGGGTGCCTGCACGAGGAGCAAGGCAGTGTACGGGATTCGGATCACGCCAGCGGGTTTTGTACGCAATGCATCTCACAGGCCTGTCGCGAAGTCGCAATCCGGTTCAGGTTAACGTTCCTCGCTGGCACTTTTAAACGCGCTGTAGCAATCAGGTGGAACTGAACCCACTGGTGATCACAAATAGCCGTCAAACGTCGGAAGCCGGCAATCGAGGAATTGCGGGAACTGTCGAAGACCACCACTTCTGCCAAGCACAGCTTCAGATTATGAACCTTGACGCTTAGGGACCGACGATTGACATTTCGGGCCGGAACAATCAATGAGACCGACATCTGTTGCACGCCTCAGGTCGGCGCTGCTGCAGTTGCAGATTGGCAGGCTCAAAGGCCTCGACGAGCACTAGATGGATGGGCACACGATGATCCGGCCTCCCAGGATATTCGTAGCAGGACATAGGGGGATGGTCGGCTCCGCCATCGTACGGCGACTGTTGGCTGACGGCCATCCGGCCGATCGCATTGTGACGGCAACGCACCAAGAACTCGATCTTATCGAACAGGCGGACGTCCGAAGGTTCTTCGAAAAAGAACGACCTGACGAGGTCTACCTTGCTGCCGCAAAAGTCGGCGGCATTTATGCGAACAATACCTACCCGGCTGACTTCATCTACGACAATTTGATGATGGAGCTTAACGTGGTCGACGCAGCGTTCAGAACGGGTGTCAAGAAGCTGCTGTTGCTCGGCTCGAGCTGCATTTATCCAAAGCTCGCCGATCAACCGATCAAGGAAAGCGCACTTTTGACGGGTCCCCTAGAGCCGACCAACGAGCCTTACGCCATTGCAAAAATCGCCGGGATTAAACTCTGCGAAAGCTATAATCGGCAATATGGTGACAGCCATAGCGTCGATTACCGCGCCGTAATGCCGAGCAATCTCTATGGCGTCGGTGACTCCTACCACCCTCAGAATTCCCACGTCATTCCCGCTCTGATAAGGCGTTTCCATGAGGCGAAGGTCAGGGGGGCCCAAAGCGTGACGCTCTGGGGCAGCGGTACGCCGCTAAGGGAGTTCCTTTACGTCGATGACATGGCTGCCGCGAGTGTTCACATCATGACTTTGCCTCACGAAGACTACAAGAGACTGATGCCGGTAGGGCAAAGCCATATCAATGTCGGCTATGGAAGTGATGTGACGATACGTGAAGTTGCAACCGTCATAAGCGAGATCGTCGGCTTCACCGGCAGGATCGATCTCGACACAGACAAGCCCGACGGCACGCCTCGAAAACTGATGGACAGCGAAATCGCAAGAAATCTGGGTTGGTCGCCGAAAGTCAACCTCGAGGAAGGGCTCAAGTTGGCTTACGAAGATTTCCTATCCCGAGAGAGGGGCGCATAGATGAGCAAAGTCGCACTCATAACCGGCGTTACCGGCCAGGACGGTTCTTACCTTGCGGAATTCCTTCTTTCGAAAGGATACGAGGTCCATGGGATCAAGCGGCGCATGAGCTCGTTCAATACGCAACGAATTGATCATATCTACGAAGATCCGCACAACGAGAACATGCGGTTCAAGCTACACTACGGAGATCTGACGGATACGAGCAATCTCATCCGCATAATCCAGGACACGCAGCCTGACGAGATTTACAACCTCGGAGCTCAAAGTCATGTGGCCGTCAGCTTCGAAAGTCCTGAATATACTGGCGATACGGACGCCCTAGGGACATTGCGACTTTTGGAAGCGATCCGGATTTTGGGCCTTGAAAAAAAGACGCGCTTTTACCAGGCCAGCACCAGCGAGCTCTATGGACTCGTCCAGGAAACGCCGCAGAGGGAAACGACTCCCTTCTATCCCCGCAGTCCCTACGCAGTCGCAAAGCTCTACGCTTACTGGATTACGGTGAATTATCGCGAAGCCTACGGCATGTATGCGTGCAACGGCATCTTGTTCAACCATGAAAGCCCCCGTCGCGGTGAGACGTTCGTGACAAGAAAAATTACCCGCGGGATGGCAAATATCGCGCAAGGCCTTGAGAACTGCCTTTACATGGGCAACCTTGATGCGTTGCGCGACTGGGGGCACGCAAAAGATTATGTCCGCATGCAGTGGATGATGCTCCAGCAGGAACATCCTCGGGACTTCGTCATCGCAACTGGCAAGCAATATAGCGTGCGCCAGTTTATTGAGTGGGCGGCGGCAGATCTTGGAATCAAGTTGCGCTTTGAGGGAAGCGGCCTGGAAGAGCAAGGCGTTGTGGAATCCGTTTCCGGAAACGATGCGGCGGCGCTGAAACCAGGCGACATTGTCGTCAAGATCGACCCTCGATACTTTCGTCCTGCCGAAGTCGAAACTCTGCTTGGGGACCCAAGCAAGGCCCGCGATCTGCTCGGATGGGTTCCGGAAATTTCTGCGCGAGACATGTGCAGTGAAATGGTCTCGCACGACCTTGTGGAAGCAAAGCGACACGCCCTGCTCAAACGCCACGGGTTTGACGTCAGGGTCAGCACCGAATAACTACTGACCCAAAATCATCAGGGAAGAGATCGTGATAAATTTCGCTATTGTTGGTTGCGGGCGGATCGCAAAAAGACATTCTGAACTGCTCGGTCTTGAGCAGATCGCAGGTGCAAGATTGGCCGCGGTTTGCGACATTGTTCTCGAAAAGGCAAAGGAATTCGGCGAACGTTTCGGTGTACCCTATTACCAGTCGTTTGACGAGATGATGCAGAACGAGCAGATTAACGTCGCCTCGGTTTTGACGCCGAGCGGCATGCATGCTGAACATGTCATCGCATTGGCCAGATATAAGCGGCACATCATCGTCGAGAAACCGATGGCGCTGACGCTGACGGACGCTGAGGCGATGATCAAGGCGTGCGACGCCAATGGTGTGCGCCTCTTCGTCGTCAAGCAGAACCGCTTCAACGTTCCCGTAGTGAAGGCACGCGAAGCGCTGGACGCTGGCCGTTTCGGAAAACTTGTCCTTGGCACCGTCCGCGTTCGCTGGTGTCGCGACCAAAGCTATTACGATCAGGATAGCTGGCGTGGCACCTGGGCTTATGACGGGGGTGTCCTCGCCAACCAAGCGAGCCACCACATCGATATGCTGACGTGGTTCATGGGCGAAGTCGAGAGCGTTCATGCTCGCGCGACAACAGCCCTTGTCAACATCGAGGCCGAAGACACGGCCGTCGCCACACTGAAATTCCGCAATGGTGCTCTTGGGATCATCGAAGCGACTTCGGCAACACGTCCCAAGGATATCGAGGGCTCGATTTCCATTCTTGGCGCGGGAGGATCAGTGGAAATTGCAGGTTTTGCGGTCAACAAGATCCGGACCTGGCAATTCGGCGACAATCATGTGACAGACGCTGAAGTCATGGAAAAGTATTCGGTCAATCCGCCCAATGTCTATGGCTTCGGGCACCAGGCCTATTATGAACATGTCGTTGATTGCCTGACGAATGACACCAAGGCTCTTGTCGATGGTCATGAGGGCCGGCAGAGCCTGGAACTCATCATGGCGCTCTATGAATCGATTGCATCGCAGAAGGAAGTGAACCTGCCCCTGGAGGTCAAACATTCGAAACTAGGAAGCCGATCCTCGTGACAGGTCGTTCGCCAACACTCTGGAAGGCGCAGGTCCGAGATGTTACCTGCGGCGATCGCGTCAAGATCGTTGAGCCTGCCAACGTCTACGAATGTACGCTCTCCGACGACTGTTTCGTTGGACCTTTTGTCGAGATCCAGAAGGGCGTTCGGATCGGCGCCCGTACCAAGGTGCAGTCGCATAGCTTCATCTGCGAGCTTGTCGAGGTAGGCGAGGACTGCTTCATCGGCCACGGGGTGATGTTCATCAACGATCTTTTCTCCAACGGGGGGCCGGCAAGAGGGAACCGGACACTCTGGAAGGAAACGCGTATAGGAAATCGAGTATCCATCGGATCAAATGCCACAATCCTGCCGGTGACCATTTGTGACGATGTGGTTATCGGCGCTGGAGCGGTCGTGACCCGTGATATTAAGGTTGCCGGCATCTACGTCGGCAACCCGGCACGCTTCATACGTCCCGTGGGACCGGGGCCTGCCGAGACCTGAAATACAGCGGATGCATCAACATCAATCGACATATCGAGAACGACATCATGAAAGTCCCCTTCGCCGATCTCCATCTGCAATATCTGTCGATAAAGGACGAGGTCGATGCTGCGATTGCTGCGGTCATCAAGTCCTCGGCTTTCATTCGAGGTCCTTTCGTTCAGAAGTTCGAGGAAGAATTCGCCGTCGCAGTTGGCGCCCCATACTGCGTCTCCTGTGCGAATGGTACGGACTCGCTTTATATCGCTATGCATGCGCTGGGCGTAAAGCCCGGCGACGAAATCATTACGACAGCACATTCCTGGATTTCCACCAGCGAAACGATTACGCAGGCCGGTGGCAAGGTGGTCTTTTGTGACACAGATGCCTCAACCTTCACAATAGACGCGACGAAGCTGGAGGAGAAAATAACGTCGCGCACAGTCGGCATCATTCCCGTTCACCTTTATGGGCAGCCCGCCGACATGGGCGCGATCATGGCGATTGCCCGCAAACATGGCCTGTGGGTTATCGAGGACTGCGCCCAGGCACATCTTGCGCAGATCGATGGACGGCTGATCGGTAGTTTTGGGGATGCGGCCTCCTATTCGTTCTATCCGGGGAAAAACCTTGGCGCCATGGGCGATGCCGGGGCCATTACTTGCAAGGACAAATCTCTTGCCGACAGAATGGCAATGTTTGCCCGTCACGGCGGCCTGACCAAAGGTGATCACCGGATCGAAGGCATCAACAGCCGGCTCGACGGGCTGCAGGCGGCAATTCTATCTGTTAAACTACCTCACCTCACCGAATGGACAGCAAAGCGGCAAGAGATTGCTGCGCGTTATACCGCGGCTCTTGGCAATGTCGGTGGACTGAAGCTGCCCGAAACTGCACCTGGCAGAACGCATGTCTACCATCTTTTCGTCGTCAAGCATGAGCGCCGCGACACCTTTGCCGCCTACTTGAACGATCACGGCATACAGACAGTCATAAACTATCCCGTCGCACTGCCCTTCCTCCCCGCCTACGAGCATCTGGGGCACAGTCCGGAGGATTTCCCCAACGCTTTCCACAATCAATCCCGGATCCTGTCGCTTCCAATATTCCCCGAGATGACCGAAAATCAGCTCGCTTATGTGGCTGATGTCATCAGGGAATTTGCCGCGTGAGTAAGCCGCAAACCGGTGGCCAGAGAGAGGCGCGCTCAAGCCTCCTCGGCAACTCCGGCTGGAATATGGCAGCTTTCGTTTTCACACTTATCGCGAATTTGGCCACCGTTCCATTTGTAGTCCGCTGGATCGGACTGCATGATTTTGGTAATGCAGGTATTGTCATTGCGATCACAGCGCCCCTTACACTCATCGGTACGGTCTTGGGTCAGGCGACTGTCCGGGAAACATCGACAAGAACGGGACGCGGAGAATATAGCGCTGCATTTCATGTGGCAGCCATCGCATTGAAGACCTGCTTGATCGCATCGTCGATCGGATGCATGGCGCTTATCCTGATCGGCCCATGGATCATGAGAGGGCTTGCGAGCCCTGAGGCTTCCAATTCTCAAAATTTCATGGTTCCGTTCCTCATCACGGCAACCGGAATTTTTGCCCAGCAGTTCTCCTTGGTGCTGCAGGCCATTTCGGTGGGGCGTCAGCATTTCAAGAACATCGCCAAGGCTTCCGCCTGGAGTTCTTTTGCAACGGTTTTTTTTACCCTGGGATGTACCTGGTTCATCCCGACACTGAACGGCTACCTCTCCGGTTTTGCAGGCAGCCTCATCCTTTCTGCGCTGGGATGGCTGCTTGTCACGCGCCACCTCTTGGCCCGGGACGAGCCCGCTGGCCCAAAAACAGGTGATGAGCTGAGCGCTTTGCTGCATTTCGGGACATGGCAAGGCCTATCCCAACTTGCAGGTATTCTCGGCAATCAAATGGACAGGTATGTGCTTGCGTCTCTGGCTCCTGCTGCCGTGGTGGGACAGTACAATATCTGCAACCGCGTGCAGGAGGCCGGCTACATTGCCACGATACGAGCCTGCGAGGTACTTTTCCCCCGCTTCGGCAGCATGGCCGCCAGCAGTGAATCTGAACGGTTTGATTTTTTCCTCAGCTCATCGTGGGTTAACGCAGCATTCGGCGCAATCATGCTGTCGCCGATTGCAATCCTCTCGCGCCCCCTGCTCACTCTTTGGGTCGGCAAAGAGACGGCTGAGGCTGCTGGCCATCTGTTGCAGGTTCTTATTCTGGGAGGCTTGATCGGCTGCGGCTACAATGTGTTTTTCTACTATGCTGCAAGCATGGGAAAAAATGCTATCGCAACCACAGTATCGCTGGCATATTCCGCGATGACAGTTATGTTCTCTATCGCATTCATAGGATATTTCGGCCCCATCGCAGCGGGCTATGGCCTGTTGGCGGCAACCACCGTGCGCTCTGGCCTTACCCTCATAGTGCTCCGCCAGCGTTTCTTCCCAGCGTTCAGCCTTGAGCAGATGTTTGCAAGCACCCTTGGGCCATCTGCTGTCGGTTCCGCACTGTCGATTGCTTTCTACCAAATGGAATTCCGATGGATCGGCAATTGGTTCCTGCTCGGCCTCGCTTATACCTTATTCTTCGTCATCGTCGCAGCTGCGATTGTGTTCACTACCATGGCGTCAAAAACCGGGCGTATTATCTTGTCGCGGATTTATCGGTCCGTTAGAAACACAATCATAGATCGGCATCTTGATATGTTAGTTAGTCTTGCAAGACATAAGAGAGGGCGCTGAGTGATCACTGTAGTGGACTACGGTGTTGGTAATATTGGTGCAATCATCAATATGGCGGATTATCTCGGGATCGATGCCGAAGCAAGCGGAGATCCCGAAAAGATCAGGACCGCTTCCAAGCTCATTCTTCCAGGTGTAGGCGCTTTCGACAAGGCGATGCTAACCCTGCAAGCGAGGGGACTCATCGCACCGCTCAACGAGGCCGTATTGAAGCGGCAGATTCCCGTTCTTGGCATTTGCCTTGGCATGCAGCTGCTGGCGCGCGGAAGCGACGAGGGCACTCGACCCGGCCTTGGATGGATAGCGGCGGATGTGCTTCGGATCGCACTGCCGCCTGAATCGCCTCTCAAAGTGCCACATATTGGCTGGCTTGGAGTCAAACCGTCTCGCGTAAGTGATCTTTTCGATCCGGCTGTGCAAAACGAACGCTTTTACTTTGACCACGGCTACTATGTGCAATGCGACAACGCTGAGGATGTCACGGCTACGATCGATTACGGTCAAGAACTCTGCTGTGCCGTTAGCTCGGGAAATATAAGCGGGGTGCAGTTCCACCCGGAAAAGAGCCATCGCTTCGGCATGCGCGTGCTTGAAGCGTTCGAGAAGATCTGATGAGAAAAAGGCTGATCCCAGTTCTGCTGGTCGACGAAAAACATCGCCTCGTCAAAACAATTGAGTTCGGAGAGCGGACTTATGTCGGCGATCCCTTCAATGTGGTGCGGCTCTTCAACGAGAAGGAGGTCGATGAAATATGCATCCTCGATATCGATGCCTCCAGAAGGGGTCGCGGACCCGATATTGGATTCATGCGCGAATTAGCAGCCGAATGTTTCATGCCACTGGCTTATGGCGGCGGAATAAGCAAGCCACAGGAATGTGAAGAGCTGAATCGCTTCGGTGTCGAAAAATTCGTCATCGGGAGCAGAGCCGGCGACTCGGAGTTGCTAAAGGGGATTGCTGCGGATCTGGGGAGTCAGGCGCTGGTTGTCTGTGTGGACGTCCAGGGACGAGGCGCTGCAGCAAAATGCTTCCGGCCGAATGCTGATGTGCCGCAGAATCCGGTGGAGTTCTGCCTTCGACTTCAGGATCTGGGCGTCGGTGAGATTATCCTCCAATCGAAAACACTCGACGGAAGACGATCTGGTTATGATCTCGAACTCATAAGCTTGGTAACCGGCAGGTTAAGCATCCCGGTCGTTGCACTTGGTGGCGCGGGAAACTACGAACACTTGACTGAGGGTTTGCGTGCAGGCGCCTCGGCGGCCGCGTCCGGAAGCACTTTTACCTTTGTCGGCGGGTTGCGCGCCGTTCTGGTCAACTACCCGGATCCGGAAATGCTGGAGGGAATGGAGCGCGACACCCATGCGTGAGATGCAAAGAATATGCTCCTTCTGCGTTATGGACGATTCCAATCCGGTGATCGAGTTCGACGCGAACGGTCAGTGCAATTGCTGCCGCGACGCTCTGGCCAGAAAACCGCACGAATGGCTGCCTGGCCCAGAGGGCGATCTAAAAATGCAGCGACTAGTCGCCATGCTAAAGGAGGAAGGAAAGAATAAGCCCTATGACGCAATGGTTGGGCTTAGCGGCGGTATCGATAGCGCCTTTCTCGCCCATCTCGCCAGTCGCAAGCACGGCCTCCGCTTGCTCGCCGTCCATGTCGATGGCGGTTGGAACTCCGAGCCTGCCGTCCACAACATCGAGCGGCTGGTGCGGAAACTCGATCTCGACCTTCACACCTATGTTGTAGAATGGCAGGAAATGCGGGATCTTCAGGTCTCCTTCTTGAAAGCATCCGTCCTCAACCAGGACATCCCCCAGGACCATGCGTTCTTTTCCACCCTCTACCGCACAGCTGCCAAGTTCGGAATTCGCCACTTCTTGAGCGGCGTCAACTTCGCGTCAGAATCGGTCGTTCCTCCCGGCTTCGGCTACCCATCTATCGATGGCACGCACGCAAACGCCATTCAGAAGCGCTTCGGCACGACGACACTTTCAACTTACCCATTCATGAGTTTTCCGGAATATATCTGGATGACACGGGTAAGGAAGCAGCTGACGATTCATCGACCGCTGAACTATTTCGACTACGACAAGGAGAAGGCACAGCAGGAACTACGGCGCGAATACGGCTGGCGCGAATACGGCAGCAAACACAGCGAGTCACGTTTTACGAAGTTCTACCAAGACATTTACCTACCCGCGAAATTTAACTTCGATAAGAGAAGGCTTCATCTTTCGAGCCTGATTGTGGCAGGACAGATGACCCGCGACGATGCCTTGGCAGAGATTGCAAAGCCAATAATACCGGAACGAGAAGCACGCAGGGAAACCAAATTCATCGCCAAAAAGCTGGGATTATCCGAACAGCAATTGCAAAACTACATCGCATCGCCGCCGATTCCCCATACGCATTATCCTAACGGCATGATACTGCACAAAATACTGATGGAATTGCGTAATTTCACCAGAAAATTCACGCCAACCGCGCGTCACACGGCCGCAAAGGTAGCGGATGTCGACTAGCCTGATCTTCTTAATCACGGTTGCAATATCGGCGGTGTTCTACATCCGGTATATTGGCGTCAATTTCACCCTCTCCTCGCTGCTGCTTGGGCTGATGCTTATTCTGCACGGTCCGCTTTATCTTTACTATACGCGGGTGTGGGGACCAGAAACCGCCTTTTTTACAACGATCCTCTTTGCCGCGCCAAAATGGGAAGTTATCCCCTCTCTCGACCTGGCACTAGCACTATCTTTCTGCGGCATATGTGCCGGAATGGTGCTTTCGGACAGCGTTTTCGGTAGCAGTCGACTGAAGATGCAAGATGCCATCAGCAGTTGGAGCCGCGAGACCGTCCGTATCCCAAGAGGAGTTGCCGAGCGGATTGAGGTCGTAGCAGCTACAGGCGTGATGGTTCTCGTTTTTTTTATCGTCGTCGAAAACAGCATCCCGCATGTTATAACCTACTTCTCATCGGACGCATTTGAGTTCGAGAAGATAGCGATGCGTCGTGAATATGGCGGCAGCCGCTTTTATCTATTGAATCTCTTAAACAATAATGTGTTCCCGTATGTGGCATTCTGCTGTTTTGTGTTGCTGCGAGAGGACGCCATTCGGCTTAAACTCGTGGCATATGCATTCATTGCTGTTGTACTTTTCGAAAAAGCAGCAACCTTAAGCAAGGCGCCATTGGCGATTTTCGTCCTACAGCTGATGGTCGTTGAGTACTTGCGTCGATCGCTGCGGGTACGGTTGGGAGTGGTACTGGGTTTTGTTGCTATTTGCATTGTTCTATTTGGAGCGATGACGGCGGTGGCTGTTCGCGAGGTTAGCGGCATAAGCGCAACGCTTGATTTCCTTTTCTATCGCATATTCATGATCGTCAACGAAAGTTTGCTTGAGTATTTCGCCGCAATACCAAACGTACTTCCACACAGCTGGGGTAGCCAATTCAGCTGGTTGGTAAGTAGTCTGCAGTCACAACCATCGCCACCCACCTATCTGCTGGTTGGTGCCGTGCATCGCGGCGTCACGGGATCGACCACAACTGCCATGTTCATTGCGGACGCCTGGGCAGACTTTTCCTGGGCAGGCATCCTTTGTTACTCCGTTCTCGCAGGCTTTCTCGTCCGATGGCTCGATATTCAGCTAATCCTAAAGCGAGGGAAGACGGCTGCGACGATTGCTGGCCTGGCCCTCGGCCAATATGGCGTCTTCATCATGCTTTCAACGGCATTGCAGACAGCGATGGTCACAGGTGGATTGGTGCTGGTGGTTCCGTTGACGATGGGAATATCTTCCGCCTTCAAGTGGCGCTCTACCAAAGGCCATTCGAAAAGTTTCAATAACATGGCTCGTATTGAGCAGGCCTAGAGCGATGCGCATTTTCCAGAATTCCGGTGTCTACGCATCCTATCTGCCTCGGCTCGACCGCCTTGCGAAGAATGACATGCAGTTCCAGAAGCGGCTGAAAACGTTTCTGAACGACTCCTACGGGGCTTGCCACATCCTAAAGCCTCCCGCCGAATCAACCGAGGATGTATTCTTTACGAATGGCGATGACGAGAGGCTTCAGAAATTCTGGGCAGCGGAAAATGGTCTTCCAAACTCGACCACTATGGAAGAAATTCTTCTTGCCCAGATAGAGCATCACCGAACAGAAATTTTTTACAACATGGATCCCATGCGCTATGGCAGCGAATTTCTAAAAAAGCTGCCAGGCTGCGTTCGCAAATCGATCATGTGGAGAGCTGCTCCTTCCGGCAATGTGGATTTCGGGGCTTACGATCTCATCATCTGCAATTTTCCGTTGATTTTGGAAGGTTATCGCAAGCGCGGATGGCATGCAGAGTATTTTGCTCCGGCGCACGATCCTGCAATGGATCAATACGCTGCCAACACCAATCGGCCGATCGACGTCTTATTTGTTGGGGGCTATACTCGCCATCATCGAAAGCGTGCTGAAGTTCTTGAGGCGGTTTCGGAACTCTGCAACGAATTCCGGATCGTGTTTCACCTGGACCGCTCACGTCTTACGCGTCTCGCGGAGAGCCCGATCGGCTGGCTGCCACCGATTAGTAAGCACAAACGACCAAGGAGCATTCGAGCCGTTTCACAGCCAGCGGTATTCGGACGCGACCTGTATAAGGCGATCTCGCACTCAAAGATCGTGCTAAATGGTGCAGTGGATATGGCCGGGCCGGACAGAGGCAACATGCGTTGCTGGGAAACACTTGGTTGTGGTGCAGCAATGGTTTCGGATGCCGGCAACTACCCTCATGGCATGATAGATGGGGAGAGTATGGTGACGTATGACAACACCGAAGCCGCAGTATCAGTCCTACGCGAACTGCTTGCAGACCGGGATCGCCTGCTGTCCGTCGCAGCAAGGGGCCACACTCTTGTCAAGACGATGTACAACAAGGAAGCTCAGTGGCAACATTTCAATCGTCTTATCGAGATCGCATGAAGCTGAAACCTTTGGCAATGATCGACATGGTGGCTGGCGTTCTGGTGCGACGCAAAAGTCGATTCATTGTGGGACCGCGGAGTACCGTGCGCTGGTTGGCGCTGCGGTCCATTCGGGGCGGCACGGTTCAAATTGGTCAAAACAGCATCATAAATTGCATCATCAGTTTCGACGATCCGAATGGATGTGTCAGCATTGGCGATCGGTGTTATATTGGATCAAGCCATTTGGTGTGTCATTCAGACATTCAAATTGAAAACGATGTCATTATCTCCTGGGGTGTGACGATCGTGGATCACGACTCCCATTCCCAGGATTGGGGACTGCGAAAAAACGATGTTCGCGATTGGGGTTTGGGTCGCAAGGATTGGTCCGGAGTTTCGATTAAGCCAGTCATCATCCGAGATAAAGTGTGGATCGGATTTGGGGCCAGCATATTGAAGGGAGTGACAGTCGGCGAAGGTGCGGTTATTGGAGCCCAGGCCGTTGTAACGCGCGACGTAGCACCCTACACAGTTGTTGCTGGCAACCCGGCCCGGATCATTCGCCACATAACGCCGGAAGCGGCGTTAACCTAGGATAGACGATGACATCGCAGCAGCTGGATACATGGGAAAAAGCCGTCCAATGGCTTCGGGAACAACCCGACCAGCAGAAGCTCGTTATCGATGCCTATTACGACGACCCCCTTTCAAAGGCGGCCGAACGTTATTGGCGAAGCGATGAGTGGAGAGTGATCCGTGGATTTCTTCCCGATCAGCGGGGCAGGGCGGTTGATATAGGCGCAGGTAGAGGTATCGCAAGTTTCGCACTGGCAAAGGAAGGTTTCGACGTCACTGCTCTTGAGCCGGACAAAAGCGACCTCGTGGGTTCAGGAGCGATCAAGGGTCTCGCGCAGGAAACTGGTTTGCCGATCGAGGCGGTCGAAGAGTTCTCTGAAAAGTTGCCGTTTCCTGACGAGGCGTTCGACGTCGTCTTTGCGAGAGCTGTCTTGCACCACACATCGGATCTCGCAGCTGCGTGTCGGGAGTTTTTTCGTGTCCTGAAACCTGGCGGCCGGTTCATCGCCGTGCGGGAGCATGTCATTTCATCAAAAGACGATCTTCAGGTGTTTCTTGATCAGCATCCTCTCCACAGGCTCTACGGTGGAGAAAATGCGTTCCTGTTGGCCGAGTATGAAAATGCCATCGTTTCTGCTGGTTTTAAGATGGACGAGGTGCTTAAGCCTCTCGCGAGCGCGATAAATTTCGCTCCTTACACCAAGAACGACCTAAGGAAAGAAATGGGTGAACGGCTCGGTACCAGACTGCCCGTGATCGGCGCTATCGCTTCCTCAGTATTACATTTCGGCCTCGTCTGGGCTGCTATTTTGCGGATCGCGCAGACATTCGACAATCGGCCCGGACGACTTTACTCCTTCATTGCCACGAGGCCCAGATAGAGAAGAATGGCTCGAATACTCGTTACAGGCGCCCACGGTTTTATAGGAAGATATCTGGCGCGGTATCTTGCGGAGAACGGGCATGCCGTGGTTGGTCTCGGTCACGGTATTTGGCCTTCACTCCACGCGGAGCGGTGGGGGCTGACGCTGTGGCACAATGGTGAGATTGATGGCCTCAATCTTCGGCTAATTCAGCGACAGTCTGGCACTCCGGAGATCGTGTATCATCTTGGAGGCGGCTCTTCGGTCGGTGTCGCGATTGCAAACCCCCGCGAGGATTTTCACCGCACAGTGAATTCAACAGCTGAACTCCTCGAGTGGCTGCGACTGGAAGCACCTGATTGCCGGCTGGTGGCTATTTCAAGCGCCGCGGTCTATGGCGCAAATCACAAGGGTCCCATCACGGAGACGACGGTCAAGAACCCGTTCTCCCCCTACGGCCATCACAAAAGCATAATGGAATCTCTATGTCAGTCCTATTGCGACACATATGGGCTGAGAGTCACTATTGCTCGCCTGTTTTCGGTCTACGGAAAAGGGCTGCGTAAGCAGTTGTTGTGGGACATATGTTCACAGCTTGAGAAAAATCCGGAACGTCTTAGCCTCGGTGGCGGGGGCGGCGAACTTCGAGACTGGATTGAAGTTAACGAGGTAGTGCGAGCGCTATCAGTGATCGAGCGACAGGCCGGCCAGCCCCAGAGGATCGTCAATGTCGGCACCGGCATTGGCACGAGCGTTCGCTCTGTCGTCGAAATGGTTGTCGACGCTTGGTTCGAGAAAGCGTCTTCGCGACCCGAGATCATCTTTTCCGGCGAGGCGAGAAAGGGCGATCCCCAAAGCCTGATCGCGGATTCGACACAACTCAAATCCCTCGGCTTTGCCTCGCACAGCGATCTAAAGGACGGCCTTTCCGCCTATGTCGACTGGTTTCGCTCGGAAGCTGGCACGGTGAGATGATCAATATCGGCTTCACCATGATCAGCGGTCGCAATTGGACCGGCGGGTACAACTATTTGCTAAATCTCGTCACGCTTTTGGCCTGCTACCGGAAGGAGGAGATTTGTCCCGTCGTTTTCTTCGGAACCGACATTGGGGAAGAGGAGATTGCACCATTCGCCCGCCTGGATGGCGTGAAGATTGTCCGCCATTCGTTGTTCAACAGATCTCGAAGCTTTCGCTCTCTGCTGCTAAGCGTTGCGACCGGCGCGGACAGGGGCATCCGGGCGGAGTTCAATAGGCACGATATCAATGTTGTCTTTGAAGTCGCCCAGTTCTTTGGCTTCAGGCTCGGTCTGCCAGCCATCGCATGGTTTCCGGACTTCCAGCATCGTTATCTGGCGCATCTTTTCAGCAGGTTTGGATACTGGAAGCGTGATATCGGATTTCGGCTTCAGATTGCGGCCCATCGCTCGGTCATGCTGAGCAGCGAAGATTCCAGACGCTCCTGCGAGCAATTCTATCCGTCATCTCGGGGGCGTACGCATGTTGTTCGCTTTGCGGTGCCGCCAAAGGGAAAGATCGAGTATCATGTGGCACGAGCGACTGCAGACAAATACGGTTTGCCAGAGCGCTATGTCTTTCTGCCCAATCAATTCTGGAAGCATAAGAACCATCTCCTCGTCCTCGAGGCATTGAAGATCCTTCGTCAGCGAAATCATGAAATAACAATCGCGGCGAGTGGCAATCAATCGGATCCGCGTGATCCAACATATTTTCCAAGGGTGAAAGCAGCTATCGAAGAAGCCGGGCTGGATCAGAGCTTCCGTCTGCTCGGGTTGATCCCCTACAAGGACCTTGCCCCCCTCGGCGTTGCAAGTATGGCATTGCTAAATCCTTCGCTATTCGAGGGATGGAGCACCACAGTCGAAGAGGCGCTTTCGTGGGGCGTGCCACTGGTCCTTTCGGATCTCGACGTAAATCGAGAGCAGGCAGGTGCTGCAGCAGTTTATTTCGACCGGTACGATGCACGGTCGCTCGCCGACGCTTTGGCCTCCGTTCGTCCACGCACCGCTGCAAAGATCGAAATCAGCGGAGACCTAGCGCAGGCCATGTCCAATGAACGGGTCCTTCGCTTCGTTTCTGACTTCACGTTGCTTGTTCGCCACGCCTGCAATCAAGCGCAATGATAGAGCACTTGGCGAAAACACGTCATTCAGCTTCAGTTGAGCATAAGAGAACGCCATGAGCGAGCCAAAGATTTCTGTCATCACGGTCGTCTTCAACAATGAAGACACAATTGCCGAAACAATCGAGTCTGTTGCCGCGCAGGATTACTCCAATCTGGAGTATATCGTTATCGACGGTCTCTCACAGGACCGGACCCTCGACAGGATCAGGGAGCGCAAGGAGATCATCAGCAAACTGATCTCCGAAAAGGACGCCGGCATTTATGACGCGATGAACAAAGGTATCGCCTTGGCGACAGGCGATATCATCGGCTTTATCAATGGAGACGACTTTTATCTGTCCGGGACGTTGGCCAAGGTTGCAAAAACGTTCAAAGATAACCCGCAGCTTCAAGCCTGTTATGGGGATCTCTGTTACGTCAAACAAAACGATCCCGACACCATCGTTCGCTATTGGCGTTCGTCACCGTTTGTGCCAGCCTCATTCGAAAGAGGGTGGGCTCCACCTCATCCCACTTTCTTCGTTCGCCGCGATGTTTATGAGCGATTTGGTTCATTTGATCTCGGATACCGGATTGCCGCCGACGTCGAACTGATGATGCGGCTCCTGGAGCGTCATCGGATCCGTGTCCAGTACGTGCCGGGCGTGATGGTCAAGATGCGGATGGGAGGAACGACCAACCGCAACCTTGCCAACATCATCAATCAGAACAAAGAAATCCTTCGTGCGCTGCACAGTCACGGCTTGAACGCACACCCGTTGAAATTCCTGAGCGGAAAATTTCTTTCACGAGGCCTGCAGTTTGTTCGCGGCAGGTTCCATACTTCCAGTACATCAAACGTTCCATAAATCCGCCGACCAATCCCGATTGACGAGAGTTCTGACTTAGTTCATCCGCCGGGAGCCGTACCAGGTCTTTGCGATTGCTGCGAAAACACCAACCGCAACACCGGCGATCAGCCCAACGACCATTCTCTTGAGGATATCGGACGACGCAGGAGACGGCGACGCATAGATTGGCGACAAAAGCTGCGCAGGCTCATCAAGCTGCAACTGTGCATTTAGATTCGTAATCCTCTCGCGAAGATAATTGGAATCGTCGCGGGTAGCCAGATAAATCGCTTTCTGCCAATCCGATCCCTGCGACGATTCCATCAATTTCAAGTTGTCTGCGAGCTGACTCTCGCTTGCAGCAATTTGTGCCTTGATGCCAGCTTCGCTCTGCAACGCCAAGGTCGATTGCTGCTCCTGGATAAGCTTTACGACTGCCGTCACACAACGCTCTGCGACTTCCGGTGCGGATGCGCTGAAGGATACCGATATCACGTCATCAGGTATCGCCGGAGCCGTGATTCTAACGCTTCGTGCCAGTTGCTCGCGTGTCGCGGTACCGCCTTCAGAACAGCTGGCAGCAAGCTTCATGTCAAATGCAGCCGGCGAACGCATACGGAATAGGAACCTGTCTCGTGGTTCCAGCGGAACTACGGTGACGATTCGGTCAGATCCGGCTTTACTGACTTTTGCAAGGGCCAACTGCGCTGATGCCTCGAAAACAACCGGCGCTTTGCCCGCAAGCACACCCGAAACCGCTAGGCCTATGACCGAGCAAGCACCAACCAGAAGAAAGTTTCTCCTAAGAAAGGAAGCTAAAACGAAGAGATCTATTTCGTCGTCAAATCGCTTCTCGTTCATGGTGGCTCCCGACAACGTTCACAAACTGAGCTCGAGCGAAGTATGTTCATTCGTCCACAAACCGCTTCAACCGCATCCTCGCGCCTAAGTCAATGTTCGAAGCATTTCATCGCGCATCAGTGGAACTGGGTCCTGACGTCTAACCAAGAGGCTGCGGAGCTCCACCGATGCCCTAACAAGTACTCGGACCAAGTCACCCAAACACCATCATCTGCGGCGGGACCACCGCCAGCATGCCTGCGCGGCGTGCGGCGACATATCTGAGCAGCTGTTCCACCACCCTCGGCATGATCGGTTTCTGCACCACGCCGATCGCGCCGCGCACGCCATCGGCAACGGCTTCGGGATTTGCCGTCATGAAGACGACGGAGATGCCGTGCTCTTGCGCGAGGTGGCGACCGATATCCGGACCGGTCGCGCCGTCGGCAAGATTGACGTCGACAAAGGCGATATCGGCAAGAGGGGCGAGCCTGAGGGCCGCCTGTCGGTCCGATGCGAGGCCTGCGACACGCAGGCCCATCTCCTCGATCGTCATTTCGAGATCGAGCGCGATCAGAAGTTCGTCTTCGACAATCAGTACTCGCTGTTCCATCAGATGTTCCCGTTGCCAGCTACGCATGACATTCGTGGCCATGACAGATCCCCTTGACGCTACACTGAGGAGACTCCGCCTCGTCGACGACAGACTGCGTCGAACAGGCTCGCAGCTTAAACGGGCGATGCGGCGATATGTTCCGGCGTGAAACGCAGCATTTCGCAATTAAACTTTTGTTAAGATTGATAGATTCTTAAGATCCGGGCGGTTCGCAGAAAAGGCGGCCGCCCTGGCCGCCTTCCCAAATCCTCATTCCGGAGGCTCCTCAACCCTTGGCCTTCAGGACCAGAACCGGCTCCTTGCTGTAGTCGGCCGGGAATATCTCTTTCAGGTTCTCGATCTTCGGCAGGTCGTTATAGACGATATATAGGGATAGGTCGGGTTCAGCGTCAGGAAATCCTGGTGATACTGCTCGGCCGGATAGAAGCCGGTATAGTCGGCAATCTTGGTGACGATCGGCTTCTTGAAGACATGCGCCTTGTCGAGCTGGGCAATATAGGCTTCGGCGACCTTGCGCTGTTCCGGGTCGGAAATAAACAGCGCCGAGCGGTATTGGGTGCCCTCGTCCGGTCCCTGGAAGTTCAGCTGCGTCGGGTTGTGCGCGACCGAGAAGAAGATCTGCAGAAGCTTGCCGTAGCTCACCTCTTTCGGATCGAAGACGACCTTGACGGATTCGGCATGGCCTGTCGTGCCGGTGCTGACCGTTTCGTACTGCGCGGTTGCGGCCTCGCCGCCGGCATAGCCGGAAACGGCGCTCTTGACACCCTTCACATGCTGAAAGACGCCCTGCACGCCCCAGAAGCAGCCGCCGGCGAAGACGGCGGTCTCCGTGCCGGATTTGCCCGCCTCGTCGATGGCGGGAGCAGGAATGACGACGGCTTCCTCGGCGGCGCGGCTGGCGACGGAACCGAGAGCGAGCGAAAGGGCTGCGGTCGCGAAAAGGGCGGCAAGGAATTTGCCTGATCTGCGGAAAGACATGGGAACTACCTCCGGGACAATGTGCCAAAAATCCTTGCCGATCGCCTCATAAGCCGCAAATCACAAGCTGGTCACTCACGCCGATGTGACGATTGCGCGAAAGCGAATGTGCGAAACTGGAACAGCTTTGAAGGTGAGTTGACAATTCCCCGGGGAGTGAGGACAGTGCCGCCGGTTCAGAGCCAGCATCCGGGGGGACCAATGTCTGCGCGCTCGTTCTTTGCTTTTTCCGCCATCCTCGCATCCGTGGTTCTTGCAGGCCTTTCGGCTTCGGCTGCCGAGGCCAGGCGCGATATCGTGACCGTCAAGGATGCGGATTATTTCGGTTTCGACCTGCGCACCGAACAGAACCTCTCGCTCGATCAGTGCAAGGCGGCCTGCATCGGCGACAAGAGCTGCAAGGCCTTCACCTATAATCCCAAGGTGAAGTGGTGCTTCCTGAAATCCGATTTCAAGACGATGAACGCCTTCCCGGGCGCCATCGCCGGCAGGATCGTCGAAACAGCGGCAGCCCCTGTCCCGCAGGAGCCGGACATCGGCGCTGCCCCCCGCCTGCCCTTCCTCTCCGACGATCTCGTCCAGCAGGCCCGCAATTTCCGCAACGATCTGTCGCTTGCCGATGACCAGCAGGGCCAGGGCGTCGACAGCCTGACGGCAGGGGCGCGGCTCGATCTTACCGGCGGCAATCTTGCCGATGCGCTGAAGGCCTTCCATGGCGCGCTCTCGATCACCCCCGACGATGGCGATCTCTGGATCGAAACGGCGCGTGCCGCCACCTCGCTCGGGGTGCCCGACAGCGGCATTTTCGGCCAGGCGGTTATCGACGCATTGAACGGCTACCAGCTGACGCGCACGACCACCAGGCGCGCCGATGCGCTGGCGGTGCTTGCCAAGGCCCTGGAAAGGAATGGCAATTATCGCGATGCGCTGAATGCCTACAAGGCGAGCCTTGCGCTCGTCAGCGCCAGGGACGTGCAGGCGGACTACCTGCAGCTCAAGCAGACGCAGGGTTTCCGCATCACCGAACATACGGTCGATGCCGACAGCGCCACGCCCCGCGCCTGCGTCACCTTCTCCGAGGCTTTGGTCAAGACGGTCGACTATGCGCCCTTCGTGACGGTAAACGGCGCAGCCCCCAAGGCGCTGGAGGCAAAGGACAGGCAGATCTGCGTCGAGGGCCTCGTCCACGGGGAGACCTACAAGATCGGCTTGCGCACCGGCCTGCCCTCCTCGGTCGACGAAGTCCTGGAAGCGCCTGTCACGATCGACGTCTATATCAAGGACCGCAGCCAGATGGTGCGCTTTACCGGCGACAGTTTCGTACTGCCGTCGACGGCGCGCCGCGGCATCCCGATTGTCTCCGTCAACATGGCCTCGGCCAATCTGAAGCTTTATCGCATCGGCGATCGCGGCATCGCACCGCTCCTGACCGGCTCCCAGTTCCTGACACAGCTCGACGGCTACAGCGCCCAGGCTATCCAGGACCAGAGCGGCGAACTCGTCTGGCAGGGTTCGATCGAGATTGCCAACGAGCTCAACAAGGATGTCGTCACCTCCTTCCCGGTTGACGAGGCCCTGCCCGAGCGCAAGCCCGGCATCTATGTAATGGTGGCCACCCCGCCGACCGGTCCCGTGCAGGACTGGGATTCGCAGGCCACACAATGGTTCCTTGTCTCCGATATCGGCATTACCACCTATGCCGGCACGGATGGCCTGAACGTCTTTGCCCGCTCGCTCGCCTCCGCCAAGCCGATGGCCGGTGTCGAATTGCAGCTGCTTGCCAAGAACAACGAAGTGCTCGGCACCGCCACGACCGATCAGAACGGCCGCGCCACCTTCACGGCCGGCCTGATGCGCGGCACCGCGGCCCTCACACCTGCCGTCATCACCGCCAGGAACGGCACGTCGGATTATGTCTTCCTCGACATGACGCGCGCCGGCTTCGACCTGTCCGACCGCGGCGTGACGGGGCGCGCCTCGCCCGGCGCGATCGACGTGCTGCCCTTCACCGAGCGTGGCATCTACCGCGCCGGCGAGACCGTGCATGCGACAGCCCTTGCCCGCGATACGGACGGCAACGCGATCGAGAACCTGCCGCTCACCTTCATCTTCTCACGGCCGGATGGCGTCGAGGACCGGCGCATCGTCAGCCAGACGACCGATCTCGGCGGCTATCAGGTGGACCTGCAGACCCAGGAAAACGCCATGCGCGGCACCTGGACGATGAATGTCTATACCGACCCCAAGGCCTCGGCCATCGCGACAAAGACCTTCCTCGTCGACGATTTCGTGCCTGACCGTACCGACATGGAGATCAAGACCGCGTCCAAGGAGATCGGCACGGATACGCCCGCCACGATCACCATTTCCGGCAAATATCTCTATGGCGCGCCGGCGGCCGGCCTCGCCATAGAAGGCGACGTCGTCGTCAAACCGACGCGGGCGAACGCGGCCTATCCCGGATACCAGTTCGGCCTTGCCGACGAGGAGGCGAGCGAGGATTCACGCCAGCCGATCGACGGCCTGCCGGCACTCGACGAGAATGGCGAGGCATCGACGGATCTGACGATCGGCGAACTGCCGGCGACGACCCAGCTTTTGAATGCCACCGTCTATCTGCGCATGCAGGAGCCGGGTGGCCGCGCCATCGAGCGTTCGCTGGAAATCTCGGTCAAGACCGACCAGACGGCGATCGGCATCAAGCCGGAATTCGACGGCGACCTGCCGGAAAACGCGCTGGCGAATTTCACGGTGATCGGCCTCGATACTGAAGGCCAGAAGCAGGAAATGAAGGGCCTGCGCTGGAAGTTCTACAAGCTGCGCCGCGACTACCAATGGTACCGCGAAGGAACGGCCTGGAAATACGAGCCCACCTACACGCCCGAGGAAGTCGCCTCCGGTTCCTTGGATGCGACGGCCGAGAACGGCGGCAAGATCCAGGCGCCGGTCGAGTGGGGCCGCTACCGGCTCGAGGTGGAAAGCCCGGATGCCGACGGCCCGACCTCCAGCGTCGAATTCGATGCCGGCTGGTTCGTCGCCTCGACCTCGACGGAAACGCCTGACGGCCTGGAGATCGCGCTCGACAAGGACAGTTACAAGGTTGGCGAGACTGCCAAGCTGAAAGTGACGTCGCGCTATGGCGGCGAACTGATGATCACGGCCGGCACGGAAAAGCTGATTGCCGTTGAGAACGCCACTGTGGGCGAGGCCGGCGGCGAGGTCGATATTCCCGTTACCGCCGACTGGGGTGCCGGCGCCTATGTGACCGCGACCCTCTTCCGCCCGGGCGATTCCCTCGACACCCACATGCCGGCGCGTTCGATCGGCATCAAGTGGCTGAAGGTCGATCCGGCCGACCGCGCACTGCAGGTCAGGATCGACACGCCGGAAAAGATGCTGCCGCGCGCCCCGCTCGATATCGGCCTGCAGGTTGCCGGCGCCGGCGCCAATGAGGAGGCCTATGTCACGGTTGCCGCCGTCGATGTCGGCATTCTCAATCTGACGCGCTACGAACCGCCGAACCCTGAAGACTGGTATTTCGGTCAGCGCCAGCTCGGCCTTGAAATCCGCGACCTTTATGGCCGGCTGATCGACGGCTCGCTGGGTGCGACCGGCAAGCTGCGCACCGGCGGCGACGGCGGCGCGATCGCGCTGCAGGCAAGCCCGCCGACGCAGAAGCTCGTCGCCTTCTTCGCCGGTCCGGTCAGGCTCGATGCCGAGGGCAAGGCAAAGGTCAGTTTCGATATTCCCCAGTTCAACGGCACGGCACGCGTCATGGCCGTTGCCTGGACGAAGACCGGTGTCGGCCACGCTGCCCGGGATGTCATCATCCGCGATCCCGTCGTCGTCACCGCAAGCCTGCCCAAGTTCCTTGCTCCGGGGGACAAAGCCAACCTGCGCCTCGACATCGCCAATACCGATGCGCCGGCCGGCGACTACAAACTGACGCTGACGGGCAATAGCGCGCTCAGCATCGATGGGCCGGCCGAGCAGACCCTGAAGCTCGAGGCCGGTGCCAGGTCCGACCTGACGCTGACATTGATCGGCGGCGAGCCGGGCGCTGGCCGCGTGGCGATCAACCTGTCAAACGATCAGGGCCTGTCGCTCGATCAGGTCGTGGACGTGCCGGTGCGGCCGTCGTCGCTGCCGGTCACCGAACGGCGCGTCATCGCGCTTGCGCCCGGCAAAAGCCTGACGATCGACAAGAACCTGCTGGCCGACAGCGTGCTGCCGGGTGCCTCGATCAGCGTCAACGTCACGCGCTCCGCCGCTTTCGACATTCCGGCCCTGCTGATGACGCTCGATCGTTATCCCTTCGGCTGCGCCGAGCAGACGACGAGCCGCGCGCTGCCGCTGCTCTATCTTGCCGAGGTCGCCAAGCAGGCCGGCATGGATGAAACGGATGACGATATCCACAAGCGCGTGCAGGATGCGATCTACCGTGTGCTTTCCTACCAGGCCTATGCGGGAAGCTTCGGCCTGTGGGGACCGGATTCCGGCGATCTCTGGCTCGATTCCTACGTCACGGATTTCCTGACGCGCGCCCGCGAGCAGAAATACGACGTGCCGGAGCGCGCACTGGTGCAGGCGCTGGAAAATCTGCAGAATTCGCTTTCCTACACGACGGACGTGAAGGGCAAGGGCGATGAGATCGCCTATGCCCTCTACGTGCTTGCCCGCAACAAGAAGGCTGCCGTCAGCGACCTGCGCTACTATGCAGACACGATGATCAACGATTTCCCGACACCGCTTGCCAAGGCCCATATCGCCGCGGCACTGGCGCTCTATGGCGATGCAATGCGTTCGAAAAACATTTTCGTAGACGCGCTGCAGATGTCGCAACAGTCGATGGTCACCCGCGTGAACTTCTCGCGCACCGACTACGGCTCGGTGCTGCGCGATGGCGCCGCGATCCTGGCGCTTGCGGCCGAGAGCCGGCCGGTTCCGCCCGTCATTCCCGAGCTTGCCAAGGCGGTCGCCCGCGAATGGGACCGCAGCAAATATACGAGCACTCAGGAACAGGCCTGGATGCTGCTTGCCGCACGCGCCCTGCAAAACGGCGACGACGACCTGAAGATCAACGTCAATGGCGCCGAGCGGACCGGCGCCTATATGGCGAAGATGACGGGTGACGCATTGATCGACCATCCGCTGACATTGACGAGCGCCACCGGCGACACGGTCTCGGCCGTCGTCACCACGGTCGCCGCCCCCGTCAAGCCCCTGCCGGCCGGTGGTAACGGCTTTACCATCGAGCGCAGCTATTACACGCTCGACGGCGAAGAGGCCAATGTCAGTGAGGCGCAGCAGAACGAGCGTTATGTCGTCGTCCTTCATGTGACCGAGCAGAACGACTGGGCCTCGCGCATCGTCATCACCGATCTGCTGCCGGCCGGTTTCGAGATCGACAATCCGAGCCTTGTCGACAGCGCCCAGATGACGAATTTCGACTGGCTCGGCGAAATGTCCGCCGCTCATACCGAATTCCGCTACGATCGCTTCGTCGCCGCCTTCAACCGTACTGAAAATGCGGCACGCGATTTCAACGTCGCCTATGTCGTGCGCGCCGTCACTCCCGGCGTCTACGACCATCCGGCAGCGACCGTCGAGGACATGTATCGTCCCGATATGTCTGCCCGCACGGCGACCGGCAAGATGGAGGTGGTTGCGGCTCAACAATGAGACGGTGGCGCAAGCTTGCGATCGGGACTGCAGCCGGCATTGTCGTTGCCGGCGCCGGGCTTTTTGCGCTTGAAGCCGCCGACCGGGCCTTTCCGCCGCCGCTCGAACAGGCCGTCTCCGTCTCGCCCGAAGTGCTCGATGCCGACGGGCAATTGCTGCGCGCCTTTGCGACACCGGAAGGGCGCTGGCGGCTGAAGACCGCCGTCTCCGATGTCGATCCGCTATTCGTCCGCATGCTGGTCGCCTATGAGGATCAGCGCTTCTACGAGCATGCCGGCATCGATGTCTGGGCGCTCGGGCGCGCGGCGCTGCAATTTGTCAGCAACGGCCGCATCGTGTCCGGCGCCTCGACGCTCTCCATGCAGGTGGCAAGGCTGATCGAGCCGCGCGAAAGCCGGTCCCTTTCGGCAAAACTGCTGCAGATCGCGCGCGCCGTGCAGATCGAACGGCGGCTTTCCAAGGAACAGATCCTCGATCTCTATCTCACCCATGCGCCCTATGGCGGCAACCTGGAAGGCGTGCGCGCCGCAAGCCTTGCCTATTTCGGCAAGGAGCCGAAACGGCTGACCGTGGCAGAGGCCGCCCTTCTGGTCGCCCTGCCGCAATTGCCCGAAAAACGCCGCCCGGACAGAAATCTGAAGGCGGCGGAAGCGGCCCGCAAGCGGGTGCTCGACCGCATCGCGGTGGCCGCGGTCGTCGGCGATGGTGAGGCCGAGCGCGCCGAGGGTGTCGCCATTCCCGCCCGCAGGCTGCAGCTTCCGGCCCTTGCCGCGCATGTTGCCGAGGCAGCCCTGCGCAAGGACCCGAAGGCGGTAGAGCACCGCACGACGCTGAAAAAGCAGGTCCAGACCGGTCTCGAATCCGTCGCGCGTGCCGCGACGATGAAACTCGGACCGAAGCTGTCGCTCGCCATGGTGATGGCGGACGCCGGAACCGGCGAGATCGTCGGCGAGGTGGGTTCGGCCGATTATTTCGATGCCAGCCGCTCCGGCTGGATCGACATGACGCGCATCAGCCGCTCGCCGGGCTCGACGCTCAAACCCTTCATCTACGGCCTTGCCTTCGAACAGGGGCTGGTGAGCCAGGAAACCATCATCGAGGACCGGCCGGCCGATTTCTTCGGCTATCGGCCGCGCAATTTCGACATGAGCTATCAGGGCGACGTGACGGTGCGCGAGGCCCTGCAGCTTTCCCTCAACGTGCCGGCGGTCAAGCTGCTCGATGCGGTTGGCCCGTCACGGCTCATGGTGCGTTTCCGCCGTGCCGAGGTGCGCCCGACCTTGCCGCCGAACGAGGCGCCGGGCCTGGCGATCGGCCTTGGCGGCGTCGGTATCACGCTGAAGGATCTCGTCCAGCTTTATACGGCGCTTGCCAATCGCGGCCAGCCGGTCAGGATCGGCGACGGCGTGAAGAGCGAGCCAGGCAAGATCGACGGTGAACCCTTGCTGGAGCCGGTCGCGGTCTGGAATGTCGCCGACATACTCTCGGGCGTCATACCGCCGGCCGGCGCAGCGCAACGCGGCGTCGCCTACAAGACCGGCACGAGCTACGGCTATCGCGATGCCTGGTCGGTCGGTTACGACGGACGCTACGTGCTGGGTGTCTGGGTCGGTCGGCCCGATAACAGCGCCGTACCCGGTCTGACGGGTTATGGCACAGCCGCACCCATTCTCTTCGAGGCGCTCGCGAAATCCGGCGTCGCCACGACACCGCTGCCGCGCGCACCGGCAGGGGCCGTGCGCATCGCCCAGGCAGACCTGCCGTTCAGCCAGCGCCGTTTTGCCGTCAATGCCAACGGGCTGGTCGCCGCTTCCGGACGCGAGCCGTCGCCCCAGATCGTCTATCCGCCGGAGGGCGCCCATGTCGACCTTGGGGCAAAGGCGGGCGATCTGACGCCGCTGATGCTCAAGCTTCAGGGCGGGCGCGCGCCGTTCCGCTGGCTTGCCAACGGCAAGCCGCTGCCCGATCTCTCCCGCCGGCGCACGCAAAGCTGGATGCCGGATGGTGGCGGTTATTCCAAGCTGACGGTGATCGATTCCATGGGACGAGCGGCAAGCGTCGGCATCTTCGTCGACTGAGGGAGGAACAAAAGCGCCTCACAACCGTTGGAAGATGTCTCCTCCAAACGGCAAAATGACCCCATGACGCTCCCCTCCGCGACCTATCGGGTCCAGTTTCGCAACGGCATGACCTTCGATCGCGCCTGCGCCCTCGTACCCTATCTGAAGTCGCTCGGCATCAGCCACCTCTATGCCTCGCCGGTCTTCACGGCGGCCAGCGGATCGACGCATGGTTACGACGTAACCGATCCCAACGAGATCGACCCGGGGCTTGGCGGAAGAGCAGGCTTCGACCGCCTGACGCAGACACTGTCGGAAGCGGGCATGGGCCTGATCCTCGACATTGTACCGAACCATATGGCCGCTTCACTGGAGAATGCCTGGTGGCGCAGCGTCCTGGAGTTCGGCAGGCATAGCCCGTTTGCAGGCTATTTCGACATAGACTGGAGCGAGCGGCTGACCTTGCCGCAGCTTGGCGGGAGTTTCGCCGATTGCCTTGCTGCCGGCGAACTGGCGATCACCATCGACGAGGCGCATGGTAATCTGGCGATCGGCTATTGCGACACGCTCTTTCCACTGAGCATGGAAAGCTATCCTCTGCTCTCTGCGGAAGCGGATGACCCGGTCCTTGCCGGGATGGCGGAACTGACGGCTTCCGGTGACGGCAAAGAGCCGCATCGCCGCCTGCGCGACAGGATCTTCGAGGCCGGTGATCTTGCAAGGCTGAGCGAAAGGCTCGCGGAGATCTCAAAAGACCAGGCCTTCATGACGCGATTGCACGGACTGCAGCACTGGCAGCTTCTGCGCTGGCAGGAGGCTTCGGAACGTCTGAGCTACCGCCGGTTCTTCGAGGTGACGGGACTGGTCGGCCTGCGGGTCGAGGATGCCGGAGTCTTCGAGGCGAGCCACCGGCTGGTTCTCGATCTCGTGCGTCAGGGCCAGGTGCAGGGCCTGCGCATCGACCATATCGACGGTCTGGCAGAACCGCGAGCCTATCTCGATCGCCTGCGGGAGGCTGTCGGCGCGGACACCTTTATCGTGGTCGAGAAGATCCTCGGCCCAGGTGAGGCCTTGCCCGCCGACTGGCCGGTACAGGGAACGACGGGCTACGAGTTCATTACGGCCTTGAGCGGGCTCTTCGTGGAGGGCAATGGCTTACGCAAACTCGATGAAGCCTATCGCCGGCTGGCGGATGGCAACGGCGATTTCGCGGCCGCCCGGAGGGCGGCGAAGCGGCTGATGGTCGAACGGAACTTCGCCGGCGAGACGGCCCGCCTCGTCCGCATCGCAGCCGGCCTCCTTCCCGAACTGTCGAAAGAGGAAATTGCCGGCGCGATCTCAGAGCTTCTGATCGCCTTCTCCGTCTATCGCACCTATGGAGCCGACGGCCCGCTCGACGCGCGGGATAGGGATATCCTGAAGAAAGCCGAGATGGCGGCGGCGGGCTATCTGGACCACGCGCAGCCATTGCAGAGCGTCGCTGCCATTCTCGAAGGCAGGCATGACAACGAGACGGCCCGCGAGTTCCGCATCCGGTTTCAGCAGCTCTCCGGTCCCGTCATGGCAAAGGCAATGGAGGATACGCTGTTTTACCGCTACAACCGGCTGCTGGCGGTAAACGAGGTCGGCGGCGAGCCGGATCACGTGACCGGCGGCATCGAGGCATTTCACCAGTTCATGCAGGACCGCGCACGCTCCCAGCCTTCGGGCCTTCTGTCAACGTCGACGCACGACACCAAACGCGGGGAGGATGCGCGGGCGCGGCTTTATGCTGTCAGCGAAGGCGCCGGCGTCTTTGCCGACGCCGTCGGACATTGGCGCCGACTGAATGAAAACAACCGCGTCGAGCTGCCGGATGGCGCGGCGCCGGAGCCCAATCTGGAATGGATGCTCTATCAGGCGTTTGCCGGCGCCTGGCCCGAGGATTTCGACCGCCGCCAATTTGCCGCGCTGCACGAACGCTTCACCGCCTATGCGCAAAAGGCCGTTCGCGAAACCAAGCTGCGCACCGCCTGGACGGCGCCGGACAGTGCCTATGAAGAAGCGGTCCTCGCCTATGCCGCTGCCCTTGTCTCACCCGATAACGACGCATTCATCGACGATTTCGCTCGCGTTCTGCAGCCCTTTATCGAGGCCGGTTATGTCAACAGCCTGTCCCAGACGCTAATCAAGCTGACGGCGCCGGGCATCCCCGATATCTATCAGGGGGCAGAGGGCTTCGATTTCAGTTTCGTCGATCCCGATAACAGGCGCCCGCCGGATTTCGAGACCTTGAGCGGCTGGCTTGCCGAGGGCGGGCCGCTGGCAAGGCTGCAGGCCGCGGCACTGAAACAGCGCATCATCCAGATCGGCCTCGGGCTTCGCCTGGAACGCAGCCGGCTTTTCACGGACGGGGATTACCTGCCGCTTGCCGTCGATGGGGCCAGAAGCGATCATGTCGTCGCCTTTGCCCGCCTGCATCACGAGAACTTCGCCATCACGGTCGCGCCGCGGCTGATGTTCGGCTGGCTCGACCCCGGTGTGCTCTTCGCCGGCCCGGAATTCTGGGCCGATACGGCCATTGCCGTGCCCTCCCCCCTTCACGGCCTCAAGGCCGACCTGCTGACCGGCAAGATGCTGGAGCCGGGGAGCAGGATCTTGCTTGCCGCGCTGCTCGGGGACCAGCCGGCGGCGCTGATCGTTCCGGCCTGAGCGCAGGCGAAAAAATCCGCACTGGCAAAAAAACTGTTGACCTTCCAGTTGCTGGAAGGTTCATAAAGCTGTCCGGATGCCAGAAAGGCATGAAAGGCGCAGCATAATGGATAACAAGCACGATCATCGTCATCACGGTCACGACCATCACCACCATGACGCGGGAGTACCCGCAGGAAAACCCGCAGAGACCGTCGTGCGCGATCCCGTCTGCGGCATGACGGTCGATCCCGATGCCGGCAAACCGTCCCTCGACTATGAAGGACACACCTACCATTTCTGCTGCGATGGCTGCCGGAGGAAATTCGAGGCAACGCCGCAGGATTACCTCACCGCGACGGACCCGGTCTGCGGCATGAGCGTCGACCGCGCCAGCGCCAGGCATTTCCTGAAACACGAGGGCGAGAAATTCTACTTCTGCTCGGCCGGCTGCAAGGCGAAATTCGAAGCCGCCCCCGAAAACTACCGCGACGGAAGGAAGCCTGCGGCAGCGGCCGTGCCGAAGGGTTCGCTCTATACCTGCCCCATGCATCCCGAGGTCGTCAGCGACCATCCCGGCGACTGCCCGAAATGCGGCATGGCGCTGGAGCCGATGGGCATTCCGCCCGAGGATGAGGGGCCGAACCCGGAACTCGTCGATTTCACGCGCCGGCTGTGGATCAGCGCTCTTCTGGCCGCCCCGCTCCTCATCCTCACCATGGGGCCGATGATCGAGCTCGCCTTCCCGCGCGAGGCACTCGGTGAGCCGCTGGCGAGCTATGTCGAAATGCTCCTGGCGACGCCGGTCGTGCTGTGGGCAGCCCTTCCCTTCTTCCGCCGTGCCCGGGCATCGCTCGTCAACCGCAGCCCGAACATGTGGACGCTGATCGGCCTCGGCGTCGGCACCGCCTATCTCTACAGCGTCGTGGCGACGCTGGCGCCCGATCTCTTTCCGCACAGTTTCCGCGGCCACGGCGGCTCCGTGCCTGTCTATTTCGAGGCGGCTGCCGTCATCGTCGCGCTTGTCTTCGTCGGGCAGGTACTGGAATTGAAGGCACGCGAGCGCACCGGCTCTGCCATCCGCGCCCTGCTCGATCTCGCACCCAAGACTGCCCGCCGCGTCAATGCCGACGGCAGCGAAAGCGACGTGCCTGTTGACGAGATCGTGACCGGCGACCGGTTGCGCGTACGCCCCGGTGAACGCGTACCCGCCGACGGTTCCGTCATCGAGGGGCAATCGACCGTCGATGAATCGATGATCACCGGTGAGCCCTTGCCGGTCGAGAAGGCGAAGGGCGACGCACTGACGGGCGGCACCATGAACGGGAACGGCGCGCTCATCATGACTGCCGAAAAGGTCGGTGCCGATACGACGCTGTCCCGCATTGTCGATATGGTGGCGAAGGCGCAGCGCTCGCGCGCCCCGATCCAGGGTGCCGTCGACCGCGTTTCGGCGATCTTCGTTCCGGCTGTCGTTGCAGCCGCCGTCGCAGCCTTCCTCGTCTGGTCTTTTGTCGGGCCGGAGCCGCGGCTGGCCAACGCGCTGCTCGCCGCCGTCGCCGTGCTCATCATCGCCTGCCCCTGCGCGCTCGGCCTCGCAACGCCGATGTCGATCATGATCGCCACCGGGCGCGGCGCGCAGGAAGGCGTGCTGATCAAGGATGCGGAAGCGCTGGAGCGTTTCTCAAAGGTCGATACGTTGATCGTCGACAAGACGGGCACGCTGACCGAAGGCAAGCCCAGACTGACGGACGTCGTCCCCTCGGGCGGAACTGACGAAAAACATCTGCTGGCGCTTGCCGCAAGCCTGGAACGCGGCTCCGAACATCCGCTCGCCGAGGCAATCGTCTCGGGCGCGAAAAAACGCGGGCTCACCCTCAGCGACGTCACAGGTTTTCAGGCAAGGACCGGCAAGGGTGTAGAAGGCACGGTCGGCAGCGCATCGGTCGCGCTTGGCAACGCCGCCATGCTCGCCGATCTCGGCATCGATCCGGCAGCGCTTTCAGACCGGGCCGAGGCGCTGCGCGGGGACGGCAAGACCGTCATGTTCGTCGCCCTCGACGGTCGTCTGGCGGGCCTTGTCGCCGTCGCCGACCGCATCAAGCCAACGACGGCTGCGGCCATCAGGGCACTGCATGACAGCGGCCTGAAGATCATCATGGCGACCGGCGACAATGAACGCACGGCACGCGCCGTGGCCAAAAGCCTCGGGATCGACGAGGTCCGCGCCGATGTTCTGCCCGAGGACAAGAAGGCGCTGGTCGATGAACTCCGCGCAAGAGGTGCTGTCATCGCCATGGCCGGTGATGGGGTCAACGATGCGCCGGCGCTGGCCGCCGCCGATGTCGGCATCGCCATGGGCACGGGTGCCGATGTTGCGATGGAAAGTGCCGGCATTACATTGGTGAAGGGCGATCTCAACGGAATCGTCCGCGCCAGGCGGCTCGCCGAAGCGACGATGCGCAACATCCGCCAGAATCTCGGCTTTGCCTTCGGCTATAATGCGCTCGGCATCCCCGTCGCGGCGGGCGTGCTCTACCCGATCTTCGGCCTGCTGCTCTCGCCGATGATCGCGGCGGCCGCCATGAGCCTCTCCTCGGTCTCCGTCATCGGCAATGCGCTGAGGCTGAGAGTGGAAAAACTGTAGGAAACCAGACGATGAACATCGGCGAAGCCTCTGAACAGTCCGGCCTGCCTTCAAAGACCATCCGCTATTACGAGGATATCGGCCTGATCCGCCCCGACCGGGGCGGAAACGGCTATCGCGACTATGCGGCCTCGGACGTGCACAAGCTGCGTTTCCTGCAGCGCTCGCGTGGCCTCGGCTTCTCGGTGGAGGAGTGCCGTCAGCTCTTGGCGCTATACGAGGACAAGAGCCGGGCAAGCGCCGACGTCAAGGGGATTGCCGAAGCGAAGCTTTCGGAAATCGACCGGAAGATCCGCGAGCTGACGGAATTGCGGCGCACGCTCGAACATCTCGTTCATGCCTGCCACGGCAATGATCGTCCGGACTGCCCGATCCTCGAAGAGCTCTCCGACAGCGCCCCCTGAGCCCCGTCATCTCCCGCCCTGTCTGCTCAGGAAAGCGGCGGCTGGTCCTTGCCGGCCGTGTCGGAGGTTTCCCTCTCCTCGGCCTCCTCATCATGTTCGTCCTCGACCGTCGTGTCGTCCAGCCGGTGCTTGATTGCCAGCGCGTAGATGACGTCGAGGATATTTCGGTCCCTCAGATGCGGATCGGTCAGCGCCAGCAGCGAGGCACGAACGATCTTCTTACTGGAGGCTTTGGGGCAGCGTTTGCGGACAAAATCATAAAGCGCATCGCCCACCAGACCTTCCATGGCGCCGTCCACGAGAGCCTCGTAGACCCGCTTTTTTTCTTTCATTGTGTGTATTCCCCTGCAAATCAGCGGGGCCATACTCTGTCATGTAACTGTCACAAACAATCGCCCGGACCGCTGTGTCGACAGTTGAACAGCTGTGCAACAGTGGAAAGCGACAGATTTTCTTGCGGCCTGTCGCGATATACTCCCGGCAAGCCTGCACCAGCGCTCGCAACTCACGCTTTCAGGCTGCGCAGTTTTGAAAAATCGCTGATGTCGTCCTGGCAAAACTTGGGATTGCAGCCCGGCTATGTCGCTCCGCCCTCGATCCAGGCATAGCCGATGGCGAACTTGTGGTTCGGATGTCCGAAGAGATAGGGCAGAGCAAGCGTGTTTGTCTGCGGCAGCTCGATGCCTGCCGCCTGAAGCCGCGCTGCAAAATCCGCCGGTATCGTTGCGTCCGTTTCGCTGCGCCCGCGCCAGAGGACGAGAACAGGTCCTTTCGCATTGGCATAGTCGGGCAATGCCGGATCGGGAAAGTCCGGCAGCACGGTCGGCACGTCGGGCAATTGCAGACGGAAATTGCCGGCAAGATATTTGCTGGACGCGATGATCAGGACGGGCTGGCGGGCGGCAGTCAGTTCCGAGGCGAACCGGACCATCGGCGCGTTCAGGATCGGATAGCTCCCCACATGTTGAGCCCCCACGATCCGCAGCGTCAGCACCGTAATGATGATAACCATCGCCACCGGCACAACAGGCAGGAAACGGCGTATCCCGGCAGACAGATCAAAGCCCGCGGCCTGCATTTTCAGCAACAGATAAACGGGCAGGATCAGCAGGAAGGGATCGAGCCAGCGCTCATGAATATGGCTTGCACCGCCAACGACGACGAGGGCGACGGCAAGCAGGCTTGCCGCCATCATCCGTTCGATCAGGCGTATCATCGGGCTGGTTGCCGTGAGCGCCCGGAAGAAATCGCGGCGGAAAGCGGCGGCGAAAAGGACGGTCGGCAGGGCCGAGAAGCCGATGACCGCAACGACGAGGGAGACAAGCCCCTGGCCGATACGCAGGATCGTGCTTGACGCCTCGTGCCGGGCCGTCATCCGCTGCAGGGTGGCGGACGACGCGCTGTCGATATTGTCCAGCAGCCAGAAGGCGTGCGGAAGGACGATCAGGAGGCCGACGGCAATCGCCGCAAGCATGCGCCAATCGAACAGACGGCGCCGCCATTCCTTATCGGCCAGGACCGCGAGCAAGGCGGCGGCCGGCAGAATGGCAAAATTATACTTCGAGATCACGCCGATGCCGGCAGCAATGCCGACCAGGAGATAGGAGGCGAGCGTCGGCCTTTGCAGGGTTCTGAACAGGCTGTAGAGAAAGAGCCCGGTTGCGACAAGCAGCGCCACGGTATGGGTCAGCTCGCGCTGTGCCAGAAAGCCAACCTGCGGCAGGGTGATGAGGCTCAGCATCGCGACCGACGCAAGCACCTTGTCCTTCAGTGCCTCCCGCGCGGCGAGCCCATAGAGCACATAACAGAGAAAAAGCAGGATGTTCTTCGGGATTGCGAGCGTCCAGATCGACAGGCCGGCAACCGAGACGACCGCATATTGCAGCCAGTTGTAGAAGGGCGGCTGGGGACCATAGCCCAGGAAGAGATATTGCGAGAAGAAGGCCTGCTCGGATTCGTCGAGACCAAGCGTGTCGGGAAGCGCGATCCGAAACACGATATTGACGACAAAATAGAATGCCAGGAACAGGCTCGCAGCGGTGAGGCTGCTGCTGATCCGCGCGAGCAGTGATCGCCGGCCCGCCTGGCTTTCCTCAAGCGGTGGAAGGAGGATACTTTCGGAGCTCACTATCTGCTGACCGATCTCACGACAGCAGGATTTACGGTCTTACAAACAGCTTGCCCAAGCTGAGCGTATCCTCTTCGAGGCATGCATATATCCCCCAGTAAATGCAGTCCTAGTTAGCAGGCCGATCCATCCCGGGGAAGTGCAAATGACCGCGAATAGCGGAAATATGGAGACCTGCCCGGCCGCCTCGGTCCGATTATTTGAGCCGGCTACATAAAAGCCACAGACATCAGGCAAGATACTCTTATGGCTATTCGGGTTTCCGCCAGGAGCAGTGCGAGCCGAGTTGTTTGGACTTTCATGCGGCGCGAAGACGAAGCGGCATGACATCGCCTGCTTGTCCAGGCGGACCAATACGTAAGTTTAGTTCCGCAGGCTCGCGGATCGGCGTAACGTCCTGCCCATCGCCCGAAGCCTCCTCCTGACGGGCGATAGAAATCTCGGTTGAGCTTCCCGGTGTCCCTCCCCTCCGCCCGAAGCCACGGATTGCCCGAGGATCCGCAAGTGGCCGCCTTCCGCATATCGGAGGCGGCCATTTTTCTTTTCGCTTGGCGGATCTAATGCGAAGAGGCAGGCCCGCAACGGCGGGGCGCACCTGAACCTATCGGCAGGCGGTCTAAACGTAGGTATGATTCAGCTCTGCAGCCCGCGTGATTAACGTTTGGTCGTTCCGGACGAAGCCCGGTTCGATCGTCACAACACGCGAGCTGCCGTCATGTATCAGGATTTGATTGATCACTTCGCCCAGTCCGGTGAAGAAAAAGCCGATACCGTCCGTCACCACTTTGCTGCCTTCCTTATCGGGGCAGCCATGGCAGGAGCCTATATCGGTTTCGGCGATATCATCATGTTCACCGCCGGCGCACATGCCGATCCCGCCTGGGCGCACCTTGTCATGGGCGTGGTCTTTTCCTCTGCCCTGACGATCGTCGTCTTTGCCGGCAGCGAGCTTTTTACCGGAACGGCCATGTATATGCCGCTTTCCGTGCTGACGCGGCGCAGCAATATTGCCGATATGCTGCTTGTCTGGGCAACGGCCTGGATCGGCAATCTGATCGGCGCCATGGTGCTTGCCGGCCTGTTCCATCTGGCCGGCGGCGGCGTGCTTCTGGGTGACGGAAGCCAGGCGTTCTTCTCCATCGTCTCGGCCAAGATGTCGGCCGGTTCGCTGGAGCTTCTTGCCCGCGGCATTCTCTGCAACTGGCTTGTCTGCCTCGCCATCTGGATGGCGGGACGCACCGAAAACGCCGCGGCCAAGATCATGCTGATCTTCTGGCCGATCACCATCTTCGTTGCCGCCGGCTACGAACATAGCGTCGCCAATATGTTCACCTTCTCGATGGCGCTGATGGGCGACCATCCGGCCAATATCACGCTCTTTGCCGCCGTCCACAATCTCGTCTGGGTCACGCTCGGCAACCTCATCGGCGGTGCCGTCTTCATGGCGCTTGGCTACTGGCTGCAGGCAGATGGCACCGGCCACATTTCCTTCGCACCGGCCCCGGTCCGTCTCCGCACGAAACCATCTGCAAACCGCGGCGAAAAGTGAGGTTCCCATGGTCAGCCAGATTGCGATCACCAGCCTGAGCCCGTCCGAGCCTGCCCGTTCACCCCAGCTGCCGGAAGCGCCGGCCGCTCCCTCCCCGGCAAGCGTCGTGTCGTTGAGACGGCTTGCCGTTCCCCTTCTTGCCGTCACGCTCGTCAGCGGCGGAGTGGCGGTCGCCACCGCAGACTGGAACCGCTGGGTGGCAGGTGCATCACATCAATCGACCGACGACGCCATGGTCGGCACCGATGCCTCGACGCTGAGCGCCCAGATCAGCGGCATCGTCCGAAGCGCTCCGGTCGCCGACTATCAGCGGGTCACGAAGGGCCAGCTGCTCGCCGAGATCGACCCGCGCGAATATGATGCGGCAGTCGCCGCCTCCAGGGCCAATCTGGCCGCCGCGAATGCATCGCTTGCCAACCTCGCAAACCAGATCGCATTGCAAAAGGCCGTCATAGAGGTTGCCGAGGCGCAAAACGCGTCGGCCGAGGCGCAGCAGACCCAGACCGAGCAGGAGTTCCACCGCCAGGAGAGCCTGGGCGGCGCAACCTCCCTGCAATTGCTGCAGCAGGCGCAGGCGGCCTATCTGCAGGCCGAAGCCTCGGTCAAATCGACTGCCGCCGCAATCGAGCAGCAGAAGGCGCAGCTGAACGTGCTGAACGGTCAATCGCCGCTGCTGCAGGCGCAGGTGGATGCCGCCCAGGCTGCGCTGGACACGGCCCTGATCCACCAGGGCTATTCCCGGATATATGCACCTTTCGACGGCGTGATCGGCCGCAGGCTTGTCCATGAAGGCGATTTCGTCGCGGCCGGCACCGGCCTCGTCTCGGAAGTTCCGCTTCCGAGCGTCTATATCACCGCGAATTTCAAGGAGACGCAGCTCTCCCGGATCACGCCCGGCCGATCCGCGGACGTTACCATCGACACCTTTCCCGGCCAGACGCTGCATGGCAAGGTTATCGGCCTGTCGCCGGCCAGCGGCTCGATCTTCGCCCTCTTGCCGCCCGACAATGCGACCGGAAACTACACCAAGGTCGTCCAGCGCATCCCGGTCAAGATCGTCTTCGATCCGGGCCAGCCGCTGGTTGATCGGCTGAGGCCCGGAATGTCTGCGGTCGTGACCGTCGATACCCGGCCGGACCCCGATCGATGAGCACGGCCCCACGCGCCTTTGGCCCGCTGACCCGTGGCACGACGGCCAGCCATCCGCTGTTCATCGTCGCGGCCCTGCTGCTCGCCTCTTTCGTGGTCGGCTTCGACACGCGCGTTTTCACCGTCGGCCTGCCGGATATCCGCGGCGCCTATTCGCTGGGCTTCGACGAAGCCTCCTGGCTCAGCACTGTTGCCAATGCTCCGCAGATCCTCATTTCCTCGGCGGTGGCCTGGCTTGCGACGGTCTTCGGGGTGCGACGGGTAATGATCCCGACGACGCTGGTCTATGCCTGCATTTCGCTGGCCATTCCCATGGTCCATGACGCAAGCCTGCTCTTTGCGCTGCATGCGGCAAGAGCCCTTCTGCTCGGCGTCTTCATACCCGCCACGATCATGGTGATCTTCCGCAATCTCGACATGAAGTATTGGCTGATCGGCCTTTCGATCTACGCCCTGCGCGTACCGCTGTCGCAGAATCTGGGCTTCGTGCTGGTCGGCCTCTACGACGACTATCTCGGCTGGCAATGGCTTTATTGGCAGGATGTGATCGTCACGCCGATCATTGCCCTTCTCCTTGTCGCCGGCGCCCCGAAGGAAGGGATCAATTTCAGCCTGCTTGAAGGAGCGGACTGGGGCGGCATGATGCTGCTCGGATGCTCGATGACCATGCTTTATGTCGGTCTCGATCAGGGCAACCGGCTCGACTGGTTCAATTCCGGCATCGTCACCTCGCTGCTGGCGGGGGGCGCCATCCTCTTCGTCGGCTTCCTCGTCAACGAAAGTGTCGTCGCCAATCCCTGGGCGCATGCGAGCGTGATCCTGTCGCGCAATATCGGCATCGGCTATGCGATCATCATCGCCTTTACCTTTTCGAGTTCCGGCGCCTCGATTTCGATCCCCGGCTTTCTGCAGTCGGTCGTCGGCCTGCGGCCGATCGCCATCTCGGAGCTTTATATTTTCGGTGCGGTCATCCCGGTCTTCTTCCTCATCGCATTGGCGATCTTCCTGCTGCGGCGGATCGATGCGCGGCTCTGCATCATGCTGGGCCTGGCCTCCATGTCGCTCGGCTCCCTCTTCGGATCGCACCTGACCGTTTCATGGGCGCCCTTCAGCTTCCTGCCGGTCGTGCTTCTGCATACGGCCGGTCAATCCTTCGCCTTCTTCGCGACGGTCGTCTACCTGATCGCCAATTCCGACCCGAAACGCTCAACCGCGGTCTCCGCCTATATTCAGGTGATCCGGCTCGGCAGCGTCGAGCTGGCGCAAAGCCTGTTGAACACCTGGCTGCGCCAGCGTGAGCAGTATCATTCCAATATCCTGACCGGACCGATTTCCGGATCGTCGGACAGTCTCCACACAGCGCTGGCGAAGCTGGGGACGCTGTTCGGCACCAGCCAGCGTGCAGAGCTGGAGGCTCTCTCCACGGTCGCGACGGCGGTCCATGCGCAGGCAAGCGTGCTTGCCTATGCCGACCTCTTCATTCTGTCCTTCTGCTTTGCGATCACCGGCATTGCCCTTGTCGCCGGCTTGGGCGCGATGCCCTTCGGGCCATTGCATCCCGACTTTCACAGGCGGCCGCCGGCGGCACTGCCGCAAGCCGTGCAGGCGGCGCGCTGAACAGGCGGATCGCCTCCGGCCGTCGCCGCTGCTTTTCTCCGTCTGCCGGGGCTTATACCTTTTGGGAACGGCAACTAGACCTGCGTATAGATGCGCGCAGCCCTGCCCGGTCGTAGCCTCTTTCCATCGGAATTGATCGGCAGAAGACAGCGGTTTCACGCTCCCCGCTTCATAGCCCCTCAACCCGGCAGAGCCCGCCCGAGGCCGTCCGATCCCGGCGGCGAGATCGGTGTGTTTCAACCCCATAGCCATGGAGCCAGCCGTGACGTCCATCCGCACCGTGATCGAGCCTCGCAAGCGCCGGCGCCCGGCCGCTCTGGCTGCCATCGCCATCCTCGCCATTGCCGGCGGGTCGGCGGCCGCCTTCTGGTTTGCGGGGACGGAGCCAACCGCTGCCGCGCCCGAGCCCCGCACGCCGGCGGTGCCGGTCGAGGTCGCCACCCCGGCCGTTGCCGACGTGCCTGTCTATCTCGACGGTCTCGGCACCGTGCAGGCCAACTATACGGTCAACATCACGACACGCGTCGACGGCGAGCTGCAGAGCGTGATGTTCGACGAGGGCCAGGCCGTCAGGAAAGGGGATCTTCTCGCCGTCATCGATCCGCGCCCCTTCCAGGCAGCCGTCGACCAGGCCGCGGCCAAGATCAAGCAGGACCAGGCCGATCTCGCCAATGCCCAGTATCTGCTGGTCAAGGATCAGAAGCTTTCGCAGCAGCAGATCGTTACGCAGGAAACCCTGGAAGAGCAGCAGGCCCAGGTGGCAAGCGCCGAGGCTGAGCTTGCGCAGGATCAGGCCGCCAAGGAAGCGGCTGACGTCTCGCTCTCCTATACCGAGATCCGCTCGCCGATCGACGGCCGTACGGGCATCCGGCGGATCGACGCCGGCAACGAGGTCCACACGACCGATACGACACCGATCGTCACCATCACCCAGACGCAGCCGATCACCGTCATCTCCACGCTGCGCGAGGATGATCTCGATGCCGTGCGCGGCGCATTGAGGGCCGGCCCGGTCGAAGTGACGGCCATGTCGATGGACCAGTCGCAGCAGCTTGCCTCGGGCACGTTGTCGCTGATCGACAATGTCATCGACCAGGCAAGCGGCACGATCCGCATCAAATCGACCTTTGACAACAAGGACGATGCCTTGTGGCCGGGTCAGTTCGTGATGCTGCGGGTCAAGCAGCAGACGATCCGCAAGGCCGTCACCGTTCCTTCGGCTGCATTGCAGCGGGGAGAAGGCGGCTTCTTCGTCTACATTGTCGATGCGGGCGGCGCTGCCCAGGTCCGCAAGGTCAGTCCCGGTCCGATCGAGAATGGCCGCGCCGTCATCGAAAAGGGCCTTGATGGCGGCGAGCAGGTCGTCACGTCGGGCCAGTATCGCCTGGATGCCGGAACCCACGTCACCGTTCAACAGCCGGCCGCCTCGCAAGCGGCCAGCAGGGAGTAGGCGATGTCGATCTCCTCCTGGTTCATCGAGCGACCGATTGCCGCCTCGCTGCTGATGGCCGGCCTCTTCGGCATCGGTATCGTCGCCTACCCTCTCCTGCCGGTCGCGCCTTTGCCGCAAGTCGATTTTCCGACCATTCAGGTATCGACGCAATTGCCGGGCGCCGATCCGAAAACCATGGCTTCCACAGTCACCCAGCCGCTGGAACGGCAGTTCGGCCAGATCCCCGGCGTCACCCAGATGACCTCGACGAGCACGCTCGGCAGCAGCGCGATTACCCTGCAGTTCGACCTGTCGCGCGACGTCGACAGCGCCGCCCAGGACGTGCAGACCGCGATCAACGCGGCCGGCGGACAATTGCCGACGGACCTGCCCTCGCCGCCGACCTATCGCAAGGTCAATCCCGCCGATCCGCCCGTCATGGTTCTCGCCCTGACATCGGACACGCTGCCGCTCACGCAGGTCGACGACTTTGCCGAGAGCGTGCTTGCCCAGCATATCAGCCAGCTCGACGGCGTTTCCCAGGTTCTGATCTTCGGCCAGCAGAAGCCCGCTGTCCGCCTGCAGATCGATCCCGGCAAGATCGCCGAAATGGGGCTTTCGCTCGAGGATATCCGCAGCGCCGTGACCGGGATCACCAGCAACGCGCCGAAGGGCAGCGTGCAGGGTGCTGAACATACTTATACGATCTACGACAATGACCAGCTCCTGAAGGCCGCCCCGTGGAACGATGCGATCGTCGCCTATCGCGACGGCGCGCCGGTGCGCATCGGCGATATCGGCCAGGCAATCGACGGGCCGGAAAACGATCAGCTGGCCGCCTGGGCCGACGGCAAGCGGGCCATCCTGCTGCCGATCTTCAAGCTGCCCGGCGCCAATATCATCGACACCGTCGATGCGATCCACGCCGCCTTGCCACAGCTCCAGGCGATCGCACCGGCCGCGATCCACCTTTCCGTCCTCAGCGACCGGACGACGACGATCCGCGCCTCGGTGGCGGATGTCGAGACGACGCTTGTCATCACCATCGCCCTCGTCGTCATGGTGATCTTCATCTTCCTGCGCAATGTCTGGGTCACCGTGATCCCGAGCGTCACCGTGCCGCTTGCGCTTCTTGCCACACTGGCGCTGATGTATGCCGCGGGCTTCAGCCTCGACAATCTCTCGCTGATGGGATTGAGCATCGCCGTCGGCTTCGTCGTCGACGACGCGATCGTCATGGTCGAGAACATCCATCGCCACATGGAAATGGGCAAGACGCCGAAGGAGGCGGCCATCGACGGCGCACGGGAAATCGGCTTCACCATCATTTCGATCAGCATCTCGCTCGTCGCCGTCTTCATTCCGCTGCTCCTGATGGGCGGCATCGTCGGCCGGCTGTTCCGGGAATTCGCGATCACGGTGACGATGACGATCGTCGTCTCGGCTCTCGTGTCGCTCACCATCACGCCGATGATGAGCTCCCGCTTCCTGAAGCCGGAAGAAGACGCCCGCCACGCCAGGCTCTACAATCTCAGCGAAAGGATATTCGACGGGCTTCTTTCTGGCTATCGCCGCACGCTCGACGTGGCACTTCGCCATCACCGGCTGACGATGGCGGCCTTCCTCGCCTCGCTGGCGGCGACCGGCTTCCTGTTCGTCAACATTCCCAAAGGCTTCTTCCCGATACAGGATACCGGCCTCATCACCGGCATACTCGAAGCGTCGCAGGATATTTCCTTCGCCGAAATGTCGCGCCATCAGATCGAGGCCGGCAATATCGTGGCGAGCGACCCGGCTGTCGCCAGCGTCGGCATGGCGGTCGGCGGCGGAGCCGGGCTGACGGTCAATACCGGCCGCATGTTCATCACCCTGAAGCCGGAAGGCGAGCGTGATGCCTCGGCCAGCGAGATCATCAACAGGCTTCGCCCGAAACTTGCCGGGATGCAGGGTGCGGAGCTTTTCCTGCAGCCGGCGCAGGATATCAATGTCGGCGGGCGCAGCTCGGCAACGCAGTTCCAGTATACGCTGCAGGACGGCGATGCGGGAGAACTCGACGACTGGGCGGCCAGGCTGCTTGCCAAGTTCAAGACGCTGCCGGAACTGACCGATGTCGCCACCGACCAGCAGAATGGCGGTGCCACGGTGACGCTGGCGATCGACCGCGACCAGGCATCGCGCTTCGGCATTGCGCCGCAGACGATCGACAACACGCTCTACGATGCCTTCGGCCAGCGCCAGGTCACACAGTATTTCACCGACCTGAACAGCTACCATGTGGTTCTCGAAGTGGCGCCGCAGTTCCAGAATTCGCCGCTGGCGATCAACGGCCTCTACATCAAGTCGCCGCTGACCGGCGAACAGGTCCCGCTGAACCAGCTCGTCACACAGACGACGGAACCGACGGCCGTACTTGCCGTCAACCATCAGAGCCAGTTCCCGGCCGTTACCCTCTCGTTCAACCTGGCGAAGGGCGCGGCCCTCAGCCAGGCGGTCGCCGCCATCGGCAAGGCCGAGGCGGATCTCGGCAAGCCGGCGACCGTCATCGGCACCTTCCAGGGCAATGCGCAGGCCTATCAGAGTTCGCTTGCCAGTGAGCCGCTGCTGGTGCTTGCCGCGATTGCCGTGATCTATCTGATCCTCGGCGTGCTCTACGAGAGCTATTTCCATCCGCTGACGATCCTGTCGACGCTGCCGTCGGCCGGTCTCGGCGCGCTCGCCATGCTCTGGGCCTTCGGCTTCGACTTCACCGTCATCGCGCTGATCGGCGTCATCCTGCTGATCGGCATCGTCAAGAAGAACGGCATCATGATCGTCGACTTCGCCATTGCCGCCCAGCGCGAGCAGGGATTGTCGCCGGAGGACGCGATCCGCCAGGCCTGTCTCCTGCGCTTCCGCCCGATCATCATGACGACAGCGGCCGCACTTCTGGCCGGCCTGCCGCTGATGCTCGGCCACGGCACCGGCTCGGAACTGCGCCAGCCGCTCGGCTACGCCATGGTCGGCGGCCTGCTCATCAGCCAGCTGATGACGCTCTACACGACCCCGGTCGTCTACCTCTACCTCGAACGGCTGAGCCAGTTCGTCAGCGGCAGGCGACGTGCCCCTGCCGGCGCCCGGCCCCAAGACCAGGTGCCGGCGGAATAGCCCAATCGACGTGAAAGGAGTAAAACCATGGAACCTCTCTCAAGACGCACGGTCCTTGCGCTCGGAGCGATGGGGGGAACCGCCCTTGCGGCGGGCGGCGCCCGTGCGGCGAGCTTCGGCAATCCCGACCAGCCGGCTGAAGGCGCCATCAACGCCAATCCCGCAGGGCTTTCCGATCCTGGGCCGAAGAACCCTGCCATCAGCGACCAGTTTCCCTCCTTCGACAGCCCGCCGGCGACCGATGTCGGCGACATGCAGCTCTTCTGGGGATCGTTCAACAATGCCGCCAAGCGCATCCAGAACGGCGGCTGGGCGCGACAGGTGACGAAGGCCGACTTTGCCATTTCCGAGGCGGTTTCGGGCGTCAACATGCGCCTTGGCCCCGGCGGCATCCGCGAGATGCACTGGCACCGGGCAGCCGAATGGGCGATCATGACCAATGGTCGCTGCCGGGTAACGGTGCTCGATCCGCAGGGCCGCGCCTATGTGCAGGACGTCGAGGCCGGCGATCTCTGGTATTTTCCGGCCGGTTTCCCGCATTCTCTGCAGGGGCTCGGACCGGAGGGCTGCGAATTCGTCATCGTCTTCGACGAGGGCGACCAGTCCGAATATGGCACCCTGCTATTGACCGACTGGCTGGCGCATACCTCGCCGGACCTGCTCGCCAAGAATTTCGGCGTCTCGCAGGACACGTTCAGGAACATCCCGCTGCAGGACCTCTGGATCTTCCAGGGCAAGGAACCGGGTCCGCTTTCCGCCGACCAGAAGGCGGTCGCGTCCGGCGGCCTGCCGCCCTATCCTTTCACCTATCGGCTGGCAGCGTCGGCGCCGCTCAAGCAGAATGCATCGGGCACGATCCAGCTGGCCGACAGCAGCATCTTCAAGGTCTCCAAAACGATTGCCGCAGCGATAGAGACGATCAAGCCGGGCGCCGTGCGGGAAATGCACTGGCATCCGAATGCCGACGAGTGGCAGTACTGGATCAAGGGCGAAGGCCGCATGACGGTCTTCGATGCCGGCCCGCGCAGCCAGACCGCCGATTTCCGGCCCGGCGATATCGGCTATGTCAAAAGGAGCCAGGGCCACATCATCGAAAATACGGGCAAGACGGACCTTCAATTCGTCGCCGTCTTCAAGGTGGCCGACTATCAGGAAGTCGGCCTCTCCTCGTGGCTCACCCATACGCCGCCAGCCCTTGTTGCCCAGCATCTCAATATCAGCGTGCAGGACATCGCCAAATTTCCGGCCGACCAGCCGGGGATCATGCCAAAAGGTTGACCCCGGGATCATGCCCAGCAGGGGCTGATCCTACAGCAATAACCGAAGCCACCGCCTCCGCTGTCGCAGACGGCGGAGGTTTTTCGCGCTGTCCGGCGAGCGACCTTTCCTTCTGCCGCGGCCGAAGAAAAAAATCTGCACGGGTGCGGAATAAAATCCGCGATGCTTACGTATACTCAATCATGGAACGGAAAGAACGCCCCTTCGATGTCATCGGTCAGCTCGCAGCGCTTCGCCGCTATGCGCGCTCGCTGGTGCGCAATTCGGACGAGGCGGAGGATCTGGTGCATGATGCGCTGCTGCGAGCCTTCGAGAAGCGCAAGAGCTTCCGCAGCGGCGGAAACCTGCGTACCTGGCTGCTTTCCATCCTGCACAATGCCCATATCGACCGCGTGCGGCAGACCCGCTCGCTGACGCGCCGCCACGATGAGGCGGCGGTCGAGGCGGAACAGTCGCTGCCGGCAGGCCAGGAACATGCCGTGCGCCTGCAGCAGGTGCGCGACGCCTTCTTCGACCTGCCGGAAGAGCAGCGCGAAGCGCTGCATCTCGTGGCGATCGAGGACCTGTCTTATCAGGAAGCGGCCAATGCGCTCGGCATTCCTGTCGGTACGCTGATGTCGCGGATCTCCCGCGCCCGCGCCCAGTTGCGCGAGTTCGAGGAAAAGACGCCGCGCATCGCGCATCTGAAACTCGTTGGAGGGGACGGCAATGAAGGCGATTGATCCAATCATCGATGCCGATCTCGACGCCTATGTGGACGGCGAGCTCGATGTCGCACGGCGCATCCAGGTGGAGTCCTATCTCTCCGAAAATCCGGCGATCGCCGCAAAGGTCATGGCCGATCTGAGCATGAAGGGCGAGCTGCGGCTGGCGCTCGCCGGCGAACGCGCCTTCGGCCGCGCCGAAACGCGCGATGCCGCCCGCAGGCTGGAACGTGGCCTCTCCTATGGCCGCATCCTGCATTCGATGCAGCGTATTGCTGCCGTCGGTATTCTGCTTGCCGCCGGCTGGGTGGCGCACAATTCCTTCGGCGCCTTCACGGCAACGGAAGTCAATGCGTCGGTTCCAGCTCCGGCCTATGTCGAGGACGCGGTACGCGCCTATCGCACGGCAGCGCTGCGCGAAACCATCCCGTCGCAGACCGCGCCGGCCTATAGCGCCGAGGATATCCGCGCCGCGACCGCAATCGTGATGCCGGACCTACCCAAGGATTGGAAGGTTGCCGATGTGCAGATCTTCCCGTCGGATTTTGGCCCGAGCGTCGAAATGGCAATCGAGGAGGCGGACGGCAAGCGCCTGTCGCTCTTCGCCGTCCGGCCGGGTGCCTTCGAGGTGAAGCCGGTCAGCCATGTCGCCCTTGAAAAGACAGAGGCCGCCTATTGGCAGATCGGTGACGTTGCCTACGCGCTGATCGCCGACAATAGCGGCACCAATCTCGATCAGGCCGCCGAACGGCTGGCCCGGTCGCTCTACTAGTTCAACCGAGGAGATCAGTCATGAACCCGATCAATCCCCGCTATGGTTACGGCTCCGCCGCCAACACGCAGGCCCTTTTCGACGAGGGTCTGCGCCAGCACATGCTGCGCGTCTACAACTACATGGCCCTCGGCCTCGTCATCACCGGCATCGTCGCCTTCATTGTCGGCACCACGCCGGCGCTCTTCGTGCCGATCTTCCAGACGCCGCTCAAGTGGGTCGTGATGCTGGCGCCGCTTGCCTTCGTCTTCTTCTTCTCGTTCCGTATCCAGTCCATGTCGGCAAGCACCGCGCAGATAACCTTCTGGGCCTTCTGCGCCGTGATGGGCCTGTCGCTCGCCTCCATCTTCCTGGTCTTCACCCGGACGAGCATCGCACAGACCTTCTTCATCACCGCCGCCATGTTCGGCGCGATCAGCCTCTACGGCTATACGACGAAGCGTGACCTCTCGAAGATGGGTTCGTTCCTGATGATGGGCCTGTTCGGCATCATCATCGCCGGCATCGTCAACATCTTCCTCGGTTCGTCTGCGCTGCAGTTCGCGATCTCCGTGATCGGCATCGTCGTCTTCGTCGGCCTCACCGCCTACGACACGCAGAACATCAAGGAACAGTATTCGGAAAACTACGATCAGGAATCGAACCAGAAGCTCGCCGTCTTCGGCGCTCTGTCGCTCTACCTGAACTTCGTCAACATCTTCCAGCTTCTGCTCAACTTCACGGGCGAGCGGGAATAAGGACCGCGCTTCTGGGGGCAATGGAAGCGCAAGAGCGCCCGGTTCGAAATCTGTGACAGGATGACGGATCGGGTGCTCACCCTAAAGAAACGGCCGGGCGCGACGCCCGGCCGTTTTCGTTTGCCATGTCTGCTATTCTTAGGCTTGAGCGGGTCCTCTTACGCTTTGGCAAAGCGCGCAAACGATGCGCTGCGGTTGGAAAGCGATGGCGGCGATAAAGCGGATCACGGGCAAAGCGGGTCATGCCGCCAGATCCCACGTTTTGATCGCTGCTTCTTTAAGTTTACGATGCCATTGTCAGCACTCGGACGTTCCCTCGGCGATCGATAACGTCAACCACGACCTGCCGGCCGGATCGGCGGATAGCGACGTCGGCCGAGCCATTGCCGATCTGCAGGCGCCGCAGGGTCACTTCGTCGAGGAAGGAAGGCAATTGCGGTTCATCGAAGCTGATGTGCAGGGCGTTCGGATCGAAGTCGAGGCCCAGGCAGGATTGCAGTAGGAGAAGTGGCGCTGCGGCTGCCCATGCTTGTGGAGAGCATGCAACAGGATAGAAGGTCGGCCCCTGCGCGCGCTGGCGTGGCAGACCGCAGAAGAGTTCCGGAAGCCGGCGCAGGTCGATATACGTTGAGGCCGCAAACAGGCCCTCGAAGATCCGAGCCGCTTCAGCGCGATAGCCATAGCGGGCAAGTCCGCTGGCGATCAGGGCATTGTCGTGCGGCCAGATCGAGCCGTTGTGGTAGCTCATCGGATTATAGCGAGCCTCGGCGGAAGGAATGGTGCGGATGCCCCAGCCGCAGAAGGACGAGGCACTCATCAGCGTGCGGGTAACCTGCGCGGCTCGTTCAGGATAAGCGATGCCGGTAAACAGTGCATGGCCGGCGTTGGACGAGCAGACGCGACAGGGGCGCTTGTCCCCGTCCAGAGCCAGGACATACGTGCCGAGGTCCTCGTCAAAGAAGCTCGTATCGAAGGTGTGGCGCAGACCCTCCGCTCGTGCAAGAAACTTTGCCGCCCGTTCCGGCCGGCCAAGCCGCCGGAAGATCTCTGCGGCCGCCTGCCAGGCGCCGTAGACATAAGCTTGAACCTCGACGATCGCGATCGGCCCCTTCGCCAATGTGCCGTCAGCATGGAAGACCGAGTCATGGCTGTCCTTCCAGGCCTGGTTGATCAGCCCTTCGTCCGTCATGGGTCCATATTCGACGAAACCGTCGCCGTCGCGGTCGCCATGCTCGTCGATCCAAGTGAGCGCCGCCTCGATATGCGGCAGAAGGCGATCAATGGTCGCAAGATCTCCGGTCCGTTTGAGATACTCGCCGGCCAGCATCACGAAGAGCGGGGTTGAGTCGATACTGCCGTAATAACGGCGGAAGGGAACCTCGCCGAGTTCGGCCATTTCGCCATAGCGCACCTCATGCAAGATCTTTCCGGGCTCGGCATCGGAGGCAGGATTGATCTCTGTGGCCTGGTTTGCCGCCAGATGTCCGAGCACGCCGCGGGCGATCTGCGGATCGAGCCAGAGCGTCTCCAGCGCTGTTATCAGCGCATCGCGGCCGAAGACGGTGCTGAACCAGGGAATGCCGGCATAGGGATACGGCCCTTCCGGCTTGTCGGTCATCAGCATGTAGAGATCGGAGATGCTGCGGCGCGCAACCTCATTGAAGATCTCGTTGGACGTTGCAATTGACGCCGCACGCGAGGAAGAAGAGCGCAACGCACGGCGGGCATCCCGCAGGCCCGCGAAAAAGGAAAAGTGACTTGGTCGTTCGATAGCGCTCTGGTCGCAAGCGATCTCGATGAAGAGCGACCGCGTCTCGTGCGGCTCAAGATGGAGATCATAGATGACGAGATCGCTGCGAATCTCGTCCGGCTGTGGAGAGAAGGAAAGATGCGTCGACCGTCTGCGGTCATCGAGCCCGATATAGGAAAGCAGGATCGAATCCTGCTCCATGACCGCAGGAAGATAGCGCCCCTTTCGCGCTCTTGCGGTCCCCCTCACTTCGAAAAGATCTGCAAAATCTGACGCGAACTCGATCCCGATGGGCACGTGGCGCGGCTGGTCGTCATAGTTCCTCACGCTCAATCGCTCGTAACAATGCGCATTCCAGAGAAAGCGGGATCTGCGCAGATGGATCAGGTCATGCTCCAGAACGAGCTTCCCCTTCTTGTCGAAGATATCAGGATTGGTGAGATCGCAGGTAAGCATCGCGTTGTCATCGCGCAGCGTCGATGACAAGAGCATCGGCCGCTTGCCGTTGATCGTCAGATAGAGATGCGAGAGGTAACGCGTATCACGGTGAAAGAGGCCTTCCGGGCTGCCGGGCCCGGAAAGCGCATCGCCATTGTGGTCGAAGACGGCGAAGGTATCGCCGTGCTTCAGGGTACGCGGCCGTCGCTCCTGCAGCGACGCGGCAGCGGGAATGAAGAACTGCGCTATCGGCGTCCCTTGGCCTGCCGGCTCGGGGACTGAATTGCTGCCTGCAGAAGCGATCGGCATGACGGCCTCCGGTTTCCTAAGCTACCACTTGGAGATCGAGGGACTGGCTGTTGGCGCGACGAAGCGGCGCGGCCTTTGTCCGGGTGCCGGGCAGCTGCCGATAGATGTCGACATAGTCGCGCGCCATGCGTTCGGCTGTGAAGCGCTTTTCGAAAGCGGCCCGGACCTTGCGACGATCGAGCCGCAACGCCCATTCGATATTTTCCACAGCTTCCTGAACGCTGTCCACCAGCACGCCGGAAACGTCCTCGTCGATCACCTCGGGAACCGAGCCGCATCGGAAGGCGATGACAGGCGTGCCGCAGGCCATGGCTTCGATCATGACCAGTCCGAACGGCTCAGGCCAGTCGATCGGGAACAGCAGGGCACCGGCATTGCCAAGAAAGTCGGCCTTCTGACGCTCGTTGATCTCGCCGACGAATTCGACATTCGAATGGCTCTTGACCATCGGCTCGACCACCGTCTCCCAATAGGCCTTGTCGGCATTGTCAATCTTGGCTGCGATCTTCAGGGGCATGCCGACCTTCGCTGCGATCTCGATGGCACGATCCGGCCGCTTCTCCGGCGAGATCCGTCCGAGGAAGGCAAGATAATTGCCCTGGGGCTTTTCGATGAAAGGCAGCAGGTCGACCGGCAGCCCATGGTAGACCGTTCCGGACCAGTTGACGGGCGGCATCGGGCGGCGCTGGTCGTTGGAAATCGAAACCAGCGGAACATCGGGGAATGCCTTGTAGAAGGGCTTGAGGTCCGGCAGGTCGAGGCGCCCATGCAGCGTCGTGACCGTGCGGTCTGCGAAAGCCCGGATCAGCGGAAAATGCAGGAGATCGATGTGGAAGTGCAGCACATCGAATTCGTGCGCCCGCCGACGGATCTCCTCCAGCATCACGACCTGGTGCGGCAAGTGGTCTCTGACAGCCTGATTGAGCCTGAGCGCGACATCCGAGCACGCCACCAGCCGGGCGTTGGTGACGGAGTCGCCGCTGGCAAAGAGGGTCACGTCATGGCCCTGGGCGACAAGTTCTTCGGTGAGATAGGAAACAATGCGCTCGGTTCCCCCATAGAGCTTCGGCGGAACACTTTCGGCGAGGGGTGCGATCTGAGCGATCTTCATCGGCAAAACCTCCTCAATTGAGCAAAGAGTCGTCGGTAAAAATCATGCCCGCGTCCTCGAAGAGGCACGCTGCAGGCTAGAAGCGGTGTCTACATCTCGAACGGCTGTCGGCGGTGGTCTCCTTTCCGGTAGCTGCACAAGCCAAGGCCGCCGAACCGGCGTACTCGTGATCTGCGGCGATGAGTCCTGGGGAAGTCGAAGGAACTGGACGAGTCTTGCTCTCCGGCCTGCGCATCACGCTGGTCCAACGTCTTCAGCGCTTCAATGATCTCGTCATAGGAGACGGCTTTATCCGTGCCGGGATAAAGGCGAAGGGCCGGAATGGACTCGATGGCAAAGATGTCGGATGCCCACGACGCAAGAATGGCCCGTTTCTCGTCATCGCCGATATCGTCGGCGGCAAGAACGTCACAGGGATGACCAAAATGCTTGGCTGGATGAAGAAGATGTCCGGCGCTGATCGCGGCTGTAGCTTCCTCCGGTATCGAATTGCTGATGCTTTCCTTTCTCATGGCTTGGCTCCATTGATCTTGACCGATGGAACTTGGTTCGTGCTTGTGAGGCCCGCACCTGGCGGACGGCGCGAGCCTCCTTCGATTGCCTTAGAAGTCCATGCCGGCGCCGGCGGGGATCGCCGGTCCAGCTTCTTTCTTAGGCTTCTCGGCGATCATCGCCTCGGTGGTTACCAGCAGACCGGCAACAGAGGCGGCATCCTGGAGTGCGGTACGCACGACCTTGGCCGGATCGATGACGCCCTGGGCATAGAGGTCGCCATATTCGCCGGTCTGGGCGTTCCAGCCGTAGGAGAAGTCGGCCTTCTCGCGCAGCTTGCCGACGATGATGGAACCTTCGGCGCCGGCATTCTCGGCAATCTGGCGAACGGGCGCTTCGATCGCCCGGCGAACGATCTCGATGCCGACCTTCTGGTCCTGGTTGGCAGCGTCGAGATTATCGAGCGCCTTGACGGCGCGCAGCAGGGCAACGCCACCGCCAGGCAGGATGCCTTCTTCGACAGCTGCGCGAGTAGCGTGCAGCGCATCGTCGACGCGGTCCTTCTTCTCCTTTACTTCGACTTCCGTCGAGCCGCCGACGCGGATCACGGCAACACCGCCGGCGAGCTTGGCAAGACGTTCCTGCAGCTTTTCGCGGTCGTAATCGGAAGTGGTTTCCTCAATCTGGGCGCGGATCTGGGCAACGCGACCGTCGATCTCGGTCTTGGAGCCAACGCCATCGATGATGGTGGTATTCTCCTTCTCGATCGCAACCTTCTTGGCGCGGCCGAGCATGTTGAGGGTGACATTCTCGAGCTTGATGCCGAGGTCTTCGGAAATGACGGTGCCGCCCGTCAGGATGGCGATGTCTTCCAGCATGGCCTTGCGGCGGTCGCCGAAGCCCGGAGCCTTGACGGCGGCGATCTTGAGGCCGCCACGCAGCTTGTTGACGACGAGGGTGGCAAGCGCTTCGCCTTCGACGTCTTCAGCGATGATCAGGAGCGGCTTGCCGGACTGGACGACGGCTTCGAGAACCGGGAGCATGGACTGCAGGTTCGAAAGCTTCTTCTCGTGGATCAGGATATAGGGATCTTCCAGCTCGACCCGCATCTTGTCCTGGTTGGTGACGAAGTAGGGGCTGAGGTAGCCGCGGTCGAACTGCATGCCTTCGACGACTTCGAGTTCGGTCTCGGCGGTCTTGGCTTCCTCGACGGTAATGACACCTTCGTTGCCGACCTTCTCCATCGCCTCAGCGAGATAGCGGCCGATCTCGGAATCGCCATTGGCGGAGATGGTGCCGACCTGGGCGATTTCGGAGTTGCTGGTGATCTTGCGGGCGTTGGTCTTCAGCTCCTTGACGACAGCGTCGACGGCAAGGTCTATACCACGCTTCAGGTCCATCGGGTTCATGCCGGAGGCAACGGCCTTGGCGCCTTCCTTGACGATTGCCTGAGCGAGAACGGTCGCGGTGGTGGTGCCGTCGCCGGCGAGATCGTTGGTCTTCGATGCCACTTCGCGCAGCATCTGGGCGCCCATGTTCTCGAACTTGTCTTCGAGTTCGATTTCCTTGGCGACGGAAACGCCGTCCTTGGTAACGCGCGGGGCGCCGAAGGACTTGTCGATCACGACGTTACGACCCTTCGGTCCGAGGGTGACCTTGACCGCATTGGCGAGCACGTCGACGCCACGCAGCATGCGTTCACGGGCATCGGTGTGAAACTTGACTTTTTTCGCAGCCACTTCTTTAACTCCTCAATAGGCAGCTATCTGACTGATGGGTTGGATTGACGGGTATCGCCTCAGGCCGCTTGTCTCTGCTCGGCCTGAGCTTCGATGATGCCCAGGACATCGCTTTCCTTCATGATCAGCAGGTCTTCGCCGTTGATCTTGATCTCGGTGCCGGACCACTTGCCGAACAGGATGCGGTCGCCGGCCTTAACGTCGAGCGCCTGGATCTGGCCGGCCTCGTTGCGCGCGCCGGGGCCGACGGCGATGACTTCGCCCTCCTGCGGTTTTTCCTTGGCGGTGTCGGGAATGATGATGCCGCCTTTGGTCTTTTCTTCGGATTCGACCCGGCGAACGAGAATGCGATCATGAAGCGGTCGGAACGACATGTTTTCCTCCGTTGAGCAAAAAAGATGACGTTGTTCCCCCTGGGCCGGACCGGATGACCAGTCCGGGCGGGTGCAAAACCTCGTTCGAGCGTTTTGCGCGAAATGATCTGGTTTTGCGGATTTTCGATTTCAAGAGGTCAGAACGAAAAATTAGCAATTACCGTCAGCGGCTGCTAACATGCTGTAAAGGAACAACAAACTGAGCTGTCGCGTTCGGAAATTCGTTGATGGCCGCAAAATTTTGCGCCACCTTTGGATTGTCATGAAACGGAGACGAAGCATGCAATTCTCATCGGATCTGGAGCGTCAGCTTAATGGCTATGGACTGACAACCGCGCATATCCTCTACCGCATTCCTGATTTTGAATCCGTGCTGCAGACCTATGTCTGGCAGGACTACGATCTCGCTCCCGACTTTCCCGAAATGCACAAGTTCCTGGACTTCTGGCAGGCGAACCTCGATGGGCCGCTGCATTCCGTCCGTTACACCCATCAGCGCCTGATTGGACCCAACGAATGGCGCCGTGTCGAAGGTGAATTGAGGCTTCACTGAAGTCTTGAGACCGGATTGGCATCGTAAACTTAACGGTCACGAAACAAGCGGAGATGCCGAGTTTCAGCAAGAGGTCATATCCGGGCGATCTTGGCCCATTGGTCCATTGCCGCGGCGCGCAATTCGCTCGCCGAGCCGGCCGGCCGTGCGTCTGCGGATGTCGTTGGCGAAGGCACCGCCAAACTTCTCAGCCCACAGCCGGACCGTCTGATGCGAGACGATGATACCGCGTGCGGCCAGGATGGCCTCGACCATTCGCAAGCTCAGTGGGAAGCGGAAATAGAGCCACACGGCGTGGGCGATGATTTCGGTTGGAAAGCGATGGCGGCGATAAAGCGGATCACGGGCAAAGCGGGTCATGCCGCCAGATCCCACATCTTGATCGCTACTTCGTTAAGTTTACGATGCCACTCAAAGTCTTTGCGGATACACCCTTGCTGCGGTCGAAAAGACGTATCCGGTAGCGGCTTCAGAGAATGCCCCAGGCCCGGTAGCGGCCACGGCCGGTGATTTCGCGGATGCCGATCTCGTTGATGAGGTTCAGAGCGCCGCGCTGCGTCACCCCAAGCTCGCGCGCAACCATGGCGGCCGACACCATCGGCCGCGACAGGATGAAATCGGCAAGCTGCGGCAGGCTGCTGTTCGAGCGGCGACCGCGGAAGCGCAGCTCCATCTGCGTGCGGGCGAGCGACAGACGATCGATCTCCTTCAGACCGACGGTGGCGCTTTCCCGCATCGCATCGAGAAAGGCCTGCAGGCGTGTGACGCGATCACGCGAGCGGCGGCGTTCGTGGCGGATCTGCTTCAGCCCGGTGTGAAAAGAAAAGAGATGCGAGGCGACCTTGCCGCGCGCCCGCAGGCTGCTTGCAATCAGCAGTCCGCCCAGCCAATGCTGCCGGCGCAGAGGTTCGATCCGCTCCCAGGCATCGAAGAGAACGGCGGCCGCCAGGCTGTGCGGCAGCTCCTCGACGAGCGGTATCAGCCCGCGCCATTGCTGAAGCCGCTCTTCCTCGTTCCATTCGTCGTCGCCGAACAGGCCAAGCGGATCGTCGTTGCGTTGCGTCGATGCAGCCTCTGCCAGCTCTTCCGCCACAGGTTTTCCGGCATGCCGGTCGAGAAGTCTCTGCGAACGGGCGAGCAGGGCATCGAGTTCGGCGATTTCGGCGGCAAGCGGCGCCCCGTCGTCCTCTTCGTCAGGCTCATGCCCGACAGGCGCGGCCTCGGGTACTTCGGGCGCCCTCTCCTCCCCTTCCAGCATGCTGGCGGTCAGCACGCCAAGGCCCGCCGGGCTGAGCGCCCAGGCCGGATCGGCCGTCTCGATCCGCCGCCGCGTGCGCAGGACGGAGTGGGCGATGGTCAGCTCGTGGCTCGGCGCGCGGCTGTCCATATGCGCATCGTGAAGGACCAGGTCTTCGAGATGCACGAGCTCGCCCGCCACCCACAGCGCACCGGCCGCATCGAAGAAATGGCCGCGCGCGGCAAAGCCCTGCCCCACCGGCGACCGTGCCGTCCGCTCGTCGAGCCGCGCCAGCGCGTCCTCGGCCCCGGCAATGGCCGGAAGCAGCGTCTGGAGCGTTGCGGCATCTATATCGTAGCGCATTGTTAGGTTTAACGGATTCTCACAAAGGGAAGGGAAAGCCGTATTTGCTTCCGTCAGTTATCGCATGGCAAAAACATGCAAACAACGTCGCGGCCGGCGAGATCGAGGTTATCACCCGGTTTTCAGACGGGAATGTTTGCCTGCCTCGCCGAGCGTCACGAGCAGAGCGATCGCAATCGCTCCGCCTCTCCGGAGTTACACTATCGACCAGCGCGCGGCAGCAATCCCGCCGCGGTTTGCCGTCCCTGCCCCGCTGTCTACTTCCCGGCCTTGTAGGCTTCGTAGAGTTCGTCGAGGCGGCTCGAAAGATAGGCGCCGAATTCCGGCGCGTCGCCGGTCTTCAGGGCAATCGTGAAGGAGGTGCCGGAACTCTTGATACGGCCGGCGATCTTGCCGCCGCTCGCAGGTTTCCAGTCATACTCGACCGTTTCGGGCTTCGCCTCTTCCTTCCTGGAAAGCTCGGCGACGAGAAGCTCGAAGCGACGGTCGCTCTCCACCGCATTGAAGGTGGACGATCCGATCAGCTTCGTCAGCCGCGAGGCGGCAGCATCCGTCCAATCCTGGGCAAGTGCCATCCAGCGTCTGCGACCGATGCCGGGCGCGGCACCCACCGCCTGGATAATGTCGGCGGGAATGGCTTTCGCCACGGAAATGAGCTTCGACAATTCCGTCTTGTCGGTCGAAAGTGCCTTCATGATGACGGGTCGGTCGAACTTCTTCAGTTCGAGATTGAGCGCGAAGACGGCCCGTTCGATATAGGACAGATTCCGCCGTGCCGAGTTTTCGATGCCCTGCGCGATGACGAGATCGGTATCGTCGAGCTTGCGGATGACCGCCTGCACCTTGCGGCCGAGCAGTTTCACCGCCTGGAGGCGGCGATGGCCATAGGCGACCTGATAGCGCCCGTCATGATGCGGGTTGCGTCGCACGAGGATCGGCACCTCCTGGCCGTTCTGCGCAATCGACTGCACGAGTTCGTCTTCCATGTCGAGCGGCTCGTCGCCGAGACGATCGCGAATGAAAGAGGAATCGATCAACTCCGGATCGAGTTCGACGACATGTTCGCCGGACAGCAGGGCTTCCTCCATCGCCCTGCTCTCTTCCTCCATGCGTCCGAGCGTCAGCGCCATGGTGCGCACCGGGCCGGCCGCGCCGCGCGCGGATGCACCCTCGAAGTTGGCCGCGGCCAACTCCTGCGCCGTATCGGTAAACAGTCCCTTCAGTCGATCGCGTCTGCTCATGTGCGGCCCCATGCTTTATGGATGCTGGCAAGAATTTCGCCATTGGCGGCGTTCACCGATTCCAGAGCCCGGTCATAGGTGGAGCGGCGAACCTGCCCCTTTTCAATCTCGTAGAGGGTCTGCTTGGTGAGGCCCGCATCGGCGATTGCCGTCGATTTCAGGATGGTTGCCGTCAGCACGTCATCGCCGAAGAGGCCGCGCAGGAGCGCCACGATCTGCGACTGCGGAGCATCGAAGGGCTCATGCCGGGTGACGACATATTTGATGAAATCATGCTGCAGGTCGCCGCCGGCCTTGCGCACGACAGACAGAAGATCCGACGTCATCAGCAGGAACTGCGACATGGAGGCGACATCGACCATCTGCGGATGAATGGTGATGAGAAGCGACGTGGCGGCGCAGACGGCACCGAGGGTGAGATAACCGAGTTGCGGCGGGCAGTCGATGACGACGATATCGTAGTCGGCCTCGACTTCGGCAATCGCATTGCCGACACGACGGAAGAACAGCTCTTCCGGCCTCTGGCGATCACTGAGCGCTCGCGGCGTCTCGTGCTCGAACTCCATCAGCTCGAGATTGCCGGGGACCAGATCGAGACCGTCGAAATAGGTCTTGCGGACAATATCCTTCAACGGGCGCCGATGTGCATCGTAGCGGATCGCACCATAGAGCGTATCGCCATCCAAAAGGTCGAATTCCGGCTGGACGCCAAGCAGGGAGGAAAGCGAGGCCTGCGGATCGAGATCGATCGCCAGGACACGATAGCCTTCCAGCGCCAGATGCTGCGCCAGATAGAGCGTGGTCGTCGTCTTGGCCGAACCGCCCTTGAAATTGGTGATCGCGATCGTCTGCAGCTTTTCGCCGTCGCGCCGCCAGGGAAGGTAGGAGAGCGCATCCTTGGGCTTGATCTTCGCCATATGCTGGCGCAACTCGTTGATCTGGCCGAGCGTGTAGGAGCGGCGGCCATTCTGCGAGACGTCCGGCTGCGGCCCCTTGCCGTCCAGGGAGAGCTGGCGCAGATAACCATCGGAAACGCCGATCATCTGCGCCGCTTCACCCGAGCTGAAGGTGCGCAGCGTCTTTTGCGAAAGCGGCGGAAAAAGCCTTTCGCGCAGCAGCTTCAGCTGGCGCGAGAGCTGCGTGGCGTGCCGCTCGATGCGAATGTCTGTCGTCGATACGCTAATGTTGTCCAAAACACTTGCCCTTTCTCAAAGCGCTTTTCCGTCAACATAGCTTCAAAAAGCGTATCGTAGATGACATGATTCGGGGGATGGCGACAATCAACGCTCCGCTAACCACACAGATAGAAAGTTGGCCGCGGCCAACTTCTGGGTCCGCTCTTGCCAAGGGCCGGCTTTAGCGGCACAAACCGCCCATAAATTGCGAGGCAGGAAGCGTGCGGTATATCCATATCATCGGCATCGGCACGGGCAATCCCGAGCATCTGACCGTGCAGGCGATCAATGCCATGAACGGTGCTGACGTCATCTTCATCCCGACCAAGGGCGCCGACAAGGCGAACCTGGCCGACATCAGGCGGGACATCTGCGAGCAATATTTGAGCCGCAAAGACGTCCGCATCGTCGAATTCGAGGTACCGAAACGGGCGGACCAGAACCGCAGCTACATGGAGAGCGTGAACGACTGGCACGCGGCAATCGCCCGCATCTACGAGGGCCTGATCGGAGGCCTGCCGGAAGCAGGAAGCGGCGCCTTCCTCGTCTGGGGCGATCCGAGCCTCTATGACAGCACGATCCGCATCATTGAACGGGTGCGCGATGCCGGGACATGCGCTTTTGCCTACAGCGTCGTGCCGGGCATTACCAGCATCCAGGCGCTGGCGGCAAGCCATCGCATCCCGGTCAACCTCGTCGGCAAGCCGGTCGAGATCACCACCGGCCGGCGGCTGGCGCAAACGGGGCTGACGCACGAGACGACGGTCGTGATGCTGGATGGCGAACAGGCCTTTTCGAAGATCGATGATCCCGATGCCGAGATATTCTGGGGTGCCTATCTCGGCACCAAAGACGAGGTCATCCGCTCCGGCCGCCTTGGCGATATTGCCGGGGATATAGCCCGTCTGCGCGTCGAGGAACGCGCGCGGCACGGCTGGATCATGGACATCTATCTCCTGCGAAAGGGACGGGATTTCGAGGACTGAACGCCGATCACCGGACCGATCTTACTTTGCTGCATCCGGCGCGATCATGTAAGAGATGGACCAAAGGATGGGTGAATGCGCAGCGCTGCCGGCAAGATCTTGAACGCGGGGAGACCCGATATCGCGGGCATGCAGCGTGGTGCCTGCCCGGCGCTTGCCGCACCCATGCAAACCGGCGACGGCCTGTTGGTGCGGCTGCGGCCTGCGGGCGGCGCACTCACGGTTTCCCAGTTCCAACGCCTGGCCCGCGCGGCAGCGCTGCATGGCAACGGCATTCTCGAGATCACCGCGCGCGGCAATCTACAGATCCGGGGGCTCCGTAGCGATACCGTCGGGCCGCTGACGGCGGCGGTCGACAATGCAGGGATCATTGTGCCCGGTGGCGTGGCGATCGAGATTTCGCCGCTGCACGGTATCGACGCCGAAGAGATCGCCGATGCGGCAGAGATGGAGGCCGTGCTGCGCCACAAGCTCGGCGACGTCCTGAACTCCGCACATCTTGCTCCCAAACTCTCCATCCTGATCGACGGAGGCGGCCGCTTTTCGCTTTCCGCTCTCACGGCCGATATCCGCATCGTCGCGCAGCCATCGGGACAATGGCTGGTTTCGATAGCAGGCGATGAAGAGGGCGCGACGCCGCTTGCCCTTGGAAACGCCGATGCCGCTGCCGATGCGGCGAGCGATCTGCTGCAGATGCTGGCCGCCCATGGCAGGAGTGCGCGCGCCCGCGATATCGATGCGGCAGCGCTGACGGCCCGTTTTCCGGATATCGATAGCATTCGATCGACCCGTCCCGTTCCGAAAAAATCCTCCTTCGTCGGCATCACGGCCTTGGGCAATGGCCGCGCCGCACTTGGCGTGCGCCTGACATTCGGTCAGGCAAGAACCGCCGATCTGATCTCCTTCCTGACTTCGGCCGAGAGCGCCGGCGCGGAAGAAATCCGGCTGGCTCCGGATCGTGGCTTCTTCGTGATCGGTCTGCCCGAAACGGCAATGCCGGCGATCCGGAAGGCGGCCGTCGATCACGGCTTCAGTGTGCGGGCAAACGAGCCGGCCGAGCAGGTCGCCGCCTGCGCCGGGGCTAGCGCCTGCGCTTCGGGCTTTTACGAAACGCGGGTCCTGGCCGGTCGGCTGATGGATCGCGCTCCCGCGCTCTTCGACGGCTCGATGAAGCTTCACCTTTCCGGCTGCGCAAAAGGCTGCGCGCATCGGCGCGCCGATCTGGCGATCGTGGGGTCAGCCGAAGGGTACGGCTTTATCGTCGGCGGGCTTGCGGCCGACCCGCCGGCTGCAAGGATTGCTGGCGAACGGATCGATTTCGCTATAGAGAGGCTCGCCCGGCTGATCGAAGACAATAGAGGTGCCGGCGAGTCGAGTGCCGATTGCCTGCAAAGGCTTGGAGCCTCCGGTCTCGCCGAAGCGCTGCAACAGGAATAGCAATGCCAGACTACGATTATATCCGCAGCGGAGACGCGATCTACGAACGCTCCTTCGCGATCATTCGCAGCGAAGCCGATCTGTCGCGTTTTTCGCCCGAGGAGGCCGATATCGCCGTGCGCATGATCCACGCCTGCGGGCTGGTCGAGGCGGCTCAGAATTTCGTCTTCTCGCCCGATTTCGTCCATGCGGCGCGCATTGCCCTGCAGGATGGGGCACCGATCCTCTGCGATGCGGAAATGGTCTCGCATGGCGTGACGCGCGCCCGCCTGCCTGCCGGCAACGAGGTGATCTGCACCCTGCACGATCCCCGCACCCACGAGCTTGCGCGTGAGACCGGAAACACCCGCTCGGCCGCCGCCCTGCATCTCTGGCTCGACCGGCTCGCCGGCAGCGTGGTTGCGATCGGCAATGCACCGACGGCGCTTTTCCATCTTCTCGAACTGCTGCGCGACGGCGCGCCGAAGCCGGCAGCGATCATCGGCATGCCGGTCGGCTTCGTCGGGGCTGCCGAATCCAAGGACGCGCTTGCCGAAAATTCCTACGGCGTTCCCTATGCGATCGTGCGTGGCCGGCTCGGCGGCAGCGCCATGACGGCGGCCGCCATCAATGCGCTTTCGAGGGCCGGCCTATGAGCGCCCGTCTGATCGGCGTCGGCACCGGACCCGGCGATCCCGAGCTTCTCACCGTCAAGGCCGTCCGCGCCATCGAAGGCGCCGACGTCATTGCCTATTTCGCCAAGCAGGGCAGGGGCGGCAACGGCAAGGCGATTGTCGAGCATCTGCTGAAACCCGGCACGACCCTGCTGCCGCTCTACTATCCCGTCACGACCGAACTCGACAAGGACGATCCGCTCTACCAGAGCCGCATCACCGATTTCTACAATGCCTCGGCCGATGCCGTTGCCAGCCAGCTCGAAGCGGGACGCACGGTTGCGGTGCTGAGCGAAGGCGACCCGCTCTTCTACGGCTCCTACATGCATCTGCATGTGCGGCTGTCGCAGCGCTACCCGACCGAGGTCATTCCCGGTATCAGCGCCATGTCGGGCTGCTGGTCGCTGGCAGGCATCCCGATCGTTCAGGGCGACGACGTGCTCTCCGTCCTGCCGGGCACGATGGGCGAACAGGAGCTTACCCGTCGTCTCGCCGATACGGAGGCCGCCGTCATCATGAAGGTCGGCCGCAACCTGCCGAAGATCCGCCGTGCGCTCAAGGCGGCAGGCCGGCTCGAAGATGCGCTTTATGTCGAGCGCGGCACGATGGCGAATGCGGCGATGGTGAAGCTTGCCGAACGGGGCGAGGGTGACGCGCCCTATTTCTCGCTGGTGCTGGTGCCCGGCTGGGAGGCCCGCCGATGAGCGGGCGGCTGTTCGTAATCGGCACCGGTCCCGGCAATCCGGAGCAGATGACGCCGGAAGCGCTGGCCGCCGTTGAAGCCGCGAGCGATTTCTTCGGCTACGGTCCCTATCTCGATCGCCTGAGGCTGCGCGCCGACCAGCGCCGCCATGCCTCCGACAACAGGGAGGAACTAGACCGGGCAGGGGCCGCCCTGGCGCTTGCCGCCGAGGGTGGCGATGTCTGCGTCGTCTCGGGCGGCGATCCGGGCGTCTTTGCCATGGCTGCCGCCGTCTGCGAAGCGATCGACAAGGGACCGTCGGAATGGCGAGATATCCATCTCACCGTTCTGCCCGGTATCACCGCGATGCTGGCGGTCGCCGCCCGTGTCGGCGCACCGCTCGGCCATGATTTCTGCGCGCTCTCGCTGTCGGACAATCTGAAACCCTGGCCCGTCATCGAAAACCGCCTGGCGCTTGCCGCACAAGCCGGCTTCGTCATCGCCCTCTACAATCCGATCAGCAAGGCCCGCCCCTGGCAGCTCGGCACCGCCTTCGAACTGCTGCGGCGGCATCTGCCGGGCGCGACCCCCGTCATCTTCGGCCGCGCGGCCGGCCGGCCGGACGAGCGGATCACGGTGCAGCCGCTGGACACGGCCGATGCCTCCATTGCCGATATGGCGACCTGCGTGATCATCGGTTCGCCGCAGACGCGGGTGATTGCCCGCGAGGGCCAGCCGGACCTGATCTATACGCCGCGCTTCATGACCGGAGAGATGAGATGACCGATCGCTTCGAGCGCCGCTTCCACCGTTTCGACCGACGTCAGGCCGGCAGCGGGCACGCGGGCGATCACCACGACCTTGAGCCCAAGCAGGCGCGCTGCCTCGATCTTGGCGTAGGCCGCCGTGCCGCCGCTGTTCTTGGTGACGACGGCGTCGATGCGGTACTGCCGCATCAGTTCGATTTCGCCCTCGAGCGTGAAGGGGCCACGGTCGAGAATATATTCGACATCGGCAAGGGCGAGCGGCGGATCGACGGGATCGACGCTGCGCACAAGGTAGAAATGCTGCGGCGCAACCTCGGCATGATGGGCGCCCTGCCGGCCGGTCGCCAGGAACACGCGGCGCGGAGCCGGCCCAAGCGATGCAATCGCCGCCGGAATATCGGCCACGATATGCCAGTGGTCGCCAGGTTCCGGCAGCCATTCGGGGCGGACGAGCGCAAGGGCCGGGATACCCGTGCGTCCGGCGGCCATGGCGGCATTGGCAGAAATGCGTTCGGCGAAGGGATGGGTGGCATCGATCAGCAGGCCATAGCCGCCTTCCGTCAGGAAAGTCGCCAGGCCGGCGGCCCCGCCGAAACCGCCGATACGGACGGGAACCGGTTGTCGGGCAGGGGTCTCCGTGCGGCCGGCAAGCGACAACAGGATGTCGAACTCTTCGCGCGCGGCAAGTTCCGCGGCCAGCCTGCGCGCCTCGCCGGTGCCGCCGAGGATCAGGATACGGGTCTTCTCCATGTCTGATACCTCCCCTTCCGGCCCGCGCTGGCTCACTCTTATCGGCATCGGCGAAGATGGTCCAGACGGGCTCGGCGCAGAGGCAAGGCGCCTGATCGCTGCGGCACCTGCCGTCTTCGGCGGCGCGCGCCATCTTGAACTTGCCGATACGTTGATAACGGGCGAACGCCTTGCATGGCAGAGCCCCTTCGAGAAATCGGTGGAGGCGATCGTGGCTCGCCGCGGCACGCCCGTCGTCGTTCTGGCCTCGGGCGATCCGTTCCTCTACGGCGTCGGCGCGACGCTGTCGCGCCGGATCGCGGCGCACGAGATGCGCACGATCCCGGCACCTTCCGCGTTCAGCCTTGCGGCGGCGCGGCTCGGCTGGCCGCTGCAGGAGACGGCCTGCATATCCCTGCATGGACGCCCGCTCGACCTCATCCGCCCGCATCTCCATGCCGGCAGGCACATTCTGGCGCTGACCTCGGACGAGACGGGGCCGCAGGCGCTTGCCGACCTGCTCGTGGCCAACGGCTTTGCCGAGACACGGCTGACGGTTCTGGAAGCGCTTGGCGGCGGGCGGGAGCGCGTCCGCAGCACGACGGCGGCTCGTTTCGATTTCGACGCGATCGATCCGCTGAATGTCTGCGCTCTCGAGGTCGTGGCGGGCAGGGCGGCGCGCGCCCTGCCCTATGCTCCGGGCCTCGACGACGCGCTCTTCGAACATGACGGACAGATCACCAAGCGGGAAGTCCGCGCCATGACCCTTTCGGCGCTTTCGCCGCGTCATGGCGAACTCCTCTGGGATATCGGCGCCGGATCCGGTTCTGTCGGTATCGAATGGATGCTGGCCGATCCGTCGCTCAGAGCAATCGCCATCGAACAGGCGCCGGAACGGGCGGCCCGCATTGCCCGCAATGCCGCGGCCTTCGGCGTGCCGGATCTGGCGCTTGTCGAGGGAACGGCACCCGCAGCGCTTGCCGGCCTGCCGGCACCGGACGCTATCTTCATCGGCGGCGGCGGCAGCGAGGCCGGTGTCATGCAGGCCGCGACCGCGGCTCTGAAGCGGGGAGGGCGGCTCGTCGCCAATGCCGTGACCTTGGAGATGGAAGCGCTGCTCCTGGCCGAATATGCCGCACGCGGCGGCCTGCTCACCAAAATCGAAATCGCCCGCCCCGCCCCCGTCGGCGGCATGAGCGGCTGGCGGCCGGCCATGCCCGTCACGCAATGGCGCTGGATCAAGGAATAGACGAATGGTGGTTCATTTCATCGGCGCCGGACCGGGCGCGGCGGATCTCATCACGGTGCGCGGACGCGACCTGATCGGCAAATGCCCGGTCTGCCTCTATGCCGGCTCCATCGTCTCGCCCGAACTCCTGCAATATTGCCCGCCGGACGCACGCGTCATCGATACCGCGCCCATGTCGCTTGACGAGATCGAGGCCGAATATCTGAAGGCCGCCAATGCCGGCCAGGATGTGGCGCGGCTGCATTCGGGCGATCTCTCCGTCTGGAGCGCTGTCGCCGAGCAGATCCGCCGGCTGGAAAAACACGGCATCGCCTATACGATGACGCCGGGCGTTCCGGCCTTCGCGGCCGCAGCTTCCGCGCTCGGACGCGAACTGACGATCCCGGCCGTGGCGCAAAGCCTCGTGCTCACCCGCGTATCGGGCCGCGCCTCGCCGATGCCGAACGAGGAGACGCTCGAAAAATTCGGCGCAACCGGCGCGACGCTCGCAATCCATCTCGCCATCCATGCGCTGACTGACGTCGTGACGCAACTGACCCCGCTTTACGGTGCCGATTGCCCCGTCGCCATCGTCGTCAAGGCCAGCTGGCCCGACGAGCGCATCCTGCGCGGCACGCTCGCCGATATCGAAAAGAAAGTGGCGGCCGAGCCGATCGAGCGCACGGCCATCATCTTCGTCGGCCGCTCGCTTTCGACGGAGGATTTCCGCGAAAGCTCTCTTTACGACCCTGCCTACCAGCGCCGCTTCCGCGGTCGGGAATAGGGCTTCTCAGACCTTCGCGAGGATATAATCCATGCTCGCCTTCAAGGCCGCGCCGGGGTCCTTCAAGGCATGGACTTCGGATGCGAAGGGCTCGAAAGAAAACGGCCCCTTGTAGCTTGCCTGCAGCAACGCGCTGATCTGGGCGGCGTTACCGAGCCTGTCGTTGGCATCGACGAGGACGCGGTGCGGATCGCGCATGTCGGAGACCGAAACGGCGGGATCGCTGACGCCGGAAATATGCACCAGCCCCGTCAGATGCGGGAAGAAGGGCGTTTCGCCGGCAAGGTGATGGTGAAACGTATCGTGCACCAGCCGGAAGGTCGGCTGCGCATTCAGCGTCTCGATCGCGTCGGCTGCCTCCGCCTTGGAGCGCAGCGAAGAGATTGCAAAGCCGAGCGGCTCCACGAGCCCGACAATGCCGGCGGCATCCAGCATCGGACGGAGTTCCTTGAGCGAGCGGCGGAGATTTGCCTGGCGTTCGCCGTCGGCGCAGCCCGTGCCGTCATTCTTCGGAACCAGCACCAGCGCCTGCGAGCCGACCGCCTTGGCATAATCGATCAGTTCGCGGGCTTCTCTTGCGCGCGTCGCGTTCCATTCGTTGAAGCGCTGCAAGGCGTTGATGGAAATGATCGCGACGCCGTGGCGGGCCGCCGCTTGCTTGATGACCTCTGCCCCCGTGCCATCGAGAATGGCATTGCCGGCGAGATCGTTGCGGATCTCCACCGCATCGATGCCGAGCGAGGCGGCAAGGGCAAAGAAATCCTCGACCGGCAGCGACGGTGCGGCCATATGGTTCAGCGCGAAACGGATGGATGCCATGCGAAATCTCCTCCTCGCCCCTCATGCGTGAGAAGCATTGTGAATGTTCGGCCGATCTCTACTGGAATTTCCCGGCCGATCCATCCGCCGTACCGCATCAAACTCTATCATTGCTGCTAGACTTTCCAGATGGATGATGGAATTCCATCATTTTTAGATATTCTCCGGCAGAAAAATCTCGAAGGGCAGGAAGGATTGACCGGGGACGGCAATCTCGCCCTGTTCCAGCGCCCCCATCATCAGCGACATCACCTCCTGGCAAAGCGCCGGCAGCGGCGTGCCGATCGCCATGGTGACGATGCCGTCGGCAAGGCCGGCCTTGCTGTCCGACGTCAACTCATTGACGATAAGTATGGTGCGGCCGCCGATCCCCTCCTCGCGGAATGCCGAGATCGCCCCTTCCATACCGCCGCCGCAGACATAGAGGCCGGCGAGATCGGGATGTTTCTGCAGGAGCGTCAGCGTCGCCTCATGGGTGATCTCGGGCGTTTCGAGATTGATCAGCGTTTCGACCACCTCGAAATCGGGTGCCTCCTCACGGAAATAGGAGCGGAAGCCCATTTCCCGCAGCTCATGACCGTGAAAGCGGTGGCTGCCGACGAAGCAGGCGACCTTGCCGGGCCGGCGCGCAGCTTTCGCGATCATCCAGGCGGCGGTGCGGCCGGCCTTGCGGTTGTTGACGCCGACATAGGCGTCCCTGACGCCGGTCGCCAGATCCGATAGCAGCGAGAAGACGGGGATGCCGCGCTCCTTCAGCTCCTCGACCGCTGCCGTCACCGCCGGATAATCCGGCCCGACAAGGGCGACGGCCTGGTTTCTGGCGCCAAGCAGCCTGATCTTCTCGACGATTGCCGCCGGCGTTGCGGTTGACGGATATTCCACCTGCGTCTGGATGCGCGCGCTGGTAACATTGCGGGCTGCCGTTTCGATCTCCCGGGCAAAGGCCTGATAGAAAGGTTGTGCCGGCTTCTGCAGGAGGAAGGCCAGCCGATATTGCGGCAGATCCTCGAAGACGCGCTGCCGGATCAGGCCGACGGCATGATAGCCGATCGACTGGGCCGCATCGTAGACGCGCCGCGCCGTTTCCTCCCGCACCCGATGGCGGCCGTTCAACACGCGATCGACGGTGGCGACGCTGACACCGGAAGCCTGGGCGAGATCGGAGATGGTGGGGCGGCGCATGGTTGTTCCTGATAGTTTTCAATCATAAATGAAAGCCAATTTTGATGGCTTTTGATAGAATATATCAAGCCTGCATTGAGCGCCTTTCGAAGTCAACCTATTCTCCGGGCCAGGAGCTGACGAGGGAGGAAGGCATGGCAGGCGAGGCGGGCAAGCGCGATTACAGCCTCTTGGGAGAGAGCGGGCGCACGGCGGTCGAAACCGGGCTGGCGGCTGCGGAATGGTATCACACGGATATTCCGCGCAAGGAGATGAAGGCGTTGATGCAGCGCTCCGACACGCCGGCGATCCGCGACACGGCACTCTGGCTCGGCGGCATGGCGATATCCGCAGCACTTGGCATCTCTTTCTGGGGCTCCTGGATCGCCGTACCCTTCTTTCTGGCCTATGGCGTTCTCTACGGCTCGGCCTCCGACAGCCGCTGGCACGAATGCGGCCACGGCACAGCCTTCAAGACGCGCTGGATGAACGATGTCGTCTACCAGATTGCCTGCTTCATGATCATGCGAAATCCGGTGACATGGCGCTGGAGCCATGCGCGCCACCATACCGACACCGTCATCGTCGGCCGCGACCCCGAGATCGCCGTCATGCGCCCGCCGGACCTCTTCCGTCTGGTGCTCAACGTCTTCGGCATTCTCGATGCCTGGCATGCGATCATCGACATGGTCAGAAATTCGGCCGGCGTCATCAGCCCCGAGGAAAAGACCTTCATTCCCGAGATGGAGCAGCCGAAGGCGATCCGCATTGCCCGTATCTGGCTTGCGATCTACGTCGTCACCATCGCACTCGCCGTCTATATGGGCTCTGTCCTGCCGCTGATGCTGATCGGCCTGCCGCGCCTCTATGGCGCCTGGCACCATGTGCTGACCGGCCTGCTGCAGCATGGCGGGCTTGCCGACAATGTCATCGACCACCGGCTGAACAGCCGCACGGTGTACATGAACCCGATCAGCCGCTTCATCTACTGGAACATGAACTACCACGTCGAACACCACATGTTCCCGATGGTGCCCTACCATGCGCTGCCGAAACTGCATGCGATGATCAAACACGACCTGCCGGCCCCCAATCCGTCGATCTGGTCCGGCTACAGGGAAATGATCCCGGCCTTCCTGCGCCAGCTTCGCAACGAAGACTATTTCCTCAAGCGGGAACTGCCGGCAACGGCGCGGCCCTATCGCGAGGAATTCCACGCCGAACTGGCGCCCGCAGCTCAATAACAAGATCGAGGGAGGAAAAGACATGAGCGGAAACTGGATCGAGGTTTGCGGCAGGGACGAGATCGACGAGGAGGATGTCATTCGCTTCGACCATGGCGGGCGCACCTTTGCCGTCTATCGCAGCCCGGACGACGAATTCTTCGCCACCGACGGGCTCTGCACGCACGAGCAGGTCCATCTCGCCGACGGGCTCGTCATGGACGAGATCATCGAATGTCCCAAGCATAACGGCCGCTTCAACTACAGGACAGGCGAAGCCAAGGGGGCTCCGGTCTGCGTCAACCTGAAGACCTATCCCGTCAAGATCGAAGACGGCGCCGTCTTCATCGCCATCTGAGGCGCGCCATGGCCCATTTCGTCATCATCGGGGCAGGGGAATGCGGAGCGCGTGCCGTCTTCGCGCTCCGGCAAAAGGGCTTTGACGGCGACATCACGCTTGTCGGATCCGAGCCGCATGCGCCCTATGAGCGCCCGCCGCTCTCCAAGGCAGGCCTTGCCGGCAAGGCCGATCCGAAATTCGTCGCCGCAAAGGATGCCTACGAGGCCGGCAGGATCCGCCTGCTGACCGGCATGACGGCAAGCGGCCTCGATACCGCGGCCCATACCGTCGCTCTCTCCGACGGCAGCGAACTCGCTTACGACCGGCTGCTGCTTGCGACAGGCGCCAGTGCGCGCGCCTTTCCCAATGCAGCGGGTGCAAGCAGCCGTATCCGATCGCTGCGCACCTATCATGATGCGGTGACGCTGCGTGCCGCCCTGCAGCCCGGCAAGCGGCTCGCCGTGATCGGCGGCGGCTTCATCGGCCTGGAGGTCGCGGCGACCGCGCGCCAACTCGGTGCCGATGTCATCATCGTCGAAGGGCTGGAACGGGTGCTGAAACGCGCCGTTCCCGAAGACATCGCCCGCCACATCGCCGAACGCCACCGCGCAGAGGGCGTCGATCTGCGCTGCGGCGTCTCCATCGAATCCCTGGCCGAGCAAGACGGCAAGGCCGTGATCCGGCTTTCCTGCGACGAAGTAATCGAGGCCGATCTGGCGCTTGTCGGCATCGGCGCCAGGCCGAATACCGCGCTTGCCGAAGCGGCCGGGATTGTCATCGACAACGGCATTGCCGTCGACGACCGGCTGCGCACCTCCGCCCCCGATATTTTCGCCGCCGGCGACTGCTGCTCCTTCCCGCTCGCACTCTATGGCGGCCGGCGCGTGCGGCTGGAATCCTGGCGCAACGCGCAGGAACAGGGCGTGCTTGCCGCTGCCAACATGCTCGGCGCCGATGAGCCGGTCTCCGCCGTGCCGTGGTTCTGGTCGGATCAGTATGACATGACCTTGCAGATATCAGGGTTGGCCGACGGCGCGGTCACGCATCTGCGCCGCGATCTCGCCGAGGGCGCCTTCATCCTCTTCCATCTCGACGCAGAGGGCCGGCTGCTCGCCGCAAGCGGCATCGGCCTTGGCAATGCGGTCGCCCGCGATATCCGGCTGGCGGAAATGCTGATTGCCGCACGCGCCCATCCCGATCCGGCCGCGCTGACGGCCAGCAATGTCAAGCTGAAGACGCTTCTCGCCGCCTGATACCGGTCCAAAGGATATTGCGATGAAAAAACACAATCGCGCCACGGTCGCCGACCTGCTGGCACTCAAGGGGAAACGGCAGCTCACCATGCTGCGCGTCACCTCGCTCGAAGAGGCGGAAGCGGCGGAAAAGGCCGGCATCGACATGGTCTCCGTGCCGCCGGCCCTGCTCGGCCCGGCCTTTCGCGAGGCGGCTCCCACGCCCTTCGCCATTCCGGGCCTCGAATATGGCGACCATGTCTCGGCCGAGGACTATATGCGCGAGGCCTTCAAGGCGCTCAAAGCCGGAGGCGACGCCGTCTATTGCGCGGCAAGCCTGCAGACCATCAGGCGCATGCGCGACGAAGGCCTTCCCGTCTGCGGCCATGTCGGGCTCATCCCCTCCAAAGCGACCTGGACCGGCGGCTTTCGCGCCGTCGGCAAGACCGCGGCCAGCGCCTTCGATGTCTGGCGCCAGACGAAGGCGCTCCAGGATGCCGGCGCCTTCGCAGCCGAAATCGAGGTCGTTCCCGCCGATGTCGCGGCGGCGATCTCCAACCGCACCTCGATGCTGATGATCTCCATGGGCGCCGGACGGGGCTGCGACGCGCAATATCTCTTCGCCGACGACGTGCTCGGCACGACCCGAGACCACACGCCGCGCCACGCCAAGGTCTATCGCAACTTCGCCGCCGAACATAACCGGCTGCAACGCGAACGCATCGCCGCCTTCAGCGAATTCGCCGAGGATGTCAGTTCCGGCGCCTATCCGGAAAAGCGTCATCTCGTCGGCATCGAAGAGGCCGAATTGCGCAATTTCCTGCACCGGCTGGAGGCGGAGGGGTAGGCGTCTGCTTCAATTCAGAGGCATATCTCGAAGTCGCGCATCCACATCCATCCGCTTGTGCAGGATACGGACAACACCAATCCGACCGTCCTCAAGGCTGCGATGGAACAGGAAGTGCGAATTGATGGCGAGCTTGAGGATGCCGGGCCAGATATCGTCAACAGGCCGTCCGGTCCGACTGCCCGTCCCTATAGCTTCACAAGCCCGGCGGATATCGTCGATATAACGATCCGCCTGTGCCTGACCCCAGTTGTCAAATGTGTAATCCCAGATCGCGTCGAGATCGGCGACAGCTGCCCTGGAAAGGACATAGGCTTTCATTTCATCCGAGTCCGACGCTTGTCCCTGAGGAAGGCGTCGAAATCGAAGTCTTCAGCCTCGCCACTATCGATGCCGGCGCTGATCGCATCACGCAGCGCTTTGACCTTTGCCTCGTGCTCCTCGAGAAGCCGCAGGCCGGCGCGGATGACCTCGCTTGCCGAGCCGTAGCGGCCTTCGACGACCTGCCGCTCGATGAAACCCGCGAAATGATCGCCCAAGGCGATGGATGTATTCTTGGACAAGGAAGCCTCCTGCGTTGTTACCAATATATACCAAAATTTGGTAGCTCTCAACGCGACCTATGCGTCTTTACTGGGGAGCGCGCGCGCCCGTCATTGGCATCGGACATGCCCTATGCCAGAGAATAGAACCATCAGAAACAGATTCTCAGGCGCCGGTGACGATAGGCTTTGCACATGCGGAACTGATCGCGGTTCTCGTCGCAGTGACGGGCGATGAACCGCGCGTCATGACGATCCGCAATGGCGATGCGTTGCCATCAGGCCCTTTCGAAATGGGCCATCGCACGCTGCAATCGGGCCTGCGTGAATGGATCCAGGAGCAGACCGCCCATCCCGTCGGTTTTCTCGAGCAGCTCTACACCTTTGCCGACCGCGACCGGAACAACGATATCCAGGGCGGGCGCACCATCTCGATCAGCTATCTCGGCCTCGTCAACGAACAGTCGGGCGCCGGGCGGCCGGGCTGGCATGGCTGGTACGAATATTTCCCCTGGGAAGACCATCGCGACGGGCGGCCGGCCATTCTCGACGACCTGATCGCGCGCCTGCGCCTCTGGGCCGATGCCGATCCGGCAAGACGCGAATACCGTCATCGCCGCGCCGATTTCACCTTCGGGCTCGATGGCGGCGGCTGGAACGAGGATCTGACGCTGCAGCGTTATGAGCTGCTCTATGAGGCCGGTCTCGTCTCCGAAGCCGGCGCCAGCAAGGACGACAATCTCGGCCGGGCAATGTTTGCCGATCACCGGCGGATTTTAGCGACCGGCATTGCGCGGCTGCGCGCCAAGATCAAATACCGCCCCGTCGTCTTCGAACTCATGCCGGAAAGCTTCACGCTGCTGCAATTGCAGCGCGCCGTCGAAGCGCTGGCCGGCCTGACCCTGCACAAGCAGAATTTCCGCCGCCTGATCGAACAGCAGGAACTGGTGGAGGCAACCGGTGAGGCGACAAGCGAGACCGGCGGCCGGCCGGCCAAGCTTTTCCGCTTCCGCCAGACCATTCTCGAAGAGCGCGCGCTCGCCGGAACGAAATTACCGCTCTCCCGCAATTGACATATGCTCATCGTGAGAATATCTCTTTGCGCATAATATGCTCAAATCGAGCATAATCGATGGAGCCGGCCATGAACCACCTTGTATCCGCGTCGTCCCTCTATGATCGCGTCAGCCGCGTCATTCCCAAAGCCGAATGGATGATGTTCCAGGACGATGTCGATGCGATCCTGGAGCTGAAGCGCAGGCGCAATGCCGTCATCCTCGCGCATAACTACCAGACGCCGGAGATCTTCCATGGCGTGGCCGATATTGTCGGCGACAGCCTGGCGCTGGCGCGCAAGGCAATCGAGGTCGATGCCGATGTCATCGTGCTTGCCGGCGTGCATTTCATGGCCGAGACGGCAAAGCTCCTCAACCCGGAAAAGACCGTGCTGATCCCCGACATGGGTGCCGGCTGTTCGCTGGCGGATTCGATCACGCCCGAGGATATCGCGCTGCTGCGCCAGGCCCATCCGGGCGTGCCCGTCGTCACCTATGTCAACACCTCGGCGGTCGTCAAAGCCGCCTCGGACATCTGCTGCACCTCGGGCAATGCCAAACAGGTGGTCGAATCGCTCGGCGTGCCGCGCGTGCTGATGATCCCCGACGAATATCTTGCCCGCAATGTCGCCAAGGAAACCGATGTCGAGATCATCGCCTGGCATGGCCATTGCGAGGTGCACGAGCTTTTCACTGCCGACGACATCAGGCAATTGCGCGAAAACCATCCGGGCGTGACGGTCCTTGCCCATCCCGAATGCCCGCCCGATGTCGTTGCCGAGGCCGATTTTGCCGGCTCCACGGCCGTCATGTCCGATTATGTCGGTCAGAAGAAGCCGGCCCGCGTCGTGCTGCTGACGGAATGCTCGATGAGCGACAATGTCGCCGTGCATCACCCGGACGTCGAATTCATCCGCCCCTGTAATCTCTGCCCGCATATGAAGCGCATCACGCTGTCCAATATCCGCACGGCTCTCGAAGAAAACCGCCATGAAGTGACGGTCGATCCCGCGATTGCCGCTGCTGCCCGGCGCGCCGTCGAGAGGATGCTTTCGGTATGAACGGGAGCGACATGAGCGGGATATCCGACCAGCTTGCCGGCCGCACCGTCATCGTCGGCAGCGGCCTTGCCGGACTGATGACGACGCTGACGCTGGCGCCCGAGCCCGTTGTCATCGTCACCCGCGCGGGCCTTGGCGCAGAGACGTCGAGCGCCTGGGCGCAGGGCGGCATGGCCGCCGCCCTCGGAGCCGATGACAGCGCCGAACTGCATCTGGCCGACACGCTTGCTGCCGGCGACGGGCTTTGCGATCCCGTCATCGCCGCCGGCATCGTCGCCGAGGCGCCGGCCGCCATTGCCGCGCTGGAGCAGGCAGGGGTGCGCTTCGACAGGACGGCGGACGGCCGCTTTGCCCTCGGCCTGGAAGCGGCCCATAGCCGGCGCCGCATCGTGCATGCGCAAGGCGACGGTTCGGGAGCGGCTGTCATCCGCGCGCTGGTCGAAGCGGTTGGCGCCACGCCTTCCATCACCGTGCTCGAAGGGCTGGAGGCCCGCCGCCTCCTGACGGATGAGAGCGGCGTCACCGGCCTCGTCTGCGCCGGCAGGAACGGCGCCGTCATGCTGCCGACGCGGCGCATCGTGCTGGCAACCGGCGGCATCGGCGGGCTCTATGAGGCAACCACCAACCCGACCGGCAATTTCGGCCAGGGCATCATGCTCGCGGCGCGGGCCGGAGCCGAGCTTGCCGATATGGAATTCGTTCAGTTCCACCCGACCGCGCTCGATTCCCGCCGCCGGCCGCTGGCGCTCGTCAGCGAAGCCGTGCGCGGCGAGGGTGCGGTGCTCGTCAACGAGCATGGCGAGCGTTTCATGGCCGGCGTGGCTGCAGCCGAACTGGCGCCGCGCGATGTCGTCGCCCGCGCCATCAGCGCCGAACTGTCGCGTGGGGGCAGGGTGTTCCTCGACGCGCGCGCAGCGCTTGGCAATCGTTTCGCAACCCGTTTCCCGGTCATCGACGCACTCTGCCGGGAAGCCGGCATCGATGCCGCCTCCCAGCTGATCCCGGTGCGGCCCGCCGTCCACTACCACATGGGCGGAGTGGCGACCGATGCCGCCGGCCGCAGCTCCGTCGCCGGGCTCTGGGTGGCCGGCGAGGCGGCCGCCACCGGCCTGCACGGCGCAAACCGGCTCGCCAGCAATTCCCTGCTGGAGGCCGCCGTCATGGGCATGCGCGCCGCGCGCGCCATTCTCGCCGCGCCGTCGGCAAAACCGCCCATGCCCGCGTCCATCCGGGCGCTGCCGCCGGCAGCCGATCCTTCGCTTGTCCGGCCGATCGTTTCACGCCATCTCGGCGTGCTGCGCAACGCGGGCGCCATCCACGACGCCGTCGCTAACCTGCTGCCGCTCGCCGAAGGCGAAGGACCGGCTGCCGATCCGGCGATCGTTGCGCTTCTGATCGCCGTCTTCGCCAGCCTTCGGGCGGAATCGCGCGGGGCGCATGCGCGTACCGATTATCCGCTGAAGCGTGCGGAAGCCGCGCGGCGGCGGATGACCCTGGCCGAAGCCTTCGAAATCGCCCGGACAACGGCTTCCCATCCCCTTGCAAGGAGTGCCTGAGATGAACCTCGCTTCCCTTCCGCGCGTCATTGTCGAGCCACTGGTGCGCGCAGCCTTGGCCGAGGATCTCGGCCTTGCCGGCGATATCACCTCCGCTGCCGTCATCCCCCCGGACCATCGCTCGACGGTCGTTATGGCCGCCCGCCAGCCGGGCGTGGTTGCCGGTCTCGACGCGGCGGAGCTTGCCTTCCAGCTTGTCGATCCCGCCATCACGATGCGGCAACATCTGCCTGATGGGACTGCCGTTCAGCCGGGCAGCGTGATCGCCACCATCGAAGGCCCGTCGCGCGGGCTTTTGACGGGCGAACGCACGGCGCTGAATTTTCTCGGCCATCTTTCCGGCATCGCCACGGTGACGGCCGGCATCGTGGCGGCGATCCGCGGCACGAAGGCCTCCGTCGTCTGCACCCGCAAGACGACGCCGGGCCTGCGGGCGCTCGAAAAATATGCCGTGCGCGCCGGCGGCGGCATGAACCACCGCTTCGCGCTACACGATGCCGTGCTGATCAAGGACAATCACGTCGCCATTGCCGGCAGCGTTTCGCAAGCCATCCGCCGCGCCAAAGCCTCTGTCGGCCATATGGTCAAGATCGAAGTGGAGGTCGACACGCTCGACCAGCTGCACGAGGCGATGGCGGAGGGGGTCGATGCCGTTCTCCTCGACAATATGACGCCCGACCAGCTGCGCGAGGCGGTCGGCATCGTCGCCGGCCGGGCGATCACGGAGGCGTCGGGCCGCGTCACCCCGGCAACGGCGCCGGCCATCGCAGCCTCCGGCATCGACCTGATCTCGGTCGGCTGGCTGACGCACAGCGCCCCGGTTCTCGATATCGGCCTCGATTTCGTCGAAGCCGCTGCCGCAAGCGCTGCGCCATTGCGCCGGGTTGCGCAGGCGTTCTAGGCGCCGTTCAAACCCGGCCGCGATCCGGTTTCGCGTCATGTTCCGCAGGCGTTTTTCGCTGGACACGGCCCCAAGCTATTGCAAATCTCTGGACGCGCGCTGAGGAGCGAGGCGAATTGGAGGAAATAGATTTGCAAAAACATGATGTTATTCCGTTGATGGGGTTTGGCACTTACGGGCGCAACGGCACCACAGGCATCGATGCGATCCTGTGCGCCCTCGAAACCGGCTACCGGCATCTCGATACTGCCCAAACCTATGATACCGAATTCGAAGTCGGCGAAGCGCTCAGCCGCTCGGGCCTTGACCGAAACGACGTCTTCCTGACGACGAAGATTTCGACCGATAATTTCGGTCCGGGCGCGCTCGTGCCCTCGCTGGAAAAGAGCCTGGAAGCGCTCAAGGTCGATCGGGTGGACCTGACGCTGATCCACTGGCCCTCACCCAACGGCCGCGTTCCGCTCGAGGTCTACATCACCCAGATCGCCGAGGCACAGGCGCGCGGCCTGACGAAGCTGATCGGCGTCTCGAACTTCACGATCGCGCTGCTGGAACAGACCGAAGCGCTGCTCGGCAAGGGAAAGATCGCCAACAACCAGTTCGAGCTGAACCCGATCCTGCAGAACAAGAAGCTCGCAAACCATTGCCAGGAAAAGGGGATCCTCGTCACCTGCTACCTGCCGATCGCCCGCGGCATGTTGTCCGACGAGCCGGTCCTGCGCTCGATCGGCGAAAAATACGACGCGACGCCGGAGCAGGTGGCGATCGCCTTCGAGCTTGCCAAGGGCTATTGCACCATCCCGACTTCGGGCCGGCCGGAGCGCATCCGCTCGAACTTCAGGGCAAGCGCGATCACGCTTTCGCCTGAGGAGATCGGCCGCATCGAGACCATCGACCGCAACCACCGCGTCGTCGATCCGGACTGGGGGCCGGACTGGGACTGAGGTTTCTCCGCGAATGACATGTCTTGCGAACTTTCAGGGCGCGCTCTGCCTGCGAACGCCCCTTTACATCATTGTCTCAATCGCGTCGTAGTTTGCCGTCGTAACGTGCACGATCGTCAGTCTGACAGAGTAATGAACCGCTGCTCCCGCAGCGGCGCAATTGCGGTTGCTTGAGGCTTCGGGGCGATACGGAACGCCCGGTGCCTCCCCGGTACCGGAACGCGCAATGCCCTGATTGTGGGCGACGGTTTGGAGATTGGGTGTGAGCGATCGTATTCACGATATTTTCGTCATCGGCGGAGGGATCAACGGCTGCGGGATCGCGCGCGATGCGGTCGGGCGCGGTTATGCGGTTGCGCTTGCCGAGATGAACGATTTCGCTTCGGGTACGTCGTCCGGCGCCACCAAGCTGATCCATGGCGGCTTGCGCTACCTCGAATATTACGAGTTCCGCCTGGTGCGCGAATCGCTGATGGAGCGCGAGATCCTCTGGGCCATGGCCCCGCACATCATCTGGCCGCTGCGCTTCGTCCTGCCCTATCACAAGGGCGGCATCCGCCCGGCCTGGATGATCCGGCTTGGCCTGTTCCTCTACGACCATCTCGGCGGCCGCAGGCTTCTGCCGCCGACGGCCGTGCTCGACATGCGCAGCGATGCGGCGGCAAAGCCGCTGAAGGCGCTGTTCACCAAGGCCTTCGAATATTCCGACGGCTGGGTCGACGATGCCCGCATGGTGGTGCTGAACGCCCGCGACGCCGCCGACAAGGGGGCGCTGGTCATGCCGCGCACCAA
>NZ_JBHSOR010000046.1:164023-389032 GCF_042656325.1 Rhizobium sp. GCM10022189
GGCGAGAGCCATCAGGCCCGCATGCTGGTCAATGCCGCCGGTCCCTGGGTCGATCACGTCATCCGCTCTGCCTTCGGCCATAACGAGGCCCGCCATGTGCGCCTCGTCCAGGGCAGCCACATCGTCGTGAAGAAGAAGTTCGAGGACCCGCGCGCCTATTTCTTCCAGAACCCCGACAACCGCATCATCTTCGCCATCCCCTACGAGAATGATTTCACCCTGATCGGCACCACCGACCGCGACTACACCGCCGATCCGAAGGACGTGAAGATCTCTGAGGAAGAGACGGCCTATCTGTGCAACGCGGCCTCGGAATATTTCCAGGAGCCGGTCAGGCCCGAGGACATCGTCTGGACCTATTCGGCGGTGCGTCCGCTGTTTGACGACGGCGCCTCGAAGGCGCAGGAGGCGACGCGCGACTATGTGCTGAAGGTGGAGGGCAAGGCGGGCGAGGCACCGTTGCTCAACGTCTTCGGCGGCAAGCTCACCACCTACCGGCGGCTGTCGGAACATGCGCTGGAGAAGATCGGCGAGGCGATCGGTGCCAGGGGCAAACCGTGGACGGCGGGCAGCCATCTGCCGGGCGGCGACTTTCCGGTGCAGGGCTACGAGGCGGAAGTGACGAAACTCAAGGGCCGCTATCCGTTCCTGGCCGATGCCCATGCGCGCCGGCTCGTCCGCCGCTACGGCACCAAGGCCGCCACGCTGCTCGGCGATGCCCGCAAGACGGACGATCTCGGCCGGCTGTTCGGCTCCGATCTCTACGAGGCCGAGGTGCGCTATCTCATCGACAACGAATGGGCCGTCTGCGCTGACGATGTGCTCTGGCGGCGCAGCAAGAAAGGGCTCTATCTCTCGGGCGCGGAAGCGGCGGCGCTGGATGAATATATGGCCGCAGCGCCGATCCGCATGGCGGGATGATGCTCCGAAACAGGGCGGTGTCTCGCGCCCATATGCAGTATTCGTAAAGTGTGTTGGCAGCAGGCAGCGGCCGGAACGTAAATATTCGATGAAAATATTGCCTCATCAAAGCAAAAGCGCTTCCCGTTGCGCGCTATTCACTCTAACATCATGGAACCGGTCGGTTCGCTGCAGGCGTTCCGGCCCTTGAAGGTGAGAACCGTAATGGACGGGTCAACCGGGGAAGTGAAAGCGAACAGATTATGTCTGCTCGGCAGGCCGCGATTGCTGGCCGCCGGGACCGAACTGCCCTTGCCCGAAAAGTCCTATTTCCTGCTGGCAATGTTAGCGCTGTCGTCGGAACCGCTGGTCGACCGCGAAACCATCCGATGCCAGCTCTGGCAATCCGAGCTTCCCGAAAAACGGGCCGGCAGCCTGCGCCAGCTTCTGTCGCGCATCGAACAGAGCATTCCCGAAGGCCTGCCGCCCTTGCTGGTCGCTACGCGCACCCATCTCGGCCTTGCGCCCGGCTGGGAGATCGACCTCGATATGCTCAAGCAGAAGGATGTGCTGGGGCCTGAGCAAAGCGTCGCCCTGCTCGGCGAACTGCTTGAAAGCGTCAAGTCTCCGACGCAGGGCGCCGAGGACTGGCTGACATTCGAGCGCCAGCGCATCAACGAAGCGCGCTCGGCGCATCTTGTCCGTCTGCTGGAAAGTGAAGACCAGCGGCCGGACGAAGACCAGATCGCCTTCGCCAGACGCCTGATCGAGCTCGACCCCGCCAACGAGATCGCCTGCCGGGCGTTGATGCGCGCCCATGCCCGCATGAACGACCTGCCGGCGGCGCGTCAGGCCTATCTGAAATGCCGCAGCCAGCTCAAGGACGATTTCGACATCGAGCCGGACGAGGCCACCACCGCCCTTGCCCGCGAACTCGGCATCCTGGCTGCCGCGCAGCCGGCGGCGGACCGCCTTCGCCCCGCTTCGGAACTGCTGATCGATCCGGCCGGCCAGCCGCGCATCGTCATCCTGCCGCCCGAAAGCATCTTCACCGATCCGCTGATGGAGCGGGTGGGCCGTGCGCTGCTCGAAGATGTCACGATCGGCCTCAGCCAGCAGCGCGGCTTCAAGGTGATTGCCGCCCATACGAGCCTGGAAATGCTGAGCCGCGCGCTCGACCCGACGCGCCCGACCATCGGCCCGCTCGACCTGTCCTTCGATTATGCCGTCTATGTGACGATCCAGGGCCGCGACGAGGATGTCTATGCCACCTGCCGGCTGACGCGCACGGCGACGTCGGAAGTGCTCTGGGCGGTCGAAATTCCCTTTGCGATGCAGAAGATCAGCGAAGCCTTCAGCCAGTTGACCCGGCGCATCGTCATGACGCTTGCCGATACGATCGAGCGCTACGAACTGGCCATGCCGCTCGGCGACGTGCCGGCTTCCGCCTATCGCCTCTATCTGGAGGGCAAGCGGCTGATTTCACAGACCGACCTGCAGCACCTGCGCCAGGCGCGCAAATGGTTCAAGTCGTCGCTCAGCCGTTACGAGCATTTCTCGCCCGCCCATGCCGGCATGTCGCGCGCGCTCGGCATGGAATGGCTGATCCGCGGCATGCACGACCGGGAACTGCTCGACGAAGCCTATAGCGCCGCAAGGATGGCGCGCCAGACCGACCCGAACAGCGGCCGGGCCTATCGCGAGCTTGGCTTCGTGGCGCTTTATCGCCGCCGCTTCGAGGAAAGCCTGGAAATGTTCGAACAGGCGCGCGAGCTCAATCCCAACGATGCCGACATCCTCGCCGATTATGCCGATGCGCTGCTGCATAATGCCGATTTCGACAAGGCACTCGAATTGAGCAAGGCCGCCTTCAAGCTCAATCCGCTGCCGCCGGATTATTATTACTGGAACCTCGGCGGCATTCATTTCGACCGCGGAGAATACGAGGAAGCAATCGAGGCGCTGGAGCCCGTCAAGACCAAGCAGGCCACGGCCCGGTTGCTTGCCGCCTCGCACGCCATGGCCGGCGACCTCAAGAAGGCGCAGAAATATGCCAAGGTCGTGCTGGAGAATTTCCCGGATTTCCGCAGTGAGGATATCCGTCACTTCATCCCGGACCGCGAGCAGGTTCATACCAATCGGCTGATTCATGCCCTCCAGCTGGCAGGATTGCCCTGATACCTCACATTTTAACAATGCCTGTAACGCTTGAATGACGCAGGCAATGCTCTCTTCCAATGGTTAACGGCGGCCGGCCGCCCAACCTTTTGGAGAGAGACCATGAAGACCGTTGAAACCAACGCCGCAATCCAGACCCAGACGCTCCGCTTCTCTGCTGCCGCTAAGGCTGCCGTGAAGCAGGATGAACTCAACGTCTCGCCGAACGGCCTTGAAAACCTGACGCACGCCCTGAAATTCCGCTAAGGAATAGCAGCTGATGTCAGCATCTACCGAGCTTGCAGTGCTTGCCGAAGACCTCCAGCGGTCATCGGCAGGCGTCAACAGCTATCACGACCGGTCGATGACGCCGGCGCAGACCCTTGCGGCCATCAAGCCGCACCTGCGCGATCTCGGCATCACCCGCGTGGGGCTGCTGACCGGGCTCGACGTGCTGAACATTCCGGTTGCCTTCGCCACGCGGCCGAACAGCCATACGCTGTCGGTCTTCCAGGGCAAGGGCATCGACAAGGAAGCAGCGATGACCTCGGCGGCCATGGAAGCGATCGAAACCCGCGTCGCCGAAATCGCTCCTGCCGATCTGACGCTTGCGAGTGTCGCGACCATGAAAGCCGAGCGGGCCGCCATGATCGACCTCGACAGCGTGGCGCGCTGCGCGCCCGACGAGATCGGCGAGGGCCAGATCCCCTGGTGCTCCGGCTTCGACCTCCTCTCGGGCAGCACCACGTTCGTGCCTTGGTGGCTGGTCGGCCTCGACCATCGCGGCGAACGCCCGCCGGGTTTCGAACAATCGAGCGACGGCCTTGCGTCGGGCAATACGCCGGCCGAGGCGGTGCTGCACGGGCTCTGTGAACTCGTCGAGCGCGATGCCTGGGCGCTGACCCAGCTCAAATCTCCAGAACAGCTCAAGCAGAACCGCATCGATCCGCTCGCCTTCGGCGACGCCGTGATCGACGTCATGGTCGATCGCATCCGTCAGGCCGGCATGCGCCTGCTCCTGATCGACATGACCACCGATATCGGTGTACCGGCTTTTCTCGCCATCATCATTCCCGGCAACCTCTCGGACCGCGTCGATGCACGCTGGGCGCAGGTCTGCGGCGGTTGCGGCTGCCATCCCGATCCCGTCCGTGCCGCCCTTCGCGCCATCACCGAGGCCGCCCAGAGCCGGTTGACGGCGATCGCCGGCAGCCGCGACGATTTCTCGCCGAAGATCTACCAGCGGATCGACCGCAGCGCCGGCATGCGCCAGGTCGTCGATCTCTGCAACGACGACGCGGCGCTGAAACCCTTCCCCATGCGCCCGCAGCGCCCGGCAACGATCCAGGACACGATCCGCCACATAGCCGGCCGGCTGAGGGCGGCGGGCATCGGCCAGATCGTCGCCGTGCCGCTGCCGCATCCGGCCCTTCCGGTTTGCGTCGTGCGCATGATCGTGCCGGGCTTGGAGGTCGATATCAGCGGCCAGTACATCCAGCTCGGCCTGCGCGCCGTCAATGTCATCCGGGAGGCCGCGGCATGAAGATCCTCTTCGTCGGCCCGAGCCTTGCAAGCGAGATCGCTGCAGCGCGCAAAGAGCATCCCGATATCGACTTCCGCCCGCCTGCCGCCTGCGGCGACATCCTCAAGGCCGTCTATGAAGGGGCAACCGCGATCGGCCTGGTCGACGGTTATTTCGGCGATCTGCCATCCGTCTGGCACAAGGAAATCCTCTTTGCGCTGGCGAAAGGTGTGGCCGTTGCCGGCGGTGCCAGCATGGGGGCGCTGCGCGCTGCCGAATGCGCCGCCTTCGGCATGGTCGGCATCGGCTCGATCTTCGACGATTACGAATCCGGCGACCTGATGGACGACGAGGCTGTCGCCCTCGTCCATGCGCCGCAGGAACTCGGCTGGCTGCCGCTTTCGGTCCCCTGGGTCGATTTCGAGCCGACGATCGAGGGCCTGCATGCGAGAGGCGAGATTACCGTCAGCGAGCGCAAGAAGCTGCTGCTGGCCGGCCGCTTCCTGCATTTTTCCGAACGGACCTATGCCAGGGTGGTCGAAGAGTCGCACTTTGCCCGCAAGCTGCGGCGCGAGCAGATCCTGGCCGCCATCCGGGCCAATCGCGTCGAACGCAAACGTGGCGACGCAAGGCTCGTGCTGGAATGGCTGAAAAAGAAAGAATTCGCGTCAACGAAGCGTGACTGGCGCTTTGCGGCGACCTCGCATTTCGAGCTGCTGCAGGCCGAAGTCACGCAGCAGATGCAGCCTGTAACGCTCGAATAACGGTTCCAGGCCCAATGTGCCTTGGGTGGGGAAATGACTGTTGTCGAGGGCGGAAACAATGTTCGAAACAAGGGACGAAGGTGCAGGCAGAGAATACGCAAGACTCTTCCGGCTGCTGTCGGCAGCCAGGGACGAGGCTGAAAAACTTCAGCTGCGCAGTCTCATGCACCTGACAAACATGGCGCTGCTGCAGGTCGTCATCGATTGGGACGGCATCGATCCGGACAGGGAACTCGATGCGAACCTCGAAAAACTCGTCGGCAGCAAAGCCAAGATCGCAATGAAGGACGCTGGCGAAAATCTGATCGTGATCGATCGCCATTAGCCCTGGTGCAGGGTGCGCTGAGCGCCAGAAAATCAGGCCGGCGTGCTATTCCGCGGCGTCGGCTTCCATCTGCTCGGTATTGGCGATCGCCTGGACGAGCTTGAGGATTTTCTTGCGGAGCTGCTCGTTCTTGATCGAGAAGAAGGCAGCGTTGAGCTGTACACCCTCACGCGAAATGACGAATTCTTCGCTCGGAGCGGGATTATCGTTCGCATTGGCTGCAGGCGCCGTCAGGTCGTCGAAGAAGGTCCTGACATCGACGTTCAGCGCGCCGGCGATTTCGACGAGCATGCTGGCAGAAACGCGGTTGGAGCCCTTTTCGTATTTCTGGATCTGCTGGAAGGTCACGCCAACACGATCGCCCAGTTCCGTCTGAGAAACCTTTCTCAGCAGTCGCTGTATGCGGATCGTCTTGCCGACGTGAACGTCCACGGAATGCGGTTCTTCTTTCATCTGATATTCCCTCCTGCGAAAACCGGGCTGACAACTTACACGCCCGGCAACAACAACTTTTAGCCGAGTTGGTTCAACCTAGCAATTGTTTGGATGTAGTTTAGCCTGGGCAAAACATCGCGCCATCCGAGAGCCCCTGCGGATTGCACGCCGCGACAGATCGCTTCAGACGGGAATCGGCCAGAATTGAACGCGAAAGGGGCGAGCCCCAGTGAGGTTCAGAGCTTCCACAAACGCTGGGCGTTGGCGAAAAGCAGCCGCGAACGCTCCGTTTCCGCCGTGCCCGACAGCACTGCCTGGGTGGCCGCAACCCAGGTGGAAAGGCCGTTTGCCAGCGTGCAGACGGGCCAGTCGCTGCCCCAGACCACGCGATCCCAGCCGAAACTCGATATGACGTGCTCGATATAGGGCCGCAGGTTTTCCGCCGTCCAGCTTGCCGGATCGGCATTGGTGACGATGCCGGAGATCTTGCCGACGACATTCGGCCGGCGGGCGATTTCGGCAATGCCGCGGCTCCAGGGCTCGAATGCATTCGACCTGATATCCGGGTTGCCGCAATGATCGAGCACGAACTGCACATCGGGGGCGGCATCGGCGAGCGCGAGGACCTTGCCGACCTGATGCGGCAGCGTGCAGAGATCGAAGGTCAGTCCGGTGCCGGAAAGCCTTCTGACATTCTCGCGGAAAAGCGCGCCTTCCGAAACGTCGTCCGGCACCACATGCAGAACGCGCCGGAAGCCCTTGACGAAGGGATCGGCCTTCTGACGCTCCAGATAGGCGGCAAATCCGGCTTCCTCCGGCCGGCAGGCGACGATCGCGCCAGCCACCAGATCGCCGAGGCGGCCGACATAATCGGTCTCGGCCTGCATGATGACCGGATCGACATCCACCTCCATGTGCAGCGCCTTGGCAATGCCGCAGCGTCTGGCTTCGGCCGCATAGGTCCCGTAAAGAAAATCGCGGTCGAGATCGGGCACATTGGCAAGCCACGGATAGCTCAGCGCCGACCGGTCGATGACGTGCAGATGGGTATCGATGAACACGCTCTTCTCCTCCAAAGAGTGGTTGGCAGCAACCTATCCTTGGTGAATGGATTGTTCAAATAAAAATTCCGCTCGCTCTAACCCCCCACGGCGATCGTGGCGCCGGCGAGCGCGGAAAGCTCGGCCGCCGTTTTCTGCACCATGGCGATCGCCTGGGTAATGTCGGGCGCTGCCGGCGCGTTGACCAGCGCGATATAGGGGCAGGTCAGCGCCGCAATGCCGCGCCCGTCCGGCCCCAGGACCGGTGCCGACAGATTGTAGACGCCGGCCGTCTGCGCGCTTGCCATCATCTCGTAGCCACGCTCGCGGATCTGGTTCAGCCGCTCGTAGAATTCCGGGCCGAGATCGGCATCTTCGCGGCTGCGCACATGTTCGGAAATCATCATCTCGCGCTCTTCGTCGCTGCGGAAGGCAAGCAGCACATGGCCGGAGCCGGTGTCGAAGAGGCTGATGTGGGAACCGACGCGGATCGAGAGGCCCCAATAATCGGGCGCCTCCTGCTGGGCGATGACGACGGCGGAACCCCGGTCGAAGACGGCAAGATGGTTTGCCTGGCGGGAGCGCTGGGCAAGATCGCGCATCAGCGGCGTGGCGTAGGAGGCAAGTCGGCGCACCGGCGCATGCAGCTGCGCCAACCCGAAGAGCTTCAGCGTCAGGCAATAGCGGTCGCCGTCGAGCCGCGTGACGTAACCGCGCTTTACCAGCCGGTCGAGCATGCGGTAAAATTCGTTCGGGCTGCGCTCCAGCCGCTTGGCGATTTCCGCCTGCGTCAGGCCGCTGTCGACGCCTGCCAGAAGTTCGAGAATATCGAGACCCTTGTCGAGCGCCGGAGCGCGATAGCGATCTGCCTCTTCGGTCTCCATTTTTCTCTCCTGTGAATATCACTCTGCATATACGCAGACAGGGCAGCGGAAAAGAAAAAGTTCGCTTGACCGTGGAGCCATCGTCTGTTTGTCTATAAACAGACAAATCAAGCGTGAGGAGATGTCCGGCGTGCTTCTGGCGCCGGACGCCGCAATTCCCGGAAAGTCCCGCTCCGGCGAGACAGGAGACAAGGGGAGAGGGAGGATGCCATGCAGCGCATGGATATCGAAACCAGCGGCCCGGCGCGGTCTCGCCGGAGAGGGCGTTCGACCGGGCGCGGCCTTCACGACCGATCCTTTTGAGACAGGTTCCAGCATCACCGCCAGCGCGCGAAAATCCCCGAAGAGGCCATGACATGACAAGCAATCTTTCCGGCAAGACCGTTCTCATCACCGCAGCCGGTCAGGGCATCGGCCGCGCCACGGCACTCGCCTTCGCCGCTGCCGGCGCCAGGGTGCACGCCACCGATATCAATAGGGATGCGCTGGCAGCCCTGGCCGCCGGGAGCGGGATCGCCACTCACAAGCTGAACGTGCTCGACGAGGATGCGGTCAAGACGCTGGTGGCCGAGATCGGCGCCGTCGACATTCTCTTCAACTGCGCCGGCGTCGTCCATAACGGTTCGGTGCTGGAGATGCAGGATGCCGACCTGGAATTTGCCTTCGATCTCAACGTCAAGGCGATGATCCGCACCATCCGCGCGGTGCTGCCCGGCATGCTGGAGCGCAAGGATGGCGCAATCATCAACATGTCGTCGGTCGCCTCGAGCATCAAGGGCGTGCCGAACCGCTTCGCCTATGGCGTGACCAAGGCAGCCGTGATCGGGCTGACCAAGTCGGTCGCTGCCGATTACGTCGCGCAGGGCGTGCGCTGCAACTGCATCTGCCCCGGCACGGTGGAAAGCCCCTCGCTGCAGGAGCGCATGCGCGCCCAAGGCGATTACGAGACGGCGCGCGCCGCCTTCATCGCCCGCCAGCCGTTGGGCCGCCTCGGCACGCCGGAAGAGATCGCCGATCTCGCCGTCTATCTCGCCGGCGCGACCTACACGACCGGCCAGGCCTATGCCATCGACGGCGGATGGACGATCTGAACCATTCCCCGGCCGGCTCCGCACGAGCGGATGCCGGCCGCCCAACGGCCCCGGCCAGACGGGAGAGACACCATGACCCGCATTACCGACCTCCGCGTCTTCGATCTGCGCTTTCCGACCTCGCAAAGCCTCGACGGCTCCGATGCGATGAACCCCGATCCGGACTATTCCGCCGCCTATGTGATCCTTGAGACCGACAGGAAGGATCTCGCAGGCCACGGCCTGACCTTCACCATCGGCCGCGGCAACGACATCTGCTGCGCCGCGATCGAGGCCATGCGGCATCTCGTCGTCGGCACCGAGCTTTCGGACGTGCTCGCCCATCCCGGCAGATACTGGCGACACCTGACCAGCGACAGCCAGCTTCGATGGATCGGGCCTGAAAAGGGCGCGATCCATCTGGCGACCGGCGCTATCGTCAACGCCGTCTGGGATCTGCTTGCCAAGGAGGCCGGCAAGCCGGTCTGGCGCCTCGTTGCGGACATGCCGGCAGAGGAAATCGCCGATATCGTCGATTACCGCTACCTCACCGACGTCCTGACCCGCGACGAGGCGATCGCCATCCTGAGACGAGCCGAAGCCGGCAAGGCCGAGCGCATCGCCACGCTCGAGAAGGAAGGTTATGCCTGCTACACGACCTCGGCCGGCTGGCTGGGATACGAGGACGAGAAGCTGCGCCGGCTCTGCCGGGAAGCGATCGATGCCGGCTTCAACCACATCAAGATGAAGGTCGGGCGCGACCTTGAGGACGATATCCGCCGCCTCCGGATCGCCCGCGAGGTGATCGGCCCGGACCGTTATCTGATGATCGACGCCAACCAGGTGTGGGAGGTCGGCCAGGCGATCGACTGGGTCAAGCAGCTCGCCTTCGCCAAGCCCTTCTTCATCGAGGAACCGACAAGCCCCGACGACGTTGCCGGCCACCGCAAGATCCGCCAGGGCATCGCGCCGGTGAAGGTCGCGACCGGCGAGATGTGCCAGAACCGCATCATGTTCAAGCAGTTCATCGCCGAAGGCGCGATCGATATCGTGCAGATCGATTCCTGCCGCATGGGCGGACTGAACGAGGTGCTGGCCGTACTGCTGGTGGCGGCGAAATTCGGCCTGCCCGTCTGGCCCCATGCCGGCGGTGTCGGGCTCTGCGAATATGTGCAGCACCTGTCGATGATCGATTATGTGGCGGTATCAGGCACGAAGGACGGCCGTGTCATCGAATATGTCGACCATCTGCATGAACATTTCCTCGACCCCTGCACCATCAGGGGCGCCGCCTATATCCCGCCGACACGCCCCGGCTTCTCGATCGAGATGAAACCGGCCTCGATTGCCGGCTACACATTCCGCGGCTAGGGCAGGCAGCATCGTGGCTTCCCTCTGTCTGCTGGGGATAGAAACATGCCAGCCATTGCGAAAGCACGCCGGATCTTTTATAAACGTGGTCTAGGGAGACGGGCTCGCAGGAGCGGTTTCCGCGAGCTTCGGACAGCCTGTTTCGCGCTTTTCTAACTCGCTGTTTTTTCTGGCATCTTTCATCGAAACGGAATCCATTTCGCGGATTGATTCCGCCACAGCCTGTTCGATTTTGATACGACCGGCCCCGCAATAGGGCGTTGCCCGGATCCTTGTGCCTGCTCCCCTCCCGCACAGAGGCAGCGTTCACCGATCCTGCCTCCCGGACGGGCGAGGCAGGCGTGTTCGAGCAACCTCGTCACGGCCGACGGGATCGCCGGAGCGGGCCTCCCGGTCCCCTGTGTCGCCAGATCCTTTGCCGGCAAAGATTAGGAATCGGTAATAGCTGATTCTTCTCAAGGGGATGCGCGAGGTGTCGTCTGCGGGATCAAAAGGCTGGCTTCGCCATGCCGGGCGCAAAAAATGATGTGAGGATGGCACAGCTTTGCAAAGGGAATCGGATTTCTGTTAACTGATGGAGATATCAGAGGAAATTGTAATCCCCTTGTCGTAAACTCGTGTTCTCCGGCGCCCCCGCTAAGGCCTTGTTTCATCGGAATACCTTGCCAGAATCGCTGCGATCGGTAATCGTCACGCTTAAAAAGCCGTTTCTGGCGTTTTTCCGTGATGAAAGATTAGAGCGTGAGCAAGCCACAAAGGACTTCTCGGACCCTTCAGCGTAGCGTCGATGAGACGATCGGCGCCCATGCGTCGACGATCAGCTCGCAGCTGCAGGCGATCAGCGAAGCCCTGTTTCCGCCGACCGCCAGCAAGACGCTGCGCCGGTTCACCTCCGGCGAGGCGGCCAAGCTGATCGGCGTGTCGGATTCGACCCTGCGAAAGATGACCCTTGCCGGCGAAGGCCCGCAGCCCGATGTCGCCAGCAACGGCCGGCGTCTCTATTCCCTGCGCCAGCTCAACGAGCTGCGTGTTCTGCTTGCGGCCTCGGCCCGCGGGCGTGAGGCCCATGATTTCCTGCCGCGCCGCAGGGAGAACGAACATCTCCAGGTCATCGCCGTCACCAACTTCAAGGGCGGATCGGGCAAGACCACGACCTCGGTGCATCTTGCGCAATATCTTGCGCTGCAGGGCTACCGCGTGCTCGCCCTTGACCTTGATCCGCAAGCCAGCATGTCCGCCATGCTCGGCGTCATGCCGGAAACCGATGTCCGCTCCAACGAGACGCTCTATGCGGCGATCCGTTACGACGACGAGCGGCGCCCGCTCTCCGACGTGGTGCGCAATACCTATTTCGACGGCCTGGATCTCATCCCCGGCAATCTCGAACTCATGGAGTTCGAGCATACGACGCCGCGCGCGCTGATGCGCGGCTCCAGGGATGGCGAGGGCGTCTTCTTCATGCGCGTCGCCAAGGCGCTGGACGATGTCGCCGAAAACTACGATGTCGTCGTGCTCGATTGCCCGCCGCAGCTCGGATACCTGACGCTGAGCGGCCTCTGCGCGGCGACCTCGATGATCGTCACCGTGCATCCGCAGATGCTGGACGTGGCCTCGATGAGCCAGTTCCTGCTGATGACGCACGACCTTCTTTCGGTCGTGCGCGAAGCCGGCGGCGAGCTCAACTACGATTTCATCCGCTACCTGCTGACCCGCTACGAACCGCAGGACGCGCCGCAGACGAAGGTCGCAGCCCTCCTGCGCAACCTGTTCGACGATCACGTCATGATCAACGCAATGGTGAAATCGGCAGCCGTCTCCGATGCGGGCCTCACCAAGCAGACGCTCTATGAGATCGGCCGCGAGAACCTGACACGCTCGACCTATGACCGGGCGATGGAAGCTCTCGATGCCGTCAACGGCGAGGTCGAGGCGCTGATCCGCCAGGCATGGGGGCGCACATGACGTTCCCTTCGATCCGCACCGATCTGTCGGCTTTCGGCGAAACAGCCGCCACTCTGTTGGGAGCTCCCAACGGAGGCCGTTGCCGTGAACGCATCCGGCAAGAGCCCCTCCATCTGGCGGCCATCCGCAAACGCGTTGGGAGCTCCCAACTGCGCCCGTCCGGCTTGCCCGTATCTGACCGGAAAGGAGAGAATTGATGAGCCGACGCGATACTCTCAATTCGATCTTCATGCGCAAGGCGGATGCGCCGCTGCCTTCGGCCGGTGTCGAGAAAAACCCGGAGCGCGTGCGCACCGGAGCGGTTTCGGCCATGGGCGCGTCGCTGCAGGAAATGACGGAGGCGGCGCGCGCCGCCGGCCGCCTGCAGGCGCAGATTTCCTCCGGTTTCTCCGTTCTGGAAATCGAGCCGTCGGATATTTCCAATTCCTCGATCAGCGACCGCATCCCGATCGAGCGCGACGCCGATTTCGATGCGCTGGTGACGAGCATTTCCGAACATGGGCAGAAGGTGCCGATCCTGGTGCGTCCCGACCCTGAAAAGGACGGGCATTACCAGATCGCCTATGGCCGTCGCCGTCTGCGCGCCGCGGCAAAGCTCGGGCTCAAGGTCAAGGCGATCGTACAGAATCTCAGCGACGACGAACTGGTCATCGCCCAGGGCAAGGAAAATCTCGACCGGCAGGATCTTTCCTTCATCGAGAAGGCGCTGTTTGCCCATCGCCTGGAAGAGGCGGGTTACGCGCGGGATGTCATCATGGCGGCGCTCTCCACCGACAAGGCCGATCTCAGCCGCTACATCTCGGTTGCCCGTGGCGTGCCGCAGACCGTGATCCTGGCCATCGGCCCGGCACCGAAAGCCGGCCGCGCCCGGTGGCTGGCGCTCGTCGATGCCGTTTCTTCCTCGCCGAAGAAGGTCGAGGCGATCATCGAGGACGAAGGCTTCGCCGATCTCGACAGCGATCAGCGGCTGCAACGCATATTGTCGAAAATGGCCGCCCGTGACGCGAAAAAGGCGGCGGGCGAAACCTGGAAGACACGGCAAGGACAGAGGGCGGCACAGATCGAGCGCTCCGGCACCAAGACGCGCATCACGTTCGACGAGCGTATGGTGCCTGACTTTGCCGACTATCTCACGACCCGACTGGATGAACTCTTCGAGGAGTTCGGCGCCGTCCGGTCACAACGATAACTGTTGGCAGGTTAGGCCTGCTGACGAGGATTTGACTGTTAGGAAAAGGAGCCAATAGGCAAAGAAAAAGGCCCCCGAACAAAACATCCGGAAGCCCTCTTCTCTCGTTTAGCACCCAGAGAATCGCACTTCCCGGAATCACTGTCAAGGTTTTTGAACGCCGTTTTGGCGGGCGCTGATGATTTGCCTTTGTATAAGGTGAACCACGATGGATACGGGACTCGTAACGACGCCTTTCGGGCGGCGGCCGATGTCGCTTGCCTTGATGAGAGGTCAGCTTCAGGCCGAATCAGTTAAGCCGGACAAGTCCGTCGACAAGTGGAAGCTGTTCCGCGATATCTGCGAAGCACGTCCGCTGCTCGACATTTCCGACCGCACGCTTGCGGTCCTCAACGCCCTTCTCTCCTTCTATCCCGAGAGCCATCTCTCCGGTGAGGCGAGCATGGTCGTCTTTCCCTCCAACCGGCAACTGATGGTGCGTGCACATGGCATTGCAGTCACCACGCTGCGCCGGCATCTGGCGGCTCTTGTCGATGCCGGGCTGATCACCCGCAGGGATAGCGCCAACGGAAAACGTTTTGCCCGCCGCAAGACGTCAGGCGAACTGGAGGAGGCCTATGGCTTCAGCCTGGCGCCTCTCCTTGCCCGCAGCGAGGAGCTGGCCGCCATGGCGCGGAAGATCGAGGCCGACCGGATCGCACTGCGGCGCGCCCGAGAGCGGCTGACGATCTGCCGCCGCGACGTGCGAAAGCTGATCGATGCCGCCATCGAAGAAAGTGTTCCCGGCAACTGGGACGACATCGAGACGGCCTATGCCCGTCATCTCGCTTGCCTTCCCCGCAACCCTGAAGCCTGCGATCTCGACAACGTGCGCCTGAAGCTCGAAGTGCTTCGCGCGAATATCGTCAATCTGTTGACAGATTTCGATAATTCCCAAAAAACGAGCGCCAGTGTGGTTCAAAATGAACCGCACATACAGAATTCAGATATAGACTCTCTTGAATTAGAATCTTCTCCGGCAGCGCAAGTGGAAACGGCCGCAGACGTACCCATGCCTGGGAGCATTCGGGTCAACGAACCCCAGCAGATATTCCCTCTTGCCTTCATCCTGCAGGCCTGCCCGCAGATTGCCGATTATGCGCAGGGAGGATCGATCAGGGGCTGGAGGGATCTGGTGACCGCTGCCGTCACCGTCCGGTCCATGCTCGGGATCACCGCCGAGACCTATCAGGCGGCTTGCGAAAGCTTCGGCCGGGAAAATGCCGCCGTCGTCATCGCCTGCATGCTCGAACGGGCAAATCATATCAACTCGCCCGGCGGCTATCTGCGCGACCTGACCCGCAAGGGAGCACGAGGAGAGTTCTCGCTTGGGCCGATGCTGATGGCGCTGGTGCGGCAGAACAGTCCGGTTGCGCGCAGGAGGGCGTGAACGCGCTTGAGGAGCCGCGATGGCGGCCCGTCATGGCCGGAAACGGCACCCGGATGGGACGATTGCACAACGCGGGCTTTTCAAGCCGTAAACGGGTGGCGGAAATGAAAGATGGTTTGACTTCCGTAAACGTGAGATAGATATGTCATGTCAATGGCTTGGGTGAACTGCATTGCCGCAAAACGGTGGCCCAATTGCCGCAAATGCCTGAGAAACAACGCATAAAGCGCCCGCAGGCCGGAAAGGATCGTTGACGTGAATTGGCCGGAAACGATAGGGCAGGGCGGGCCGCTGGAGGCCGGGCAGAGTGAGCGAAAGACGAGGACGGACTTGAAGCGGGCGGTGGACCTTTTCCTGGCTGTGGTGGCATCCATAATCCTGATCGTTCCGATCGCGGTCGTGGCGGTTTGCGTGCGCCTGACCTCGCCAGGGCCGGTGCTTTACTGGTCGAACCGGGTGGGGCGGCGCAACGTGATCTTCCGGATGCCGAAATTCCGCAGCATGCGGATCGACACCCCGACAGTCGCGACGCACCTGCTCGAGGATCCCTCCCGCTACCTGACGCCGATCGGCGGGTTCCTGCGCAAATCGAGCCTCGACGAACTGCCGCAGCTCTGGTGCATCCTGAAGGGCGAGATGAGCTTCGTCGGCCCGCGCCCGGCGCTCTATAACCAGGACGACCTCATCGCGCTGCGCACGGCCAAGGGCGTCGATGCGCTGCTGCCGGGGCTGACCGGCTGGGCGCAGGTCAACGGGCGCGACGAACTGCCCATACCTCAGAAGGTGGAGTTCGACGTTGATTATCTCAGGCGCCGCTCTTTCGTCATGGATATGCGCATTCTGGCCATGACGGTCGGCAAGGTATTGGGCAGCAAGGGCATAACCCATTGAGGCTACGACCTAAGGTTATAAACAGGTTGCTTGCACGACCGACGATTATTTCGGTTGCACTTAAGATCGAAAAGGACAAGAAGAAGTCAGGCTGGAATGATGGGTGGACAGTATAAACATGCATGATGATCCTTCCAACGACGGATCAACGGCCAGCCGGTCCTGGATGTCGATGCAGGCACTGGTCGGGCCGCTCTTGGCGATGCCGCGTCCGGCCAAGCGCATTCTTGCACTCATTGTCGATTCCAGCTTCTGTGTCCTGACGATCTGGCTCGCCTATTGTTTCCGCCTGAACGAATGGACGGTGCTGACGGGCGTGCAATGGCTTGCGGTTCTCGTCTCGCTGTGCCTGGCGTTGCCGATCTTCATCGTCATGGGCATGTACCGGGCAATCTTCCGCTATGCCGGCATCGCCGCCTTCCTGGCCGTCCTGAAGGCGATCGCGATCTATGGCATTGCCTTCGCCACGATCTTCACCGCCCTCAGCGTTCCCGGCATCCCGCGCACCGTCGGCATCCTGCAGCCCTTCCTGCTTCTGATCGCCATCGGCCTTTCGCGCCTCGGCATCCGCTACTGGCTCGGCGACACCTATCAGCGCATCCTGCGCAGGGGCGCGATGGCAAAGGTGCTGATCTACGGCGCCGGCAGTTCCGGCCGGCAGCTTGCCGCTGCGCTGACGAACAGTGCCGAGCTGAATGTCGTCGGTTATCTCGATGACGATCCGAAGCTCAAGGGCGGCATCATGGGCGGCCTGCCGATCTATGATCCGGGCGACCTGCCGATGCTCGTCCAGACGCTTAACGTGCACAACGTTCTGCTCGCCCTGCCGTCGGCATCGCGCCAGCGCCGCAACGAGATCCTCGAACAGATCCGCAAGGCGCGGGTGAACGTCCGCACGCTGCCGGACCTGACCGCCCTTGCCCAGGGCCGCATCGCCGTTTCCGATATCCGCGAACTCGAAATCGAGGACCTGCTCGGGCGCGAGGCCGTTGCGCCGCGCCAGGAGCTGCTCGACAAGGCGACGCTCGGCAAGGTGGTGATGGTGACGGGCGCCGGCGGCTCGATCGGCAGCGAACTCTGCCGCCAGATCCTGCGCAGCGGCCCGACGCATCTCATCCTCGTCGAGCAGAACGAATATGCCCTTTATGCGATCCACGGCGAACTGCAGAAGCTTTCGGAGCTCTACGACCGGCAGAAGGTCCAGATCGTGCCGATCCTCTGTTCCGTGCGCGACCGCGACCGCATGGAACACATCATCATGAGCTGGCGCCCGCAGACGCTCTATCATGCCGCCGCCTACAAGCACGTGCCGCTTGTCGAGCAGAATGCCGTCGAAGGCATCAAGAACAATGTCATGGGCACGCTGATTACCGCCCAGGCGGCGGAAAAATACGGCGTGTCGAATTTCGTTCTCATCAGCACCGACAAGGCCGTCCGCCCGACCAATGTGATGGGCGCCAGCAAGCGGCTTGCCGAAATGGTGCTGCAGGCCCTGTCGGCCGAAAGGCCGGCCGGCACACACACCAATTTCTCCATGGTCCGCTTCGGCAACGTGCTCGGCTCCTCCGGTTCGGTCGTGCCGCTGTTTCGCCAGCAGATCCGGGACGGCGGCCCGGTGACGCTGACGCATCCGGATATTACCCGCTATTTCATGACCATTTCGGAAGCCTCGCAGCTCGTCATCCAGGCCGGCGCCATGGCCGATGGCGGCGACGTCTTCCTGCTCGACATGGGCGAGCCCGTTCGCATTGCCGATCTCGCCCGCCGGATGATCGATCTTTCCGGCCTGACGGTGCGCAGCGAAGACAACCCGGAAGGCGATATCGAGCTTTCTGTCACCGGCCTGCGGCCGGGCGAAAAGCTTTTTGAGGAATTGCTGATCGGCGACAATCCCGAGACGACCGAGCATCCGCGCATCATGAAGGCGCGCGAGGATTTCCTCTTCTGGCCGGAGCTTTCCAAACGCCTGAAGGCGCTCGACGCGGCGCTGGACCGCAACGACATTCCGGCCGCCCGCCTGATGCTCGCCGAGCTCGTTTCCGGCTATGCCTCGACCGGCGAGGTCACGGATCTGGCGCTCAGCGCCGCCGAGGCCCATACGGCGGCGTAATCAGGACCCGGTTTGCGCCGGGCCTTTCTTTCCGGTTTCAGGCATTGGCCCCGTTATCGACCGTCCAGGCCGCACCCGTGACCGAGCGGGCGGCCGGCGAGGCGAGGAAGGCGACGACATCGGCGATCTCTCCTGGATCGGCAAAACCCGCCGGATTGGACATCAGACCCTTCTGCTTGGGCGCATGCGGGCCGTCTGCCGGGTTCATGTCCGTGTCCGTCGAGCCGGGATGCACGACATTGACCGTGATGGCGCGCGGGCCGAGCTCGCGGGCAAGCGCCTGCGACAGGCCGGCAATCGCAGCCTTGCTCGCCGTATAGAGGCTGAGGCCGGGAGAGGTGGCCCGCACCGCGAGATTGCTGCCGATCGAGATGATCCTGCCGCCGTCCGGCATGACGGCAAGGGCCGCCCTCGAGGCCACGAAGGCGGAGCGGAGATTGATCGAGATGGTCGCGTCGAAATCGGCAAGCGACAGGGTTTCGATCGGCGCGGCGTGGAATATCCCGGCATTGTTGACGAGAATATCGATGCGGCCGAAGCCTTGCGCAACGGCTGCAACCGCCGCCTCGACCTCGGCGGCGTCGGCCGCGTCGGCCCTGAGCGCAAGCGCCGTTCCGCCTGCGGCCTCGATCGCCCTGACGACCTTGGCGGCCGCCTGCGCCCCGTTCACATAGGTCAGCGCGACCGCGGCCCCATCGGCCGCAAGCCGCCTGGCGATCGCAGCGCCGATGCCGCGGCTGCCGCCGGTGACGAGCGCAACTTTTCCCTTCAGAACAGGCAGCGTTCCATCAAGGACAGACATGGTTTTCCTTTCTGTAGTGATTGATACAGAATTCATGCTGCGATTGCATCCCGCCGTCAAGCGATTTATGTATTGATCGATACAGAATGGAAGCCGACCGGGCTGGGGAAGGCAGGCTGAGGAAATCCGAAATGAGCGAACGCGGACGCCCGAGAAGCTTCGACCGGCAGCAGGCGCTTTCGCGCGCCATGCATCTCTTCTGGCAGAAGGGTTTCGAGGAGACGTCGATGAGCGACCTGACCCAGGCCATGGGCATCGCGCCGCCGAGCCTCTACGCCGCCTTCGGCTCCAAGGAGGCGCTCTTTACCGAAGCGCTCGATCTCTATCAGGCAACGGTCAACAACGAGATCTGGAACGCCCTCGAGGGGGAGACGATTGCCGCGGCGATCGAAGGTTTCCTCGTCAATACCGCCCGCGCCTATAGCCGCCCGGACCAGCCCTCCGGCTGCATGATCGTGCTCGGCTCCAATCCCGCCGAAAGCGAGATCGCGGCGATCGGCGAGGATCTCAGGCTGCGCCGCGCCGAAAACATCAGCCGGATCATGAAAAGGTTCGAGCGCGCCGTCCGTGAGGGTGAACTGGCCGATACGTTCGACTACGCCGCCGCTGCCGTCTTCTTTGCCACGCTGCAGAACGGCATGTCGCTGCTGGCCCGCGACGGCGGCGGGCAGGACGCCCTCATGGCGGTCGCCCGTGCCGCGGCCCCCGCGCTTGAAGGCATGGTCCGGCACCATCGCCGCCGATAGGCCGGTCTGCGCATCTGTCCTATTGCGCCAGTCGTTCAGGCAGAGGTTTCAGCGGATAGGTCCGCCAGAAGAAACTGTCGGCCGCGGCCTGGTCGAAGGCGAAATTGCGGGCTTCCCGGATCTTGCCGTCCTCGATGCGGAAGGCAAGCACCCAGACCGTATCGACATTGGCCCCGCCTTCGCGATTGGACCAGCCGCGATGCATGTCGACCACCCAGTTTTCATCGGCCGCCAGCGCGATGAGCTCGGCCCGGAAGCCGGACTTGCCGAGTTCCCGGAAGAAGGCGGCGACCTCGCTCCTGCCGCGCTTGGTGCCGGCAAGCGGATGATGGCCGGGAATATGCCATTCGATATCGTCGGCGAAGAAGCCGGCGACCCGGTTCATGTCGCCGCTGGCATAGGCAGCGTAATAATCGGCAATCACCTTTCTGTTCTCATCGGGCCTGTTCTCACCGGGCCAGTTCTCACCGGGACTGGCGGCCATGGATGCGCCTGCGCAAAACAGCGCGAAGGCGATGGCGGGAAGCTGTGAAATGCGCATGTCGGTCTCCTTGGGTCGAGAGGGGATTATTCAGCGAGAGGCCCTGGCGCGCGTCGCGGCACGGTCCACCAGGCCGCGGTCGCCGGTCTCATGCGTCGGCATCATGGTCAGCCGCGTGACCCTCCAGGCGCCGTCGCGTTTTGCAAGCTCGTAGCGATAGTGGCCCATCAGCGTCCAGCTATCGGCGCCGATGCGATGGACGGCCTGGAAATCGGCCTCGGCCGTTGCCGTCGTCTCGCCGGCCGCGACGATGGCGTGGTTGGCGACAAGATGCAGCGTCCGCTCGAAGCCCGGCAGGAAGCCCGACCATTGGGCCACCACCTCGTCGGCGCTCTGGCTCGTGGCTTTGCCGCCCCAGAGGCCGGTATAATCGAGCGTGACCGTCTCGGCGAAAGCGCCGCGCACGCGATCCCACTGATGCCGGTCGGCGCCGGCGGCGATATCCGTGATCCGATCGATGATGGCCATGCGGTCGTCGATGCCGATTGGCTCGGCGCCTGCCGTGCCGGGGCAGGCAAAGGGGGCGCAGATCGCCGTCATCAGGGTCAGGGGCTTCATCGGGCTCTCCTTGAAACCAGGCTCGGGAAAGGTGCGGTCAGTGTGCGTTGATGCGCCGGAAATGCCGGGCTGCGGCATCCGCGGCGCGTGAGACATCCGGCGGATTGTCGTAGAAATCGAACTGGCTGACATTGTCGAGCCAAAGCTCGCTGGCCTCGCCCGTCAGCCGCGAGAAGAAGGCATGGGCGCCCTGCGGCACGGCGGCCGCCTCCGAATGCACGATCAGGACCGGCTTGTCGAGACGGCTGCCGAGCGAGACGGAATCATAGGTCAGCCACGGCTCCCAGGAGGCGAGGTTGAACCGGTTGTCATATTCGGGGATCAGCCCGCGGCCGGTCTCCGTGTAATAGGGAAGCCGATACATGAGCGCGGTCTCATCGGTCATGCTGGCGGCGGTGATGACCTGGGGCTCGCCGTTCCGTTCGGCCTCTTCGGCCCGGCGCGACAGGGCGATCAGCCGGCCGACACCGTCCTTGCCGCCATAGACCTGCTCGACGATGCCGCTATCGTGCAGCCAGGGGGCGACCAGCGACACGCTTCGGAAATGCGCGTTCCCCGTCGCGGCCGCCGCCATATAGCCGGCGGACGCACAGATGCCGAGACCGGCGATCCTGGACGGATCGATCTCCGGCAGGCCGGCGAGATAGCTGGCGGCGGCCGAAATATCCCGGGTCTTGGTGGCCGGGTCCTCCTTGAAGCGGATCGCGCCGCCCGATTGTCCCCAGCCGCGGAAATCGAAGGCGAGCGCCACGAAGCCGCGCTCGGCCATCTCGCGGGCATAAAGGCCCGACATCTGCTCCTTCACCGATGTCCAGGCGCCTGTGACCAGCACGCCGGGGCGCCTCTCGCCGGGCCGGAAATCGGCCGGCAGGTAGAGCGTGCCGGCGAGCGTCGTCCCCTCGTTCTCGAAGGAAACAGGCCGCGTCTCTATATCGGCGGCAATGGCGCCGGCGCTCATCAGGGCCGCACCGATCGTCGAAAGGACAAGGCGTCTCATGGCAAATCCTCCATCCGCTCCTCATTGGCGTCGAAGGAAATCTGGCAGGAAGGGGTGCCTGCCACAGGCGTCATTCTTGGCGAAGGACGGGCCTTTCTTGCGCTTTGCGGCCGTCAGCCCGTGCGGAAGGCGGCCGGTGTGACGCCGGCATGGCGTCGGAAATGCCGGCCGAAACGGGAGACGTCGCCGTAACCGACCCGGGCTGCGACTTCCGCGACCGGCAGCCGCGTCGTCTTGAGCAGGATCCCGGCACGCTCCATCCGCTCGCGGATCACATATTGGTAGGGCGACGTGCCGAAAGCATTGCGGAAAGCGCGCACGAAATGGAAGCGGCTGATCGCGGCCTCGGCCGCAATCTCCTCCAGCGACAGATCTTCGGCAATATTGTCCTGGATATAGGCGACGGCGCGCTGCAGGCGCCGGTCGTCGGCCGCTGCCGTCCCGGCCGCGCGCGGCGACAGAAGATGGGCAAGATGGGCGGCAAGCGCGAGTTCCATCGTATCGCGATAGAGCGATGCCGGCTCTTTCGCCGACGCGACCGCCTGGCGCGCCAGCCCGGCCAGCAGCGGATCGATGCGGCCGACAACCGGGCCTGCATCCCGTGCGCGCTCGAAGCCGACATCGGCGAGCAAGGCCGTGGGCAGTGCGAGCTTCAGATAGGAGAGCGGGGCATCATATTCGCAGATGCCGGATGCGCCTGCCGGCAATATCCAGCCCTCGCCGGCCGCAAGCGGCACCGGCCTGCGACGATCCGATCCGACCGCAATGCGATGGTCCGGCTGGTCGTTGAGGAAGAGGCCGACCGCCAGATGCGGCAGCACGAATGCGCCGCCGCCGGGCGGCACATCAAAGCTTTCGGCCATCAGTCGCTGTTGCGCCAGGCGCGCCCGCAATCCGCTCATGGGGCTGATGTTAGGCCGGCCAGCGGCAATTTCAATCGCAGGGCGTTCACGGCTGCGTCATGAAAGCGCAGGCCCTTGCCGAAGCGCCGGGCTGCCGTGCGCCGTTCGCGCTTGCCGATCGTCAGGCAAGCGTTTCCGCAAAAAGCTCGAGCAGGCGCTTCCAGTGCCGTTCGGAGCCCTTCTCGTTGTAGATCGCGCCACGGTCGGGAACGGTCCAGCCGTGCGACATGCCGACATAGTTCTCGATGATGTGGTCGACACCGCCCGTGCGCAGCGCTTCGGCTAGGCGCGCGGACTGTTCGGGCGGGAAACTGCCGTCGATCCCGGCAACGCCGATATAGACGCGCGCCTTGATGCCGGCGGCCAGGCGATGCGGGCTGTCGGGCGCTTCGCTTGCCAGATTGCCGCCATGGAAGCTTGCAGCGGCCGCGATCCTGTCGGCATAGGTGGCCGCTGCCGTCAAGGCACGACCGCCGCCCATGCAGTAACCGACGACGCCGACCGGGCCGGAAACGCCTTCGGCTTCGAGCGCGTCGAGAAAGGCCCGGCTGTCCTTCTTCGTCATCTCCTGCGTCGTCTCGCGGATCATCTTCATGATCTCGGCGCGCGAAGCCTCGTTGCCGAAGGAGGAGCCGTCGAAGGGGCCGTATGAGCCGAAACGGTAGAAGAGATCGGGCAGCAGCACGATATAGCCGGCAGCGGCCAGGCGCTCGCCCATGATGTCGGTCGCCTCGCGCGGCCCGAGCGCGTCCATGTAATAGAGAATGCCGGGCAGAACCTTGCCCTCGCTGCCTTCGGGGCGAAAAATCGACGCCCTGGCAACGCCGTCGGCCGTCGTGATTTCAATATCGCGTTTCATGAACCAATCCCTTTGATTTTAAAGCAGCCCGAAGCCGCTGCCGCCAATCTGGCAAAGGCTGCCGACAGTCTCAAGACACGAATATGTGGCGGCGCGACTCACTCGTCATGCCTGAGGGCCGCGTCCGGCCCTCAGGCTCACAGCCGAATGCTGAATAACCGGACGGCCCAGCGCATCAGGCTGTCGTCAAGCCAGCCCTCGGGCCATGCGACCGGAAGGTGATCGGCGCAGATCGGACCTCTGTCGCCCGTCTTCTCGCCGAGCGGGAAGGCATCGGGAACTGGCGCGTCGTCCTGACCATGTGCGGTGCGATTATCGTTGGCGGATCGGAGGGCCGGTGAACCTGCAGCCATATTGCCCCGCCAGAGCGTTGAGTTCCTTGCCGTGCTGCGGGATTTGCAGGCCATCTCGCGCCGCAGCGGCAAAGAAGCTTTCGAAGCCGCCGGGTGTGAGGCAGGTGATGAAGCGTGCGGGCGTGTTGCTGACGATATGAAAGGCATGCTCCCTGCCGCGCGGCACGAAGACAGTGTCGCCGGCCCCGCGACGGAAGGTCTCTCCCTCCAGCCAGAATTCCGCTTCGCCATCGACGATGTGGATCGTTTCGTCCTCGTTTTCGTGAACGTGGCGGGGTGGCCCGCTATCGGGCGCGCCGACAGCGGAGAACATGCCGAGCAGGCCGTTCGTCTCATGAGGGGTAAGCAGGATCTTATAGACGGAATGCAGCCAGGACACGGTCGTGCCGGCCGGCAATATGTCGGCGTAAAGGGTCATGATGTTGATCGTCCCAAGGAAAGTGAACCAGAGCGCGACCGGCCGGTATCGCCAGATGACTTCTCGCGCAATCGAGGCCATAAATGAAATCGACAGTTCGTATTCCAGGTATTCACCATATGAATTTCCGTGCCTTCGATCTCAACCTGCTGCGCGTGCTGGATGCGATGCTGGCGCTGCGCAACACGACACGCGTCGGCGAGACCGTCGGCCTCAGCCAGCCTGCCGTCAGTTCGGCGCTCAGGCGGCTTCGCGATATTCTTGGCGATCCGTTATTCGTGCGGGAAGGCAATCTTCTCGTTCCCACAGGCTTTGCCCTTTCCCTTCAGGTCCCGGTGCGCGCAGCGCTCGAAAGCCTCGAACACGCATTATCGGGCGGGGGAAGCTTCGACCCTTCCAGGAGCCAGCGGTCGTTCGTGATCGGGGCGTCGGATTATTTCCACGAGATGCTGATGCCGCAGCTTGCGGACCTGTTGACGCGGAGCGCGCCGAACATGCGGCTGAAGATGCTGCCGGCCGCGACCGCGAGCTTTCCGGCCATGCTGGCGGCGGACCGGTTCGACGTGGTGCTTTCGATCTCCATCGATCCGCCGGTCTGGATCGAGAAACAACGCGCCTTTCAGGCGACGAATATGGTCGTCGCACGGCAGGATCATCCGATGCTGCGCGGCCTAACATGGGGAAGCGTGCTTCCTCTCGACCTCTTCTGCGGCCTGCCGCATGTGATCTTCTCCGTCACCGACGATTTCAGCCATTTCGAGGATGCCGCGCTGGAGCGGATCGGCCGATCGCGCAATGTGCGTTTCACCATGCCGGGCTATTACGGTGTCGGCCGCGTGGCGGCCCAGAGCGATCTGATCGGCGTGCTGCCGGCACGATTTGCCCTGTCGGTTGCCGATAAGCTCGGACTGGTGGCTTACCGCCTGCCGTTCGAGATGCCGCTGATCGACATGTATCTCTACTGGCGCAAACGCGATATGAGCAACCGCGAGCACGCGTGGTTGCGTGGCCTGATCATCGATCTCCTGAAGCCGCTCGACGAAGTGAGCTTTCCCGTCACGGCTGAGGAATTCGGCGCGCGGCCTGCCTGGACGCGGTCTCCAAGGGATCAGGCGTCGAGCACCCGCCGTTTGGGAAGCGAGATCAGTCCCTTGAAGTGAGTGGCAATCCGGCCTTCACGACTGGCGTCTTCCGCCTCCCAGCCGAATTTCCACGCGTCGTGCCGCGCAAGCCAATCGCCGAGAGCACCGGCATCGTCAGTGGGCATCCTGTGCGGTTCGAGATAGGGGTTCTCGTGCGCCTTCAATCCAAGCACGCAGGCCCGTGAACCTTCTTCCTGCAGATCGATCAGCTCTTCAATCGTCATATGCAATCCTCAACAGTGCGATGAGGCTAACATCATCGGCCGCTCATGCAAGGGATTGCTAATTAATGAGTTAATCCGGGACAATCGGCTTCGTGAGGGTGACGTGACCGGATAAGCCAGTCAGCCGTCACCGGTTGGCGGCCACCAAGGGGCTTTTTCGGATTTCAGGCAATTGTCAAAGCCGGTTTTGCGGAGATCGCGGATCGATGTCCGATGAGGTAATCCAAACCCGCCCGTCATAGGCCAGTTCGCCATGCGCAAACTTGCGGTCGGCGATACCCTCATACAGGTCAAGCCTCTCCAGGAGGCCTTGGATCATGTCACCAGCGAAGGAAGGAAGAGCATCGCCTGCTATGCATACGGCCTGATGCAGATTTCCTTCGGCCATGACCAGAACAGCGTGGGTGCCACAAAGGCGGATTTTACCGGGCACGGTTACGAGCGACATTTTGGTCTCCTCAAAAATTGCCGGAGAATGTTGCAGCGTTCCTGAGGCTAAGGAGCCATGGTTAATGAAAGGTTAATATCAATCATCAACCGATCGGGCGATCCGCCACCTTGAAAGGGACGGAGCACAGGCCGTAGAAGTCCGGCTTCTCACTCAAGGTCATAAAACTGCAGGGAATGTGGTCGTCGGCTTGTGATCGGTCCTATCGCGTAATCCCGCAATCTTCCGCTTCGGGACGTGCCGCATCCTTCAACGAGACTGATGGCTATGCGAATGCCGTTCGTTGTGATTTGTTCGCCTTGCCGATCGCTTGACAGGCGGCGGCAGGGATGCGGGTTGGGCACCCGGATCCCGTCGTTGGGTACAGTATGGCGATGATCCGAGTTCGGACCCGCTGCCGTTCGTGCTCCTGCGCAATCGTTCGGCCGGCATGAACGCTATGAATGACGAGGGGACGTGAAATCGATGTCGAAAGCCGCTGCTGCCGCAAGGCTTGTCCTTGCCTATCTGTCCTGGCCGCTGGTGTTTTTCTCCGGCCTGACGGGCGCATATTTCGCCTTTGCGAGCGACACCCCGATGATCGCATTTGTGGCCGTCTACGCGGGTGCGGTGTCTTCGCTCTTCCTGCTCGAACGCGCCGTTCCCTATGAAGAGCGCTGGCTGGAGCCGGATGGCGAGACGGCGAATGATATTGCCCATACGGTGCTGACCAAGGGGCTGGTCGAGCTTGCGGCGCTTGCCGGCGTCATCTTTCCGATGCTCGCCGCCCGTCTGCTGCAGCCGGTCGCGGCCATGCAGTTCTCGCTCTGGCCGTCGTCCTGGCCGATGATCCTGCAGGCCTCCCTTGCCGTCGTCATTGCCGAGTTCGGCCTCTACTGGGCGCACCGCATCGCCCATGAACGGCTGTTCTTCTGGCGCTTTCACGCGCTGCACCACAGCGTCACCCGGCTCTGGGTCATCAATACCGGCCGGTTCCATGTCATGGATTCTTTGTTCAAGGTGGCGCTGAGCCAGATCCCGCTCTATCTGCTCGGGGCGCCGCTGCAGGTCTTCTGGTGGCTTGGCGCCGTCACCGCCTTCATCGGCATCCTGACCCATTGCAATGTCGATATGCGCACAGGCGTTTTCGACCTCGTCTTCTCGACGCCGAGGCTGCATCGCTGGCACCATTCGAAGGATATCAGCGAGGGCAACACCAATTACGGCGAGAATATCGTGCTGTTCGACCAGATCTTCGGCACCTATTTCAATCCCGACCGCCCGTCTTCGACCGATATCGGCATCAAGGGGCAGATCGCGCCCGATTTCGTCGGCCAGCTGACGCAACCCTTCACCAGGGATGGCGTGCGCCAGATCCTCGGCCGCCAGCCCAAGCGCGGCTGAGGCCTCTCGCCGTCATCATTTCATGACAATCGCCCCGTAAGAGCCTGCAAACTTCGACGGAAGCGGACGGTGCGGCGATGACGACGTTGAAACAGGTTGCGCTGAGAGCTGGATGTTCCATGGCGACGGCAAGCCGGGTGCTGAACCTCAGCGGTCCCGTCAGCCAGGCGGCGGCCCTTCGCGTGCGCCGCGCCGCAGCCGAAGTCGGCTATCGCGCCGCCGCGCCTTCGGCGCGCAGCGGCCGCCGGCCGGTCATCGGCGTGCTGGTGCCGAGCGTGACCAATCCGGTCTTTGCCTCGTCGCTCTCGGGCATCCAGAACCGCATGCTGGTTGCCGGCCACAGCGTTCTCATCGCGCAATCGAACTACGATCCCGATCAGGAGGCCGATGCCGTGGCGGGGCTGCTCGGCGAGCGGCCGACAGGGCTCATCCTTACCGTCTGCGATGCCGGCACCAGTGCCGCGCTCGCCCAGGAGCTGCCGCCGACCGTGCTGCTCGGCAATCCGCCGACCGCCCGCTATCCGGCCGCCGTCACCGTCAACAACTATGCGGCAGGCTGCCGGCTGACCGAGCATCTCCTGTCCATGGGCCACCGGCGCATCCTCTATGTCTCCGGCAGTTTCAAGGCCTCGGACCGGGCGCTTTTGCGTTACCGCGGCTATCTGCAGACGATGGAGGCGGCCGGCGTGGCGCCGCTCGAGGCCGTGGAAGTCTCCTTCGTCAGCGGCTACGACCAGATGGATCTCGGCCAGGTTCTGCGCAGCGTCGCGCCGACGGCCATCATCGGCTCCAATGACCTGATCGCGCTCGGCGTCATCGGCGCCATCCATCGCGAGGGCCTGCGGGTGCCAGACGACGTCTCGGTCGCCGGCTTCGACGGTATTGCCATCGGCAGGCTCATCAACCCGACGCTGACCTCGATCGAAATGCCGGATCTCAGCATGGGGGCGACGGCGGCCTCGCTGCTGCTCGATATCGTCGAAAACGACGCGCCGCTGCGACACCTGGAACTGTCGCATGCGCTGCATTCGGGCGGCACGGTGCGCAACCTCGGCAAAGACGGAACCGCCGCACCCCCTCTGGGATGCGGCGGTTCCGGATCGAGACCGCGGGCGGCCTAACATTCAGGATCAGCTGCGCGGCAGCATGCCTTCGACATCGGCGGCCGCGTCGTCGAGGGCTTCCTTCGGCTCGGCCGAGCCGTCGACGATGCGCGACAGGTTATCGACGATCGTCTGGGTGACCTTGACGCCGTTGGTGCCGGGGAAGGCGTACCAGGGGATCATGCGCGGCATCTGGCTGAGGCCGGCCTGGAAGAGCGGGTTCTTCTTGTAGAAGTCGCCGAGATATTCGGCCGACTTGGCGGCAAGTTCGTTGTTCGGCACGTAGCCGGTGCCGGGAACGACGACCGAGGCGCCATAGGGGCCGGCGGCGAACTTGGCGAACTTCCAGGCGGCTTCCTGCTTGGCCGGGTCCTTGGCGAGGATGACGACGGCGTTGCCGCCGGTCGGCAGGTGGCCCTTTTCCGGGTCGAGAAGCGGGATCTGGGCGGTGCGCAGATCGAACTTGGTGCCGACATTCTTGATCGTATTGACGAGCGCGCCCGTCGTCTGGAACTCGAAGCCGACCTTGCCGGCTGCGAAGGCCTGTTCGCCGGCAGCCTTGGTGAAGACCGGCATGCCGCCTTCCTTGACGAAGCGGCTGATGAGATCGACGGCCTTCTGGCCCTCGGGACCGTTGAAGGCAACCTTCTGCTCGTCGTCGCTCAGCATCTTGCCGCCGGCGCCGAAGAGCAGGGCCGAGAACATCCAGTCGTCACCCTGCCAGCGGAAGTCCATGCCGTCGACGCCGTTGCCGAGCGCCTTGATCTTGGCGGCAAGCGCGATGACCTCGTCCCAGGTCTTCGGCGGGCTGTCCGGGTTGCCGCCGGCTGCCTTCACCAGATCGGCATTGTAATACATGATCGGGTTGGAGGTGGCGAAGGCGAGGCCGACCTGCTTGCCGTTGACCTGGGCGAGCTTCAGGATCGTGTCCGAGAAGCCCTGTTCGGCCATGTTGCCTTCCTTCTGGACGAGCGGCGTCATGTCGACGGCGACATTGCGCTCGTTCAGCATGCGCAGGCGGTTCAGGCCGATGAAGGTGATGTCGGGCATTTCCGAGGTGCCGGCCTGGCGCAGGATCAGCTGGATGCCGTCTTCATAGGTCGCCGAGGGAGCGGCGAACTGGATCTTGATATCGGGGTTTTCTTCCATGAACTTCTTCGAGATCGTGTCCATCACGTCCTTGAAGAAGCCCGGCATCGGGTAGTGGATCGTCAGCGTCGTTTCGGCGTGGGCCGGCAGGGCTGCCGCCACGGACAGAGCCGCCGCTGCGAGGAACTGGGTGAAATGCTTCATCGCTCGTTCTCCTGGGTTCAGCCGGTCAGCCTTTGAGACCGGTCATGGTGATGCCCTCGACGAAGCGTTTCTGCGCAAGCAGAAAGGCCGCAACGAGGGGAATGGTGATGATGATGGTGGCCGCCATCAGCGCGCCGTAATCGTCGCCGGCTTCGGCGGCGCGGAAGTTCATCAGGCCAAGCGGCGGCGTGGCATAGCCGGGCTTCGAAATGACGATCAGCGGCCAGTAGAGGTCGTTCCAGTGGGCGACGACCGAGAAGATCGCGAAGGCCGTGACTGCCGGCCAGGCATTCGGCACGATGACGCGCGAGACGATGCCGAGTTCCGACATGCCGTCGAGACGGGCGGCATGGATGAGATCGTCAGGCATGGCGCGGAAGAACTGCAGGAACAGGAAGATCGCAAAGACCGAGATGGTGAAGGGCGCGACCAGCGCCGTATAGCCGTTGAGCAGCGACAGGCTGTCGAAGGCGACGTAGAGCGGCAGCGCTGTGGCATGGATCGGCACCAGCAGGCCGAGCAGAACCAGCACCATCATCAGGCGGGCGGCGCGGAACTTCAGCTTGGCCATGGCATAGGCGCAGGGGATGGCGACCAGGACCTGGAAGACGAAAATCAGCGCGCAGACGACGAAACCGTTCCACAAGAGCGTGCCCATCGCCACCTTGTCGAGCGCCTTGGAGAAATTCTGCACGTAGAAGAAATGCGTCGGGATCAGCGACAGCGCAGCGGTAAAGATATCGTCCTGCGATTTGCCGGCCGCCGAGATCATGAAGATGTAGGGGGCGAGGAAAATGACCGCGCCTGACAGAAGCAGGGCAAGGCGGATCAGCCGGCCGGGGGTGAAGCGGGAGCGCGCCTTCATGAGTAATGCACCCGCCGGTCGAGGAAGCGGTATTGCAGGAACATCATCACCACGAGGATGGCGAGGAAGACCACGGTCATGGCCGAGGCATAGCCGACCTTCATATAGACGAAGCCCTCCTGGTAGATGGTGAAGAGCAGCACTTCGGAGGCGTGGTTGGGGCCGCCATCGGTCAGCGTCTTCACCGTCTCGAAGGTCTTGACCGCATTGATGATGCTGATCGTGGTGACGAAGAGCGCCGTCGGCCCGAGCATCGGCCAGGTGACGAGGAAGAAACGGTCGAGCGGGGATTTGGCGCCGTCGATCTCGGCAGCGGCATAAAGCTCGCGCGGGATCGCGGTGAGGCCGGCGAGGAACAGCACCATGTTGAAGCCGACCGTCTGCCACACGCCGATGATCGAGAGGCTGTAGAGCGCGGTTGCCGAAGAGCCGAGCCAGTTCGGCTTCGGCAGACCGGCGAGACCGATCAGCGCATTGAGCGGGCCGATGGTCGGGTGGAAGAGATATTGCCAGACGGTCGCCATGGCGACGATCAGCGAGACGACGGGCAGGAAATAGGCGGTGCGGAAGAAGCTCTTTCCCCAGCCCTCGCTCTCGATCAGCATGGCGACGCCGAGGCCGAGCAGGATCGAGACGGGGGCGACGATCGCCGTATAGACGGTCGTGTTCCACAGCGACTTGCGGAAGGTGCGGTCGGTGAAGAGCTCGGCATAGTTCTCGAAGCCGACGAAGCGGAGCCTGCCGGCGCCAAGCTCGAAATCGGTAAAGCCGAGCACGAGAACGGCAACGATCGGCAGGAGCACGAAGAGCACGATCAGGATGATTGCCGGCAGCGCCAGCAGCCAGGCGGTCTGCGCCTCGCGCCGTTCGTGCCTGGCGGCCGATGCGGCCGGGCGGATATCGCCGACAGCGATGCTAGCCATGGGCCTTCTCCCGGCTCGCATCGGCGGGAAGGGCGCTCGTGCGCAGGCGGCGGCCATCGGCGGCAAAGACCATGGCCTTGTCGGGCTGGAAGGAGAGCGCGACGGCCATGCCGGCGACAAGACCTGCGGCATCGTCAGGCGCAAGCTTGGCCAGCACGGTCTCGCCGATCGCGTTCAGCCGGCAGAACAGGATGACCTCGGAGCCCAGGAATTCCATGCGCTCGATGCGGGCGGAGAGCGACGTCTCGCCCTCGCCGGCAAGGCGGACGAATTCCGGGCGGATGCCGAGCGTTACGTCCGAACCGGCGGGGCCGGTCCCTTCCAGCGCCAGCCTGATATCGCCGAAGGCGACTGTTCCGTGCTCGGCGCGTGCGGGCAGGAGATTGATGCGCGGCTGGCCGACGAAACGGGCGACCTCGATATGGGCGGGATCGTCATAGATGACCTGCGGTGCGGCCAGCTGCAAAAGCTCGCCGCCGATCATCACGGCGACCCGGTCGGCCATCGAAAGCGCCTCGGCCTGGTCGTGGGTGACATAGACGGTCGGCACGCCGGCGCGGCGATGCAGTTCGACGATCTCGCCGCGCGCGTGGACGCGCAGGTTGGCGTCGAGGTTCGACAGCGGCTCGTCCATCAGGAAGACGCTGGGGTGGCGCACCATGGCACGCGCCAGCGCCACGCGCTGCCGCTGGCCGCCCGACATCTGGCCGGGCTTGCGCTCCAGCAGATGGTCGATCTTGAGCGCCTTGGCCGTCTCCTGCACATCCTTCGAAATGCCGGATCGAATGGCCCGGTAGCCGGGCATGGCGGGACCGAGGAAGGGCAGGCGCTGCAGGCGGCTCAGGCGCCGCATGGCAAGCGGCACGGCGATGTTCTGGCCGGCCGTCAGGTGCGGATAAAGCGCGTAGGACTGGAAGACCATGGCGATGTTGCGGTCGGCCGCCGCCACGTCGGACATTTCCTTGCCGCCGATGACGATCTCGCCGCTATCGGCATGGTCGAGCCCGGCAAGGATGCGCAGTAGCGTGCTCTTGCCGCAGCCGGAGGGACCGACGAGGGCGATGAATTCGCCCGGCTGAACGTCGAGGCTGATGTTTTTGAGGATGGCGTTGTCGCCATAGGATTTCCGGATGGCCGAAAGGGAGAGCGCACTCATTGCGCCGGCTCCTTCTGCACCTTGTGGGCTTCGTGCGGATAGACCTGCTCGACCACGTCGTCGAGCACATGCGCCACCATGCCGGGCACGGCGACGATCTCGCTCGTTACCGTATCGCCGAGATCGTGGAGGACCGCGCCGACGATCTTCTCGCCCGGCATCTCGCGCTCCATCGTGCCGATGATGAAGGCGGCCGACGGTCCCCAGACGAGCGACGTGTCGTTGAAGCGGCCCTTCCAGGCCCAATGCAGGTGGCCGCTGGCATGGAGCGCCACGTCATGGGCGGCGATCAGGTCGTAGAGGCGCCGGCGCTGGGCCGGGCGGATGCTCCAGTAGCCGGTGTCGCCTTCATCGGGCGTGTCGACGAAGAGCGGCTTGTGGGCAAACATCGCGACGCGGCGGCCGGCGCGCGTGGCAAGCGCCCGTTCCAGCCATGCGAACTGCGTTTCCTGCTCGTCGTTTTCCATGCCCATCAGCAGGCTGTCGAGGCCGATCAGGCGCCAGTCGCCGGCATCTTCCAGCCAGTAATCGGGGCCGACGAGGCCGCGCCAGCGGGCAAGCCTTGTTGCATCGACCGGCTGCAGCGAGCCCGGCAGATGGCCGACATCGTGATTGCCGGGAACGATCAGCATGGGGATTTTCACCTGCCGCATCAGCTCCATGCAGAAGGTCAGGTCCTCGTCCCTGTCGGCGCCGTCGACGGCAAGGTCGCCGGTATGGATGACGAGATCGGCGCCGCTGGCATTGACCCAATCGGCCAGCGGCTGCCAGTTACCGTTGAAATGCGGTTTCGACGGGCTGAAATGCGTGTCGGTGATCTGGACGATTTTCATGCCGGCGCTCTCCGATTGGCCCGCGGCAGGTTGTCCGGCGGCAGGCGATGCTCTTGCCGCCTGTTTAGAGCGCCCCAATGTCAGGCCGGTTACAAGCGTTTCCACCCTTGTTCCAATTGTGTCGTGCAATTGTCATGAGGAGGGAGGGGCTGCGCTGACCCCTATCGGTGCGAAGACCGATCGGCGGGCATCGATAGAGAAAGTTGGCTGCGGCCAATTTGGGGTTCGGTTGGACTGGTGGCGATCGGTGAGAGGCGAATGCGCAACCGAGTGCGGCTCCTCGTACCGTGCCGGCGCCGAGGCTCGTTTGAAAGGATGCCGATGGTCAGCTGCCCGCAGACACCAGCTGCTCGCGATGCCGGGCAATGAAGGCCCTGACCGCCGGCGCGCCTTCGCCCTTGCGATAGGCGATCGCCACATCCGATGTCACCGCCACGCTTCGAAGCGACCGGTAATGGATATCGGGCAGTTCCACCCGGCTCATCGATTGCGGCACGAGCGCGATGCCGACGCCGATGCCGACGAGGGCGGCGATCTCGGTGAAGTCGTGCGCGATGGCCTTGACGGACGGCTCGAAGCCGACTTCCCGGCAGGCCTGCAGCGTGTTGCGGTGGAAGCCGATTTCGGGCGGCTGGCGCGGCGTGATGAAAGTATTGGCGGCCAGCCGGGCCAGCGTGTCGATGGGGCGCTCTGCGAATTCATGGCCGGCGGGAATCATGGCGACCAGCGGCTCGCGCAGCACGACCTGCACGGAAACGCCCGCCGGTATCGGCGCCGGCGCACGGATATAGCCGAAATCGAGCAGGCCGTCGGCGATGCGCTGCAACTGCTGGCGCAGTTCCATTTCCTGCAGCTCGACCTCGACATAGGGAAAATCGCGCTTGAAGTCCTTGATCGAGCCGACGACGGCGCCGGAATAGGCGGCCGACGCCACATAGCCGATGGAGATGCGCCCGCTTTCGCCGCGTCCGGCGCGGTCGATGGCCGCGACCGTCGCCTCCGTCTGGGCCAGCACCTTGCGCGCTTCCTGGAACAGCACTTCGCCTGAATATGTGAGCTGCACGGCCCGGCGGCTTCGGTCGAGCAGCGACGTGCCGACGATCTTTTCGAGGTTCATGATCTGCTGGCTGAGGCCCGGCTGGGCGATGCCGAGCCTGATGGCGGCGCGCTCGAAATTCCGCTCCTCCACCAGGGTCACGAAATATCTGAGGTGGCGGAGTTCGAAGCCGGGGTCGGTCAGTGCCATTGCGCACTCCTAGAAGAATTCAAAACTATGACGTTTATCGAATTTCATAATCAGAACTTATGAAAAATTCGACCTCCGTTTATTGGACCTCCGAAAAATAACATGATTAGAAAAATCCAGTTTTCCGATATAACGAGCTCCCGATGACCGGTTCCCTTCGCCTCCTCACATTCGCCTCCACCACGGCGCTCGCCGGCGCATTTTGCGGGCCGCTTCTTCCGGCTCTTGCGCAGGAGGCCAATCCGACGGTGCTTGCGCCGATCGTCATCGACGGCACGGGCAACGAGGATCCGACGGCACCGGTGAAGGGATTTGTCGCCAGAACCAGCGCGACGGCGACCAAGACCGGCACGCCGCTCCTCGAAACCCAGCAGTCGGTCTCGGTGCTGACGGCCGACCAGCTGAAGTCGCAGGATGCCGAAACCGTCGGCCAGGCGCTCGATTATGTGCCGGGCGTCGTCGGCGAGCCCTATGGCGCCGATCCGCGCTTCGATTCCCCGCGCATCCGCGGCTTCGACGGGCGCCAGTCGCAATTCCTGAACGGGCTGCGCATGATGCGCACCGCCGGGGCGCCTGCCGTCGATCCCTATCAGCTGGAGCGCATCGAAGTGCTGCGCGGCCCGGCCTCGGTCATGTACGGCCAGGGCAATCCGGGCGGCCTGGTCAACCTCATCAGCAAGCGGCCGGTCTTCGAGCGTTTCGGCGAAGCGGGCGTGCAGGCCGGCAGCTACGATACCTACGGCACCTTTTTCGATTTCGGCGACATCGTGCCCGGCAATTCCGATTTCGCCTATCGCCTGACGGGTCTGGCGCGGACCGCCTCGGCGCAGGTCGACGAGCTCGACAACGACCGCTACTTCATCGCGCCTTCGCTCACCTGGCAGCCGGACGAGGATACCAGGCTGACGATCCTGACCAGCGTCCAGCACGACAATCCCAGCACGCCGTCCGGCCTGCCGCCGCAGCTGACGCTGGATGCGAGTGGCGCCAACCGCCTGTCGCGCGATTTCTTCGTCGGCGACAAGAGCTTCGACACGTCGGACCGGACGCTGACCAATCTCGGTTATGAGCTGGAGCATCGCCTGAACGATACCTGGACCTTCCGCCAGAACCTTCGCTACCAGAATTTCGACTGGAACTATCAGGCCCTCGGCATGTCGACCTCGGGCCTTGCGGCGGACGGACGGACCATCAACCGCAACGCCACCATCCAGGACGAGCTGCTCAATACCTTCAACGTCGACAACAACCTGCTGGCGGAATTCGATACGGGCGAGATCCGGCACAAGATGCTCTTCGGCCTCGACTATCGCTATTACAGCAACAATGTCGGCACGCAGTTCTGGCGCGCCACCCCGCTCGATGCCTTCAATCCGGTCTATGGCTCGGTCAAGCTGATCGCGCCGACGCTCAACACCTATGTCGATTCCACCATGACCCAGGTCGGTCTCTACGTGCAGGACGAGCTTGCCTATGAGAACTGGCGCGCGACGGCCGCCCTTCGCCAGGACTGGGCAAGCACCGACGGAACCTCGACGAACCGGCTGACCGGTATTTCTCGCCCGCTTGATCAGGACGATCACAAGCTCACCGGCCGGGCTGGCCTGAGCTACGTCTTCGACAACGGCATCGCGCCCTATATCAGCTATGCCACCTCCTTCGAGCCGGTGCCGGTGAGCGCAACGAGCGGGATACTCGAACCGACGACCGGCGAGCAGGTGGAAGTCGGCGTCAAATATCAGCCGGAGGGCTGGAACGGCTATTTCACGGTCGCCGGATATGACCTGAAACAGAAGAACGTGCTGACGACGATCGGGACGACGACCGCGCAGATCGGTGAAGTCGACGTCAAGGGCATCGAACTGGAAGGCGTGACCAGCCTCACAGACGGGCTCGACCTGCGCGCTGCCTACACCTACATGCAGGCCGAAATCGTCGGCGGCGCCGATGACGGCAACCGCCCGGACAATGTGCCGGAACACGCCGCCAGCCTCTGGCTCGACTATACGTTCCCGGAGGATACGGCTCTCGAAGGCTTCGGTTTCGGCGGCGGCGTGCGTTATGTCGGCCAGCGTTACGGCAATACCAAGAATACGCTCGATCTTGACGCCGTCACCCTTCTCGATGCAGCAGTGCATTACAAGAAGGACAATGTGACGGCCTCGCTGAACGTCAAGAACCTTGCGGACAAGGATTATGTTGCAAGCTGCAGCTCCTTCGGCTGCACCTATGGCGACGGCAGGACGGTGATGGGCAAGCTGACCTTTCAATGGTGAGAGACGATCGAGAACGGAGCGCAACGCTCGTCAGCCGCCGGCAGGCACTTGCCTTGCTGGCGGCTTTCGCCATTCCGGGCAGAACCCTTGCCGCCGCCCCGACGCGCATCGCCGCGATCGACTGGGCGATGCTGGAAACGCTGGTCGCGCTCGGCGTCACGCCTGTCGCCGCGACCGAACTCGTGCAGTTCCGCAAGGATGCGGTCGAGCCGGCGCTTGACCCCTCGGTTGCCGATCTCGGCCTGCGCGGATCGCCGAACCTCGAACTCCTGCGCCTGCTGCGCCCGGACCTCATCCTGATCTCGCCCTTCTACACCAGGTTCGAGGCGAGCTTTCGGGCGATTGCGCCCGTTCTGTCGCTGCCCTTCTACAACAGGGGCGAGCCGCCCTATCAGAAGGCGGTGGATGCCGTCTCGGCGCTGGCGAAGGAACTGGATCTTGCCGAACGCGGGCGCGTGGTGGCGGAGCAGCAGGCAGCCCTCCTCGAGCAGACGCGCCTCAGCCTGCAGGGATTTGCCTCCCGCCCGACCTATCTCGTCAATATCGGCGATGCCAGGCATGTGCGCGTCTTCGGCGCCGACAGCATGTTCGGCGATGTCCTGTCCCGGCTCGGCCTGCCGAATGCCTGGACGGACCGCTCCCGCTACACGTTTGCGGCCCCGGTGCCGATCGAAAACCTCGCGGCCGAGCCGCAGGCGCGCATCGTCATCATCTCCGATATCCCGGTCGAGGCGCGCAACGGCCTGAAGAACAGCATGATCTGGCAGTCACTGCCGCCGGTAAGGGCCGGCCGCGTCCTGATGCTCGGCAATATCAATCCCTATGGCGGCATCCTGGCCGCCGCCCGCTTCGCGCGGCTTTTCAAGGCGGCGCTGCAGTCGTCCGGGGAGAGCCCGTGACGAGACCCGCCGCTTTCCTCACCGCGCTGTCGGTCCTTTCCGCTTCCGCCGGCCTCTTCCTGTGGGTGGCGCTCGACCATCTGCCTTTCGCCGACTGGCCCTCCCTGCCGTTCGATGCCGGACGGATGACGACGCAGCAGATCATATTCGCCTATGCCGTCCTGCCGCGCGGCGCAGTCGCGCTTCTCGCCGGCGCCGCCCTCGGCCTTGCCGGTGCCCTGCTGCAGCGCCTGCTGCGCAATCCGATCGCCGATCCCTCGACGCTCGGCGTCTCCTCCGGCGCGCAGCTTGCGATCGTGACGGCCACGCTGTTCTTCCCCGAGATCCTTGACGGCTACCGTGCCTTCGTGGCGCTTGCCGGTGCCGGCGCGGCCACGGCCCTCGTCTTCCTGCTCGGCTGGCGGCGCAGCTTCGAGCCGATCACCATGGCGGTTTCCGGCCTTCTGGTCGGCATTACCTGCAGCGCGCTGGCGGCGGCAATGACGCTCTCGCAGGGCGAATACCTGATGTCGCTCGTCACCTGGAACGGCGGCTCGCTCAGCCAGCAGGACTGGTCGGCGACGGTCAGCCTCGGCCTGGAGCTGCTGCTCGGCCTTGCCGTCACCCTTCTGCTGCTGCGCCCGCTCACCCTGCTCGGGCTTGGCGACAGCAGCGCGCGGTCGCTGGGCGTGGCGCTTGCCGGCACGCGCATTGCTGCCGCAAGCCTTGCGGTGGCGCTGAGCGCCGGCGTTGCCGCCGCCGTCGGCCTTGTCAGTTTCGTCGGCCTTGCCGCGCCGGCGCTGGTGCGCCTGCTCGGGATCCGCACGACACGCGGCATCCTGCTTCTGTCGCCGGTCGCAGGCGGCCTGCTGCTCTGGTTCTGCGACGGTATCGTCCAGCTCGTCGCCGCTTCGGCCGGCGAAACCTTCCCGACGGGATCGGTGACGGCCCTGATCGGCGGGCCGCTGCTCATCTGGCTGTTGCCGCAGGTGCGTGCCGTCGAACCGCCGCAGCCGCCAGACAGCATTGTCGTGTCGCGGGCGCCGCTCTCACGCCTCGTCCTCATCCTCTGCCTGCTGCCGCCGCTCGTCTGGGCCGGGCTCTGCGTCGCGCGCCTGCCCGATGGCTGGACGCTGCTGAGCGGCGACCTCCTGCGGGAACTCTTCCCCGCCCGCTGGCCGCGGCTTCTGGCATCGGCCGCGGCCGGCAGCCTGCTCGCCATGGCCGGCGCCATGCTGCAGCGCCTCACCGGCAACCCGATGGCAAGCCCGGAAGTGCTGGGTGTCAGCGGCGGAGCCGGCGTCGGTTATGCCGTTGCGCTCAGCGTTTCGGCCAATGCCGGTGCGCCCGCGCTCTTCCTCGGCGCCGGCGGCGGGGCGATCCTGGTGCTCGTCATCGTCGCGCTCTTTGCCGCCCGCCGGCATCTGCCGCCGGAGCGGCTGCTTCTCGCCGGCATTTCCGTCAGCGCCTTCAGTTCGGCGATCCTGAGCGCGCTGCTTGCCGTCGGCGACCAGCGCGCCTGGCAGATCCTGGCCTGGCTCGGCGGGTCGGCCGCGGCGGCCACGCCGCAAACGGCAACCTTCCTTGCCGGCCTCGCCGTTCTGATCCTGATGATCGGCCTGGTCTTTGCGCGATGGCTGACGATCCTGCCGCTCGGGCCACCCACCGCGCTTGCGCTCGGCCTGCCGCTCGTCGGTGCCCGTCTGCTGATGGTGCTGACGGCAGGCATTGCGACCGCCGCGGCCTCGCTGCTCGTCGGTCCCTTGAGCTTCGTCGGCCTGATGGCTCCGCATATCGCCCACCGCGCCGGTTTCGAAAAGCCGGGCAGCGGGCTTCCCGCCGCCGCCGTCATCGGCGCCGTGCTGATGGTGATCGCCGATCTCGGCGCCCGCACCGTCACCTTTCCCTATGAGCTGCCGCTCGGCCTCTTTGCGGCCTTTGCCGGCGCGCCCTACCTTGTCTGGATGATCGGCAGGCGGTCGTAGGGGCGCCCTGGCTTTCGGTCAATCGCGCGGGGAGGACGCGGCAGCCGCCTGCGGCCGCATCACCTGCGCGGACCGCAGCGACGAGAGGAAATCGGCCAGGGGCACGGGGCGGGAAAACAGGAAGCCCTGCAGGTCGTTGCAGCCGGCAGCAACGAGGAAGTCCCTCTGCCCTTCCGTCTCGACGCCTTCTGCCGTCGTCGCTTTTCCAAGCGTGCGGCTGAGGCCGAGGATCGCCGAAACGATGGCGGCACCCTCGGCCTGCGTTCCGAGCAGCCGCACGAAGGACCGGTCGATCTTGATCCGGTCGATGTTGAACTGAATGAGGTGGCTGAGCGAAGAGAAGCCGGTGCCGAAATCGTCGAGCGCGATCCGGATCCCGTGAGAGCGCAGCCTGCCGAGCGTGCCCTGGGCGTTTTCGTCGATGTTGAAGAGGGCCGCTTCCGTCAGTTCGAGCTCGAGGCGCGACGGCGGCAGGCCCGTCTCCGCCAGGATCGACAGGACCTGGCGGTCGAAGTCGCGATGCCGGATCTGCGAGGGCGAGACGTTGACGGCGACAGACATGTCGGCCGGCCAGCTTGCGGCGGTCCTTGCCGCGCTGCGCAACACCCATTCGCCGAGCTGGTCGATCATGCCGGCCTCTTCGGCAATCGGGATGAACCTGTCCGGCGACAGCAATCCGTGGGCGGGATGGCGCCACCGCACGAGAACTTCCGCACCCGAAAGCCTGCCCCGGGCGTCGGCTCGGTGCACGCCCTGAAAGAAGACCTCCAGATGGCCGGGATGGTCGGGGCGCAGATTGTCCGCGCCGCCCGGCGGATTCGCGTGGTTTTCCAGCACGAGGCGAAGGTCGTTCTTGAGGTTTTCGCGCGCCTCGACCCGGTGGTCGAGGGAGGGATCATATTCGATCAGGCGGCCGCGCCCCTTGGTCTTGGCTTCGTAAAGGGCGACGTCGGCGCGCCGCAGGATCTCGCTGGTCGCCTGGGCCGCGTCCTGAAAGGCCGCAATGCCGACCGAGCAGCCGATGCGCACGACGACGTCGCCGCCGTGGAGCTGGAACGGCTTGCCGAGAGCCTCGATAATGGCGTTGCAGAGCAGGATATGGCGATCGTCGCCCGCGCGAGCGTCGGGAAGCAGCAGGGCGAATTCATCGCCGCCGAGCCTTGCCAGCGTGTCGCCCGCCCCGATCAGCCCATTCATCCGCTCGACGACCCCGCGCAGCAGCTCGTCGCCGGCGGCATGGCCGTGGATGTCGTTGACTTCCTTGAACTTGTCGAGATCGACGAGGGCAAGCACGGCGCGTTTGCCGGGAGATCTCATGGCCGCAAGGCATTGCTCGAAACGGGCTGCGAAAAGTGCGCGGTTCGGCAGGCCCGTCAGGACGTCATGCAGCGACAGGTGCCGCGCGTGGTGCTCGCTGGCGCTGAGTTCCCGAAGGCTGCCGCGCAGACGGCCCATCAGGGCGAAGAAGAGGCCGGCGATGAAGAGGCCGGCCACGGAGAGCACGGGGACCAGCCGGCCGATGACGCGCGAGCCCGGCAGGTCCGGCTTCCAGATGATGAAGCCAATCGGTTCGCGCGATGCCGTGGCCTCGATTTCGAAGGCGACTTCGTCCTGCTCCTGATCGGCGGTGCGGGCATAACGGGCGCCGGCCAGCCCCTGTTCGCGGCTCAGCATATCGAGCGTGATGCCGTCGAGGAAACGGAATGCCACGAGGTAGAGCCGGTTGGCGTGATTGCCGTCCGGCGCGGCATCCTTCGAAGAGCCGGTGACGGAAACGACGCCGGCGACCGAAGGCCGGCCCTCAAGCCGCATCAGTTCCACCCGGCTGGGTTCCGGATCGGAATTCGGCCCGTGCGGCGCGCCCTGCTGCCTTGCTTCCAGATCCTGGATCATCGGCTGAAGCAGCGGCCGCACCCATTTGAAGCGGCGGCTGGTTTCGGGATCGGACTGCAGGGCAAGCTCGCCTGCCGGGGTCACGAGGAAAGCCGCGTTATAGCCGAATACCGTTGTCGCGATCTTGCCGAACGTCGCTGCCGATGTCGCGCCCGCGCCTTCACTCTTGCCGCTGGCCATGGTCGAATCCGCCATCAGCAGCGAGCCGTAGCCCGCGCCCATCAGCTGGATGTCCTGCGAGACGCGCTGGACCTGGTCCATGAGGCGGCCGTTGACCAGCTTGCGCTGCCGGTCGAGGGCGGCCGCGTCGCTTTCCCGGCCGGCCCAGATGGCGGCCAGGAACACCAGGCCAAGAATTGCCAGGCCGCTGATTGCAAGCAGGATCAGTATCGACCCGGACGATGTCCTGGTCGCTCTTTGTGCGAATAATCTTAAAGACGGATCAGCAGGCACGTCGTCTTCTCCCGAGCGCCCTGATACTGACCGCGATTGTTTACAAAAAGCTTTTCAAGCAGCATCAAAATGAAGGGTTCGCAATGACGAGCTTTTTAATCGTTTTGTGATTGGCTGATCGTCGCGCAACGCTTGCCGATGCAAGGTTGGCAATCGGGCTCTACATCAAGGTGATTGATATGTTGCGATCAGGCTTTCTCTTTCGTTCGAAATTCTTCGCCATTGCTTGTGCCGCCGTCGTTTCGATCGGTATTTTCGGGCCGGCTTCTGTCGCTGCCGCCGAAAACGACGCCATCCGCATCGCCGTCGAGGGCGCGTTTCCTCCGTTCAACTATCTCGATTCCAATAACCAGCTTCAGGGCTTCGACGTCGATATCGCCAAGGCCCTGTGCGAGACGGCCAAATTGAAATGCGAATTCGTCATCCAGGAATGGACGGCGATGATCCCGAACCTTCTGGACAACAAATACGACGCGATCATCTCGTCGATGTCGATGAGCGCCGAGCGGCGCGAAAAAGTCGCCTTCACCCATAAATATTACGACAGCCCCACTGTCTTCATTGCTCCCAAGACGTCTGCGATTGCCGGCACGTCACCCGAGGACCTGAAGACCCTGAAGCTCGGCGTAACGGCGGCGACTTCCCAGGAATCCTACGCCAGGAAGTTCTATGGCGGTGTCGCGACGACCGTCTTCAAGGCGTCGCCGGATCTCTACAAGGGCCTTGCCGACGGCGAGGTCGATATCATCCTGGAAGACAAGCTGGCGGTCTACGACTGGCTCGCGAACACCAAGGCGGGCAGCTGCTGCGAGTTCAAGGGCGCCGATATCAAGAATACCGAATATTTCGGCGACGGAGCCGGCATCGCCGTGCGCCCCTCCGACAAGGCATTGCTGGACAAGCTCAATGCCGCGCTCGAAACCATCCAGGCCAACGATATCTACGATACGATCAACGCGAAATATTTCCCGTTCAGCATCCGCTGACAGGCGGCATGTTTCAGCTCTCCGTGATGCGCCGGTCCTCGTCGGTGCCGACGGAGAGCTGCTTCCAGTCCAGGTCTTCCTGCAGTTCCAGATATTGCGTCGGCCCGATCTGGTCCCTGTCGCGCAGCTCCTCCAGGCGCTGGCGCTGGGCGATGACGGCCGCGATCGTCAGCTTGCGGCGCCTTTCGAGCGGCGAGGCCTGGCCCAGGTCCGACGGCACGGTCCAGTGATCCCGGCAGACGGTGCGGATCGCCTCGGCCTCCGCGCCGCCCTCCGTCTCCAGACGCTGAAAGGCGGCTTCAGCCAGCGATCGCCGGGCCGCTTCCAGCTCGTCGCGGACCTCCGACTGGCGCCCGAGTTTGAGGAAGTAGATCATCGGCGCAAGCGTCGCCCCCTGGATGACCAGGGTTGCGAGCACGACCGCAAAGGCCGTCAGCACGACGAGATCGCGCTCGGGAAAATCGGCGGGCAGCGCAAAGGCGGTCGCAAGGGTGACGAGGCCGCGCATGCCGGACCAGCCCACCAGAAAGGTCTCCCCGTTCGTAAACGGCGCCAGCCCGTTTCCGCGCCGGTGGCGCGAGGCGACGAAGGCGTGCAGCAGGAAGGCCATGGCGAGACGCGCAAGGATGACGCCGGCCACCACGATGGCGGCAAAACCGAGCGCCCGCTCGAGCGCGTCGGCGGACATGGATTCCACGATGCTGCGGGCCTGCAGGCCCATGAGCAGGAAGGCGACGACGTTCAGCAGGAAGACCACGGTGGTCCAGACGGCGAAGGAATGCACCCGCATGCGCGGCGAATCCTCGACCGTCGAAAGCGTGGCGATCGTCATGGCGCTCGCAACCGTTGCCAGCACGGCCGAGAGATGCAGATGTTCCGCGATCAGCCAGGTCGAAAAGGCATAGACGAACTGCAGCAGCGTGCCGCCGACCGTATTTTCCGTCATGGGCCGAAGCCTGGAGACGAAGAAGCCGAAGACGATGCCGAAGAGAATGCCGCCGGGGGCGGCAAAGCCGATCTGCAGCGCCGTTGCGCCGTCGAGCCCGCCCCGTGCCTGGACCGTCAGCGCCGCTCCGAACAGCAGCAGGGCCGTCGCGTCGTTGAACAGGCTTTCGCCCTTCAGGAGCGCGTCCACCCGGCGGTCTACCGGCAGGTTGGACAGCACGGCGGTCGCCGCCGCCGCATCGGGCGGCGCAACGATGGCGCCAAGCGTGACCGCCACCGCAATCGGCAGGCCGACGGTCAGCAGGCTGATCGACACGACGACGCCGGTCGTCACCAGTACCGCGATGACGGCGTAGAAGATGAGCGGCAGCAGCATGCGCCGCGCCGCCCCCATCGGGAAATCATAGGCGGAATCGACGAGCACGGGCGCGATGAACAGGGCGAGCGCGGTCGGCGGATCGATCGGGATGACCGGTGCGCCGGGCAGCATCGCCACGGCGACGCCGCCGGCCGCCAGGATGCCGGGATAGGGCAGGTGCGTGCGCCGGGTGATCTGCAGCAGCAGGATCGCAACAGCCAGCAATGCGACGAGCGTTTCGAAGAAGGTCATGCGGGCATAGTAGCAGGCTTTCGGGCGCATTGAAGCGGGTGCGGCTCCCATGTAAAGCTTAAGCCTGTCAAGGTGATGACGAAGAACGGGGCGAGGCGGTTGACGATGGACTACGATGTGGCCGTTATCGGCGCCGGCGCAGCCGGCATTGCCGCGGCACGAAAGCTGGCCGCTGCCGGCCGCTCGGTCGTCATCCTCGAAGCGAGCGACCGCGTCGGCGGCCGCGCCTGGACGATCGAACTGTCAGGCATGCCGCTCGACATGGGCTGCGGCTGGCTGCATTCGGCAGAGCGCAACCCGCTTGTCGCGCTGGGCCGCGACACCGGCTTCACGATCGAAAGCGGGCCGACGGCCTGGCAGAGCCAATGGCGCGATCTCGGTTTTGCGCCGCAGCAGCAGGCGGCCGCTGCCGCCGCCTGGATGGCGCTGGAGGCGCGGCTTCGCGCCGATCCGCCGCAAAGCGACAGGGCTTCGGACGCGCTGGAGCCCGGCGGCGAGTGGAACGCCTATTGCCAGTCGCTGAGCGGCTATCTGAACGGCGCACCGCTGGAACGCCTGTCGGTCGCCGATTTCCTGGCCTATGACAGTGCCGCGACCGATTCCAACTGGCGCGTGCACGAAGGCTACGGCAGCCTGATCGGTGCCGCCGTCCCCGACGTCGCACTGCGCCTCTCGACGCCGGTGCGCCGCGTTGCGCTGACCGGCAAGGGCGTGCGGCTGTCGACCGACAGGGGCGCGGTGACGGCGGGCGCGGCGATCGTCACCGTTTCGACCGCGGTTCTCGCCGGGGGAAAGATCGCCTTCGACGCCGATGTTGACGATCATCTCCATGCCGCCGGGCAGCTGCCGCTTGGCCTTGCCGACAAGCTCTTCATGGAGCTTGCCGGCAATCATGGCCTGGAGCGGGAAACCCACCTGCTCGGCGATCCCAGGAGCGACGAGACCGGCAGCTATTATATCCGGCCGCTCGGCCGGCCGGTCGTCGAAGGCTTTTTCGGAGGCAAGGGCGCCGTCGTTCTCGAAAGCAAGGGCCTGCTCGAAGCCTTCGCTTTCGCGCTCGATCAGCTGTCATCGCTTCTCGGAAACGATATTCGCCGCCATCTGCGGCCGTTGGCGGCCTCCTCCTGGTGCCGCACGGACTGGGTCGGCGGCTCCTACAGCCACGCGCTGCCCGGCCATGCCGGCGCCCGCGCGATCCTGGCGCGGCCGGTCGGCGAGCGCCTGTTCTTTGCCGGCGAGGCGACGCATCAATCCGATTTTTCGACGGCGCACGGAGCCTGGGAAAGCGGACTGCGCGCGGCAGGCCAGGCCATCGAATCTGCGGCCTGAGATCGACGGCTTCGGCAGGCTTTTGCCCGCCGACGGTCTTTTTTGCCCGAACCTGACCGGGGCGTCATCTGCACTACACACTTGCGGCCTACGCCATTGGGCGGAGGTTTCAGCCTCATGTCCAGTCGAACCAACGTCACTGCAAAACGCCTGATGGATGCCTGCGAGTCGCTGCTTTGCGAAGCGCACAGTCCGGAAGAGCTGACGGCGCGCCGGATCGCGATCCAGGCGCAGGCCACGCCTTCGGCAATCGCCTATCATTTCGGATCGCAGGAAGAGCTGATCACCGCGGTGGCCGAACGCGTCTACCGTCGTCTGAACGCCGAGCGTCTCAGCCTCCTGCAGAAGGCCGTCGACCGGCGGGCGCCCAATCCTCCCGATATCGAGGAGGTGATCGCCGCGCTTATCGGCCCGTCGATCCGCTGGGCAACCGATCCGACATCGAGCTATCCGGTGCTTTCGCATTTTACCTCCATGGCCCATTCGAACCGCGACGGGGCGCCGCACTACCGCCGCATCACCGACGATGTCGAGCATCACCGCGCCTTCATTCCGCAGCTGAAGCGGATCGCGCCCTGGCTCGACGAGGTCGATATCGGCTGGCGTCTGAACTGCGCGCTCGGCATCCGTTCGCAGGTCACCCGCAGCCGACAGCGCACCGAGATCCTGACCAACCACCAGATGGATCTCGACAATCCCGAACTCGTCATCGCGCGCATGGTGGAGGTCATCGCGCCGATGTTCCGGCGGTCCTGCTGACCTCGGCCCGCCGCAGCCGGTCGGGTTTCGAACAGCATTCGAAATCCGTCACGCCTGCGAAACACGCCCCCTCTATCGGTTGCCGCGCGAAAACCGTCAGGGAGCCTTCCGATGCGCCGCGAAACCACCTTCATTCATCTGACCGACCTGCACATCGGCACCGCCGATGACGACCATCTCTACAGCGACACGACCGAGACCCTCGAAAAGGTGCTCGATCTGGTCGCAACGGTTACGCCGAAGCCGCAATTCGTGGTCGCCAGCGGCGACCTTACCAACCGCGGCGACGCGGAAAGCTTTCGCCGGCTGAAACAGATCATCGATGCCCGGATCGACGTGCCGGTCGTCTACGCGCTCGGCAATCACGACACGCGCCCCGGCTTCTACGAGGGCATGGAAATCGCCACCGACGATCCGGATGCGCCCTACGACCACGACACCGTCATCGACGGCATTCACATCGTGACGATCGATTCCTCGACCCCCGGCCTGATCGGCGGCACGATCGATCCCGAACAGTTCGACTGGCTGGCCTCGACGCTCGATACGCATCCGGAACTGCCGAAGCTGATCGTCGTTCATCATCCGCCCGCGCTCGGCGAAGAGGCCGACGCCACGCACTGGCGCACCATTCACTTCCCGCAGTCCGAACGGTTCCGCGCCCTGCTCAAGGGCCGCAACATCATCGGCATCCTGAGCGGCCACATCCATCACGACCGCGTTTCCGTCTGGCACGGCATCCCCGTCGTCGTCGGCACCGGCCAGCATGCCGCAACCGACATTCTGCGCACGGACATCCTGCGCATGGTGCGCGGCGCCTCCTTCGGCATCGGCACCATCCGCCCCTCCGGCCTCACCATGGCCTTCGTGCCGCTGCCGTCCGATCGCGCCGAGCTCAACACCTATCCGCTTGACATGCTCATGGCGCGGGCCGTTCCCGTCGCCGCCGAATAATTCCAGGAGACAGATATGTTGCGCAGAACCACGTTGAAGTTCACGGCCGCGCTCGCCGCCGTCTCGCTCTTGCCATCAGGCGTCTTCGCCGGGATGCCGGCAACCGTCGACAAGCCGGTGACGATCAGCTTCTACAACTACAATCTCGCCTCGGCGAGCGCCGGCGCCGAGGCGACCAAGGAACTGATCGCCGGTTTCGAAAAGAAATTCCCGAACGTCAAGGTCGAGACCGTCGCCGTCCCGTCCAACGAGATCATGTCGCGCGTGCAGGCCGATATCGTTGCCGGCAAGCAGCCGGACGTGGCGCAACTGGTCTTCCGCGACCTGATCTACATCGCCAGCGACCTCGGCGCCAATGCGCTGGAAGACATGGTCGATGCCAAGGAGCTGAAGGACCATCTTGCCGGCATGATCCCGCAGGGGCTCGAACTCGGCAAGGTCGACGGCAAGACCTACGGCCTTGCCTACACGTTCTCGACGCCGATCCTGTTTTACAATGCCGATCTCTTCAGGCAGGCCGGCCTCGATCCCGACAAGCCGCCGAGGACCTGGGACGAGGTTGACGCCGCCGGCAAGGCGATCAAGGAAAAGACCGGCAAGAACGGCTTCTTCCCCGGCGCCTACGGCCCGACCGACGGCACTTTCGTCTATCAGTCGATCGTCATGTCGAACGGCGGCAAGGTCCGCGACGGCAACACGCTGACCTTTGCCGACAAGGATGCGGCCGATGCCGTCAGGATGCTGCGCGGCATGGTCGACAGCGGGGCGCATGCCAGGATCGACCCGGCCAGCGCGTCGGACACGTTCGCGGCCGGCAATATGGGCATGTTCCTTTATACGAGCGCGCTGCTTTCCAGCGTCAAGAAGTCGGCCCAGGGCAAGTTCGAGCTGCGCCTGGCGGCGATGCCCGCCTTCGGCGACAAGCCGACGGCGCCGACCAATTCCGGCAGCGCCCTCTTCGTCTTCAGCAAGGACCCCGAAAAGCAGCGCGCCTCCTACGAGCTGCTCAAATACCTGACGAGCAAGGAAGCCTATACGATTATCACCAGCAAGATCGGCTACCTGCCGCTGCGCCTCGATATCGTCGACGACCCGAACTATCTCGGCCCCTGGGTCAAGGAAAACCCGATGTTCCGGGCCAATATCAGGCAGCTCGACCACCTGACCGCCAACATGGCCTTCCCCGGCCCGAACTATCGCCAGGTCGAGAAGATGATGATGGACAGCGTTCGCGAAGCCGTCTTCGGCAGCGGCGATCCGGTCGAAGCGCTGAAGAGCGCGCAACAGCAGGGCCAGGACCTGATGCCGTAAGCCCGCAGCCTTCACGAGGAACCAGGAGGATGAAGGGCGCCAGACCACCGCCCTTCATCGCCAGTCGATCGGAGCTTTCGCCAATGACAGATATCCAGGCGGATATCGCCGGCCCCGCCGAGCTTGCCGGAGCCCGGACGAGCGCGCGCCCGGGGCGCGAACGTTTTGCGCTTTCACCCTGGCTCTACCTGACGCCCGCGCTGCTGCTGCTGAATGGTATGGACCTATATTCCGCTGGCCCAGGCGTTCCGGCTGTCCTTCTACCAGTGGAACATGCTGCCGACGGCGCCGCAGCGCTTCGTCGGCCTGACGAATTACCAGCGATTGCTGGCGCTGCCGGAAATGCGCAATGCCCTCTGGAACACGCTCTATTATACGATCGGCCTGTTTCCGATGTCGGTCGTCATCCCCCTCTTCGTGGCGATCTGGACGCAGGATCTCGGCGGCCGCGCCCGTACGATCTACCGGGCGATGATCTTCGTGCCGATGATCATCGCCCCCGTTGTCGCGGCCGTCCTGTGGCGCTGGCTGCTGAACGAGGACCAGGGGCTCGTCACGCTTTCCCTCCAGGCGCTTGGGCTTGCCCGCATCGGTTTTCTGACCGATCCGCATTACGCCCTGCCGACGCTGACCTGGATCACCGGCTGGAAGCTGATCGGCTTTTCCACCCTGCTTTTTTCCGCCGCCAATGCCGGCATCAACCCGTCCTATATCGAGGCTGCGCGCATCGACGGCGCCAGCCGATGGCGCATCATCCGCGACATTCGCCTGCCGCTGCTGTCGCCGACCATCCTGCTCTTGTCGATGATGACGGTGCTCTTCGGCGCGCAATGGAGCTTCGCCTATATCAACGTGCTCACCAATGGCGGGCCGCTGAAGTCGACGACCAACATCTTCTACCTGCTCTGGGAATACGGTTTTCAGACACTTTCGGCCGGCTGGAGTTCGGCTGCCGGCATGATCGCCTTTGCCGGCTTCGCGCTGCTCGCCGCCTTCTGCATGTGGCTGACGAAGAGGTTTGCCTTCTATGACAACTGAGGCCATCGACGATCGCCGGCAGGGCCGGCCGTCCCCATTACGCGGCTCCGCGCGGGCATTCGGCGTCCACGCCGTCATGATCCTGCTCTCCCTCGTTTCGGTCTTTCCGGTCTACTGGATGATCGTCACGTCGCTGCGGCCCGAAAACGAGATCTTCTCGACGGTGCCCTGGCCGTCCCGTCCGACCTTCGACAACTACCTCTTCGTGCTGACGCGCGTGCCGATGCTCGAGATGCTCGTCAACACGACGATCGTCTCGGCCGCGACCGCCCTGCTGCAGGTGGCGACGGGCATGCTGGCCGCCTATGCGCTGGTGCGCTGGCGCCTGCGGTTTTCAGGGGTCGTTCATGGCCTGATCGCCCTGTCCTGGCTGGTGCCTTTCCAGGTGACGATGATCCCGAACTACGTGCTGGCGTCCAGGCTCGGGCTGCTCGACACGCTGACGGGTCTCGTCGTGCCCAACGCTGCCCATGCCTTCGCGATCCTGCTTCTCTACCACGCCATGCGCGCTTTCCCGACCGAGGTGCTGGAGGCGGCGCGCATGGACGGGGCGCGCAGTTTTCGCATTCTCTGGCAGATCGTTGCGCCCAACATGGGAGCGCCGATCGCCTCGCTCTCCATCATCGCCTTCATTTCCGCCTGGAACGAATATTTCTGGCCGCTGCTTCTTTCGCGCAAGCCCGAGAATTCCGTCGTGCAGATCGGCCTGCAGATGTTCATGACCCAGGAGGGAAACCTTTGGGGGCCGTTGATGGCGGCGGCCGCGCTCGCCAGCCTGCCGATCCTGCTGATCTATCTCGTCCTCCAGCGCCATGTCATCGAATCCTTCATGAAATCCGGAATCCGTTGAATGCAGACCTATGAAAGAGTGATTGCGCTGGACGGCGCCCATAACGTGCGCGACCTCGGCGGCTATGCGACCGGCGCCGGCGGGCTGACGCGCTGGCGCTCCCTCCTGCGCGGCGATGCCCTGCACGGCCTGAGCGCGGCCGATATCGAAGCCCTCGTCGCGCAGGACGTGACGACCGTCATCGACCTGCGCAACGGCCACGAGATCGCCCTCCAGCCCAACCGGCTCGAGGGGGACGCGCGGGTCGTCTACGCCAACATACCGCTATTTGCCGCGCTTGCGCCCATCGACATGGGCGCGGCCGATGCGGCAGGCTTCGATATGGGCGAGCGCTATTGCCAGGCCCTCGACAGCTGTCAGCCGGCCATCGCCGAAGTGCTGGCGACGATTGCCCGCGCGCCTGACGGCATCGCCCTGTTTCATTGCACGGCGGGCAAGGACCGTACCGGCCTCATCGCCGCCCTCATTCTTGCAAATGCCGGGGTCGACGACGCCGTCATCATCGAAGACTACGCGCTGACGGGATCGGTATCCGGTCCGCTGCTCGGCCAATTGCGGGCGCGGGCGCTCACGCGCGGCGCTTCCGCCGCATTTGTGGATACCGTTCTCGCATCCGCGCCGGAAAGCATGGCCCGCGCGCTCCATCATCTCGCCAGCCGCTATGGCGGGGCGGGCTCCTACATGGCGCAGATCGGCATGAGCCGCCGGGACGTGCGGGACCTGGAACGGCGGCTCGCCGGCTGATGTCGGCAGCAGCGGCGGACGGCGCCAGCCCTCCGCTTGCGCGCCGTCCCCGCAGGCAGCGAGGCGATCGTTATTGCAGCGTGCGGTTCTGCAGCTGTCCTGCGGCATAGTCCGGCACGGCGGCCGGCTGGCCGGCGCCGTCGAGGCCGGTCGCCACGACCGAGACGCGGAACTTGCCGTCGAGGCTGCGGTCGAAGATGGCGCCGACGACGATTTCGGCGTCGTCCTGCACTTCGTCGCGGATGCGGCTGGCCGCCTCGTCGACCTCGAAGAGGGTCATGTCGGAGCCGCCCGAGATCGAGATCAGCACGCCCTTGGCGCCCTTCATCGAGATATCGTCGAGCAGCGGATTGGCGATCGCAGCCTCGGCCGCTTTCATGGCGCGGCCTTCACCGCCGGCTTCCCCGGTGCCCATCATCGCCCGGCCCATGCCGCGCATGACGGATTTCACGTCGGCAAAATCGAGGTTGATGAGGCCTTCCTTGACGATGAGATCGGTGATGCAGCCGACACCGGCATAAAGCACCCGATCGGCCGTCATGAACGCATCGGCGAAGGTGGTCTTGGCGTCGGCAATGCGGAAGAGGTTCTGGTTGGGGATGACGATGACGGTATCGGCCGCCTGACGCAGCGCCTCGATGCCGGCTTCGGCCATCTTCATGCGGCGGTTGCCTTCGAAGGTGAAGGGCTTGGTGACGACGCCGACCGTCAGGATGCCGGCCGAACGGGCCGCATGCGCGATCACGGGGGCCGCGCCCGTTCCCGTGCCGCCGCCCATGCCGGCGGTGACGAAGCACATGTGCGAGCCGCTCAGGTGATCCATGATCTCGTCGAGCGATTCTTCCGCCGCAGCACGGCCGACCTCCGGCAGGGAGCCGGCGCCGAGGCCTTCCGTGACATGGGCGCCGAGCTGGATGCGGCGCGTCGCCTTGGAGGTCGCGAGCACCTGGGCGTCGGTATTGGCGGCGATGAAATCGACACCCGCCAGTTTTTCGGCGATCATGTTGTTGATCGCGTTTCCGCCGCCCCCGCCGACGCCAATCACCGTAATCTGCGGCCGCAATCCCGTAATGCCGCTCTTGGCGTCTGTCATCGAACTCTCCTTTTGTCCCTCGTGCGTGTTCCGCCCGTCGCGGACCGCGAATCGCCTATAGGTTAAGCGCGCAACAAGGCAGAGGCTGGGCGAGCTTTGCAATATCCAAAGGGATTTCAGCACGCGATCATGTTCGAAAGAACCGCACGGCGAAATTGCTCCTGCCGATCGCACCAGTGGCGATTGCTTTGCCTCGAAGCGAAGTTTCGCTAAAGATGAAAGCGAAACGAAGGGAGGGCGCATGTTTCTGTCGGATCGTCAGGAGAAGATCATCGCACTTGCGAGATCGTCGGGCCGGGTACTGGTCGACGATCTGGCGGCGCAGTTTGCCGTGACCCCGCAGACGATCCGCAAGGATCTGAACGACCTTTGCGATGCGCAGCTTCTGACGCGCATCCATGGCGGCGCAACCTTCCCGCGCGGCACGGAGAATGTCCGCTACGATGCGCGGCGCCAGATCGCCGCCAGCGAAAAACAGGCGATCGGCGTCGCCGCCGCCGATCTCATTCCCAACAACAGCTCGCTCTTCATCAATATCGGCACGACGACGGAAGCCGTCGGGGAGGCGCTGACCGATCACCACGAACTGATGGTGATTACCAATAATATCAATGTTGCCAACAGGTTGCGATTGATCGACAATATCGAGGTGGTGATTGCCGGCGGTGTGGTGCGCCAGTCGGACGGCGGCATCGTCGGTGAAGCGGCGGTCGATTTCATCCGCCAGTTCAAGGTGGATTATGCCGTGATCGGCGCTTCCGCGATCGATCCGGACGGCGCGCTTCTCGACTACGATTTTCGCGAGGTGAAGGTGGCGCAGGCCATCATCGCCAATGCCCGTCACGTCATCCTGGTTGCGGATTCCACCAAGTTCGAGCGCACCGCGCCCGTGCGCATCGGCCAGATTTCGCAGGTTCACACCTTCATCACCGACCAATGCGAGTCACCCTCCATCCGCAATATCTGTCAGCAGAGCGGTGTCGTGCTTGTCGAAACCGCGAAAACAAACCGCTGATTTTAGCGCTCAATAACATTCGTTTGACATTCGGAAAATTTTCGATTTAATCGTCCTCACTTTCGCAACGGTTTGGGGGAACCGCTGCGCTGTCCTGGCTCAACGAGGGGGAACATGGGCCGTATTCACGATATTTTCGTCATCGGCGGCGGGATCAACGGCTGCGGGATCGCGCGCGATGCGGTTGGGCGCGGTTATGCGGTTGCGCTTGCCGAGATGAACGATTTCGCTTCGGGTACGTCGTCCGGCGCCACCAAGCTGATCCATGGCGGCTTGCGCTACCTCGAATATTACGAGTTCCGCCTGGTGCGCGAATCGCTGATGGAGCGCGAGATCCTCTGGGCCATGGCCCCGCACATCATCTGGCCGCTGCGCTTCGTGCTGCCCTATCACAAGGGCGGCATCCGCCCGGCCTGGATGATCCGGCTTGGCCTGTTCCTCTACGACCATCTCGGCGGCCGCAAGCTTCTGCCGCCGACGGCCGTGCTCGACATGCGCAGCGATGCGGCCGCCAGGCCGCTGAAGGCGCTGTTCACCAAGGCCTTCGAATATTCCGACGGCTGGGTCGACGATGCCCGCATGGTGGTGCTGAACGCCCGCGACGCCGCCGACAAGGGGGCGCTGGTCATGCCGCGCACCAAGGTCGTCTCGGCCAGGCAGGAGAAGGATGGCGAGGGCAAGAACGTCTGGACGATCGAGACGGTCAACACGCTGACCGGCAAGAGCGAAAGCCATCAGGCCCGCATGCTGGTCAATGCCGCCGGTCCCTGGGTCGATCACGTCATCCGCTCTGCCTTCGGCCATAACGAGGCCCGCCATGTGCGCCTCGTCCAGGGCAGCCACATCGTCGTGAAGAAGAAGTTCGAGGACCCGCGCGCCTATTTCTTCCAGAACCCCGACAACCGCATCATCTTCGCCATCCCCTACGAGAATGATTTCACCCTGATCGGCACCACCGACCGCGACTACACCGCCGATCCGAAGGACGTGGCGATCTCTGAGGAAGAGACGGCCTATCTGTGCAATGCGGCCTCGGAATATTTCCAGGAGCCGGTCAGGCCCGAGGACATCGTCTGGACCTATTCGGCGGTGCGTCCGCTGTTTGACGACGGCGCCTCGAAGGCGCAGGAGGCGACGCGCGACTATGTGCTGAAGGTGGAGGGCAAGGCGGGCGAGGCGCCGTTGCTCAACGTCTTCGGCGGCAAGCTCACCACCTACCGGCGGCTGTCGGAACATGCGCTGGAGAAGATCGGCGAGGCGATCGGTGCCAGGGGCGGGCCGTGGACGGCGGGCAGCCATCTGCCGGGCGGCGACTTTCCGGTGCAGGGCTACGAGGCGGAAGTGACGAAACTCAAGGGCCGCTATCCGTTCCTGGCCGATGCCCATGCGCGCCGGCTCGTCCGCCGCTACGGCACGAAGGCCGCCACGCTGCTCGGCGATGCCCGCAAGACGGACGATCTCGGCCGGCTGTTCGGCTCCGACCTCTACGAGGCCGAGGTGCGCTATCTCATCGACAACGAATGGGCCGTCTGCGCTGACGACGTGCTCTGGCGCAGGACCAAGGCCGGCCTGCACATGACGAAACAACAGATGCATATTTTGGAGGAGTACATCGCCGCTCTGCCCGCGACGCTCGCAGGCTAGGCCGGCATGTGGTCCCCGTCTTGAGGAGGCACGGGAACCGGAATGCTCGAATTGCGCAATGCCGCAAAGATGGTCGGCGGTGAATATCATATTCACCCGACGAACCTGACATTTGAACGGGGATCGCTGAACGTCCTGCTCGGACCGACGCTCTCCGGCAAGACATCGTTGATGCGGCTGATGGCCGGCCTCGACCGGCCGACCAGCGGTTCCGTCTATTTCGACGGCGCCGACGTGACCGGCATGCCGGTGCAGAAGCGCAATGTCGCGATGGTCTACCAGCAGTTCATCAACTATCCGGCACTCAGCGTCTATGAAAACATCGCCTCGCCGATGCGCATTGCCGGGCGTGATGCGAAGACGATCGATTTCGAAGTGCGCAAGGCGGCCGAGCTTCTGAAGCTGACGCCCTATCTCGACCGCACGCCGCTCAACCTTTCCGGCGGCCAGCAGCAGCGCACCGCCCTTGCCCGCGCGCTCGTCAAGAATGCCAGCCTTGTGCTGCTCGACGAGCCGCTGGCGAACCTCGACTACAAGCTGCGCGAGGAACTGCGCGAGGAACTGCCGCGCATCTTCGCCCAGTCGGGCGCGATCTTCGTCTATGCGACGACGGAACCCTCCGAAGCCCTGCTGCTTGGCGGCAATACGGCAACGCTCAGCGAAGGCCGCGTCACCCAGTTCGGCAAGACGATTTCGGTCTATCGCCGCCCGGTCGATCTCGTCACCGCCAAGACCTTTGCCGACCCGCCGCTGAATTTCATCGAGGTGGAAAAGAACGGCGCCATCTTCCGGCATGGGGCCGGTGCCGAGATCATCGTGCCGCCGCATCTGGCTGCCACGCCTGACGGGGCCGTCACGATCGCCTTCCATCCGCATCATCTGTCGCTCGAGGCCCAGACGCCGGCCTCGCCGCGGCTTCAGGCCCGCACGCAGATTTCCGAAATCACCGGCTCGGAAAGCTTCGTGCATGTCGATTTCAACGGCGTGCGCTGGGTGATGCTGGCGCATGGCATTCACGACATCGATCCCGATACCGAGATCGCCGTCTTCCTCGACACCCGCCATCTGATGGCCTTCGGGCCGGACGGGCGGGCAATCGCAACCGGCAGCCAGGCGGCATAGGAGGTTTCAATGGCACGCATCACGCTCGACCATATCCGCCACGCCTACGGCCCCAATCCGAAATCCGACAAGGATTATGCGCTGAAGGAAGTCGACCACGAATGGACCGACGGCGGCGCCTATGCGCTGCTTGGGCCTTCCGGCTGCGGCAAGACCACGCTGCTGAACATCATTTCCGGCCTGCTGCAGCCCTCGCACGGGCGCATCCTCTTCGACGGCCGCGACGTGACCGATCTTTCGACGCAGGCGCGCAACATCGCCCAGGTGTTCCAGTTCCCGGTCATCTACGACACGATGACCGTTTACGACAATCTGGCATTCCCGCTGCGCAACCGGGGCGTGGCCGAACCCGAAGTCGACCGGCGCGTGCGCGAAATCCTCGAGATGATCGACCTGACCGACTGGGCCAGACGCAAGGCGCAGGGCCTGACGGCGGACCAGAAGCAGAAGATTTCGCTCGGCCGCGGCCTCGTGCGCAACGATGTCAACGCCATCCTGTTCGACGAGCCGCTGACCGTCATCGATCCGCATATGAAATGGGTGCTGCGCTCGCAGCTGAAGCGCCTGCACAAGCAGTTCGGTTTCACCATGGTCTATGTCACGCACGACCAGACGGAAGCGCTGACCTTCGCCGAAAAGGTCGTCGTCATGTATGAGGGCGAAATCGTCCAGATCGGCACGCCGGCCGAGCTCTTCGAGCGGCCGAGCCACACGTTCGTCGGCTATTTCATCGGTTCGCCCGGCATGAACGTCATGCCGGCCAGGGTCGCCGGCTCCAGCGTCAGCGTCGGCGAGGAAACGATCAATCTCGATTATGCGCCCGACACGGCGCGGGCGGCCAGGGTCGAACTCGGCATCCGCCCCGAATTCATCCGGCTCGGCCGCGACGGCATGCCGGTCTCGATCTCCAAGGTGGAGGATATCGGCCGCCAGAAGATCGTGCGCGCCCGTTTCGCCGGCCAGCCGCTGGCGATCGTCGTGCCGGAAGACGCCGAGATCCCCGAGGATGCGAGGGTCCGTTTCGACCCCGCGGCGATCAGCATCTACGCCGATTCCTGGCGTGTCGGCAGGGAGGCTTGAATTATGGAAAAGACCTGGAACAACAAGGCCTGGTTTCTGGTTCTGCCGGTCCTGCTGCTCGTCGCCTTCTCGGCGGTGATCCCGCTGATGACGGTGGTGAATTATTCGGTGCAGGATACGTTCGGCAATAACGAGTTCTTCTGGGCCGGCACCGACTGGTTCGACGATATCCTGCATTCCGACCGTTTCTGGGAGGCCCTGCAGCGCAACCTGCTCTTCTCGTTCATCATCCTGGCGCTCCAAATTCCGCTCGGCATCTTCATCGCGCTCAACATGCCGAAGAAGGGTATCGGCGTTCCGGTCTGCCTCGTGCTGATGGCGCTGCCGCTGCTGATCCCGTGGAATGTCGTCGGCACGATCTGGCAGGTCTTCGGCCGCGTCGATATCGGCCTGCTCGGCCACACGCTGGAAGCGATCGGCCTCGATTATAACTACGTGCGCGATCCGCTCGATGCCTGGATCACCATCATCGTCATGGATGTCTGGCACTGGACGAGCCTCGTCGTGCTGCTCTGCTATGCCGGCCTCGTCTCGATCCCGGACGCCTATTACCAGGCGGCCAAGATCGACGGCGCCTCGCGCTGGTCCGTCTTCCGCTACATCCAGCTGCCGAAGATGAAGCGCGTGCTTTTGATCGCCGTGCTGCTGCGCTTCATGGACAGTTTCATGATCTATACCGAGCCCTTCGTCGTCACCGGCGGCGGACCGGGCAATTCGACCACCTTCCTGTCGATCGACCTCGTCAAGATGGCCGTCGGCCAGTTCGACCTCGGGCCTGCGGCGGCCATGTCGATCGTCTACTTCCTGATCATCCTGCTTCTGTCATGGATCTTCTACACGGTCATGACCAGCAGCGACGCGAACGCTTGAGAAAGGAGAGAGCCATGGTTTCGACGATGAAACACAAGCCCGCCGGAAACCTCTCCTGGGTGGTCACGACGATCTACATCGTCTTCCTGCTTCTGCCGATCTACTGGCTGGTCAACATGAGCTTCAAGGAGAATGCCGAGATTACCGGCGCCTTCTCGCTCTGGCCGCAGAACCCGACGATCAGGAACTATGCGGTCATCTTCACCGATCCGTCCTGGTACAGCGGCTATATCAATTCGATCATCTACGTGGCGATGAACACGGTCATATCCGTGCTCGCCGCACTGCCCGCCGCTTACGCCTTCTCGCGCTACCGCTTCCTTGGCGACAAGCACCTGTTCTTCTGGCTGCTGACCAACCGCATGGCGCCGCCGGCGGTCTTCGCGCTGCCCTTCTTCCAGCTCTATTCCGCTTTCGGGCTGATCGACACGCATATCGCGGTGGCGCTGGCGCACTGCCTCTTCAACGTGCCGCTCGCCGTCTGGATCCTGGAAGGCTTCATGTCCGGCGTGCCGAAGGAGATCGACGAAACAGCCTATATCGACGGCTATTCCTTCCCGCGCTTCTTCGTGAAGATCTTCATGCCGCTGATTGCAAGCGGCGTCGGTGTCGCCGCCTTCTTCTGCTTCATGTTCTCGTGGGTGGAGCTGCTCTTGGCCCGCACGCTGACGACGACGGCGGCAAAGCCGATCTCGGCGATCATGACGCGCACGGTCTCGGCGGCCGGCATGGACTGGGGCGTGCTGGCGGCGGCCGGCGTGCTTACCATCATCCCCGGCGCGCTCGTCATCTATTTCGTCCGCAACTACATCGCCAAGGGCTTTGCCCTGGGCCGCGTCTGAGGAGCACCGGACATGAACTTTTCCTGGATGGCCTGGACGCTGCCGACGGCGCTCTTCTTCCTGACGATCCTGGCGCTGCTGATTGCCATGAGCGTCTGGGAATTCCTTTCGCCGGGGGGCTCGCCGCGCGTTGGTCTGCTTCGTTTCGAAACCACGCGCGGCGACAGGCTCTTCATCTCGCTGCTGGGGGCAGCGTTCATTCATCTCGCATGGCTGGGTCTTGTCGGACCGAGCCTTTGGTGGGCTCTTGGCCTCTCCGTGGTCTACGCCATCGGCGTGTTCCGCTACGTGTGATGCCAGGGTGATATGGAGGCCGGGGGTACTGGCCGCCTGAGACGTGAAGACTGCAATCGCTAAACCTGGGAGGATATTATGCGACGGCATCTACTGACGACGACAGCAGGCATTTTGCTGGCCATGGCGGGCTCCGCCTATGCCGGCATGGACGAGGCGAAGGCCTTCCTCGACAAGGAGATCGGCGACGTCTCGACACTGACGCGCGCCGACCAGGAAAAGGAAATGCAGTGGTTCATCGACGCTGCCAAGCCTTTCGCCGGCATGGATATCAAGGTCGTTTCCGAAACGATCACCACGCACGAATATGAATCGAAGGTGCTGGCGCCCGCCTTTACGGCGATCACCGGCATCAAGATCACCCACGACCTGATCGGCGAGGGTGACGTCGTTGAAAAGCTGCAGACGCAGATGCAGTCGGGCGAAAACATCTATGACGCCTATATCAACGACTCGGACCTGATCGGCACCCATTGGCGCTACCAGCAGGCCCGCTCGCTGACCGATTTCATGGCAAACGAAGGCAAGGACGTCACCAATCCGGGCCTCGATATCGACGACTTCATCGGCAAGTCGTTCACGACCGCGCCTGACGGCAAGCTCTACCAGCTGCCCGACCAGCAATTCGCGAACCTCTACTGGTTCCGCTACGACTGGTTCAACGACGAGAAGAACAAGGCGGACTTCAAGGCGAAGTACGGCTACGATCTCGGCGTGCCGGTCAACTGGTCGGCCTATGAGGATATTGCCGAGTTCTTCACCGGCCGCGAGATCGACGGCAAGAAGGTCTACGGCCATATGGACTACGGCAAGAAGGACCCGTCGCTCGGCTGGCGCTTCACCGATGCGTGGCTGTCCATGGCCGGCAACGGCGACAGGGGCATCCCGAACGGCAAGCCGGTTGACGAATGGGGCATCAAGGTCGATGAAAACTCGCGGCCCGTCGGCTCCTGCGTCGCACGCGGCGGCGATACCAACGGCCCGGCAGCCGTCTATTCCATCCAGAAATATCTGGACTGGATGAAGGCCTATGCACCGGCCGCCGCCCAGGGCATGACCTTCTCCGAATCCGGCCCGGTCCCGTCTCAGGGTGAAGTCGCCCAGCAGATGTTCACCTACACCGCCTTCACGGCCGACTTCGTGAAGGATGGCCTGCCGGTCGTCAATGCCGACGGCACGCCGAAATGGCGTTTTGCACCGAGCCCGCACGGCGTCTACTGGAAGGACGGCATGAAGCTCGGTTACCAGGACGCCGGCTCCTGGACGCTGATGAAGTCCACCCCCGACGACCGCGCCAAGGCGGCCTGGCTCTATGCCCAGTTCGTCACGTCCAAGACCGTCGACGTGAAGAAGAGCCATGTGGGCCTGACCTTCATCCGCCAGTCCACGCTGGACCACAAATCCTTCACCGACCGCGCGCCGAAGCTTGGCGGCCTGATCGAGTTCTACCGTTCGCCGGCCCGCCTGCAGTGGTCGCCGACCGGTACGAACGTTCCTGACTATCCGAAGCTCGCACAGCTGTGGTGGCAGGCGATCGGTGACGCCTCCTCGGGCGCAAAGACGGCGCAGGAAGCGATGGACTCGCTTTGCTCGGAGCAGGAAAAAGTGCTGCAGCGCCTCGAACGCGCCAAGGTGCAGGGCGATATCGGCCCGAAACTCGCCGAGGAGCACGATCTTGAATATTGGAACAAGGACGCCGTCGCCAAGGGCAACCTTGCTCCGCAGCTGAAGATCGAAAACGAGAAGGAAAAGCCCATCACCGTCAACTATGACGAGCTCGTCAAGAGCTGGGCCGAAGCCAAGAAATAGGCTGATCGACCGGGCCGCAGGCCCGAAAGCCTTCAGGCCTTCCCGGCAGCGCGCCGGGAAGGTCGACATCACTTCCAGAACACAAACGGGAACAGAGCTGCCGTTCCGGCGGAACGATGGCTGCTGCGCAGGAAACAGAAGTCATGAGCGGCCATATCCTTGCCATCGACCAGGGCACGACATCGTCGCGGGCGATCGTTTTCGACCCTCGGATGAACATCGTGTCGTCGGCGCAGACGGAGATCACCCAGCATTTCCCGCAGACCGGCTGGGTGGAGCACGATGCCGACGAAATCTGGGATACGGTGCTTTCGACGGCGCGCGATGCGCTGGCAAGGAGCGGCACGGCACCGGGCGCAATCGCCGCCGTCGGCATCACCAACCAGCGCGAGACGACCGTCGTCTGGGAAAGAGCCACCGGCCGGCCGCTCCACAAGGCGATCGTCTGGCAGGACCGGCGTACGGCGGAAATGTGCGACCGGCTGAAGGTCGACGGTTATGAAAAGCTCTTTACCGCCAAGACCGGCCTGCTTCTCGATCCCTATTTCTCCGGCACGAAGCTGCGCTGGCTGCTGGACAATGTCGAGGGACTGCGCGCCCGCGCCGAGGCCGGCGAAGTCTGTTTCGGCACGATCGACAGCTGGATCATCTACAAGCTGACCGGCGGGCGGGCGCATGTCACCGACGCCACCAACGCCTCGCGAACCCTCATCTACAATATTGCCGAGAACGACTGGGACGACGAACTGCTCGAGATCCTGCGCATCCCCCGGGCGCTGCTGCCCGAGGTCAGGGATTGTGCCGACGATTTCGGCACCGTCGATCCCGCTATTTTCGGTGCGGCCATCCCGATCCTCGGCGTTGCCGGCGATCAGCAGGCGGCAACGATCGGCAATGCCTGTTTCGAACCGGGCATGGTGAAATCCACCTATGGAACCGGCTGTTTTGCGCTGCTGAATACGGGTGACGATCTGGTGCGCTCGAAGAACCGGTTACTCACGACCATCGCCTATCGCCTGGACGGCAGGACGACCTATGCGCTGGAAGGTTCGATCTTCATAGCCGGGGCGGCCGTGCAATGGCTGCGCGACGGTCTCGGAATCATCGACAAGGCATCGGAAACCGGTGCGCTGGCCGACAAGGCCGATCCGCAGCAGCGTGTCTATATCGTGCCCGCCTTCACGGGCCTCGGCGCTCCCTATTGGGATCCGGAGGCGCGCGGCGCGATCTTCGGCCTGACGCGCAACAGCGGCCCGGCGGAACTGGCGCGTGCGGTCCTGGAATCCGTCGCCTACCAGACGCTCGATCTTCTCGTCGCCATGAGAAGCGATTGGGGCGACCATCCGATCGAAACGGTTCTGCGCGTCGATGGCGGCATGTCGGCTTCCGAATGGACGATGCAGCACCTTGCCAACATTCTCTCCAGCCCCGTCGATCGCGCGGCCACGCTCGAGACGACGGCGCTCGGCGCAGCCTGGCTTGCCGGATCGAAGGCCGGTGTCTGGCCGGGACAGGAGGCGTTTGCCCGCGCCTGGGCGCGCGACCGGAGCTTTGAGCCCGACATGGCTGATATCGACCGGCAGGCAAGGATCGTCGGTTGGCGCAACGCCGTTGCGCGCACGCTCAGCACGGTGACCTGACGGGGGCGGACCACCACCGTGAAAAGAGCCGGGCGGTGTCAGGCCGCCCGGCTCATAGATCGGTCTGCATGCAGCCTCAAGCGTCGAGCCGGTTCTGTGTCTGCCGGTCGAAGAAATGCACTTTCGGGGTCGCGAAGGAGAGTTTGACGCGCTGCTCGGGTGCAAGGTTGACGCGTTCGCGCACGACCCAGGTCAGTTCCTTGCCCTCGATTTCGACGGCGACATGGGTTTCCGAGCCGGTCGGCTCGATCACCTTCACGACGGCATCGACACCCTCGTCGCCGCCGAGCGATATATCCTCGGGGCGGATGCCCAGTGTCAGCGGCCTGCCGGCGGAATTTCCCGGCGCCTGCGAGAGCTTGACGCGGGCGCCGCCGGCCAGAGCGAGGCTCGGCCCGCTGCCCGCCTCAAGCGTGCCCTCGAGGAAATTCATCGCCGGCGAGCCGAGGAAGCCGGCGACGAAGATGTTGCGCGGCCGGTCGTAGAGTTCGAGCGGGCTGCCGATCTGCTCGACCCGTCCGCCCTGCAGCACGACGATCTTGTCAGCCATGGTCATGGCCTCGATCTGGTCATGCGTGACATAGACGATCGTCGTCTTCAGGCGCTGGTGCAGCGCCTTGATCTCCGCCCGCATCTTGACGCGCAGCTTGGCGTCGAGGTTCGACAGCGGCTCGTCGAAGAGGAAGACCTTCGGATCGCGAACGATGGCGCGGCCCATGGCGACGCGCTGGCGCTGGCCGCCGGAAAGCTGCGCCGGCTTGCGTTCCAGAAGCGGCTGCAGGCCGAGGATGGCGGCGGCCTCCGCCACCTTCCTGTCGATTTCCGGCCGCTTGGCGCCGGCAAGCTCCAGCGCAAAGCCCATGTTCTGGGCGACCGTCATCTGCGGATAGAGCGCGTAGTTCTGGAAGACCATCGCAATGTTGCGGTCCTTCGGCTGCAGATTGTTGACGACGCGCCCGTCGATGCTGATCTTGCCGGCGCTGATATCTTCAAGGCCGGCGATCATGCGCAACAGCGTGGATTTGCCGCAGCCGGACGGGCCGACGAGGATGACGAATTCGCCATCGGCAATATCGACATCGATGCCGTGGATGATATCGACTGCGCCGAAGGATTTCTTGACGTTCTGGATGCTCAGGCCGGACATGGGGGCTCCTTCTTCCTAGCGCTTTCTGCGCACGCGCAGCGCCTGGTGCGGCTTGCGCGGCAGTTTGACGCCGAAAGCCGCGTCGGGCTTGCCGCCGCGCACGATGGCGCCGTGGCGGGTGGGATGCGGGACGGGTGCGGCGACCTTTTCGGCCGGGGTGATCGTCATCTCCCAGGTATCGATGATATCGACATCGTAATTGTCGTCGTCGAGCGGCAGGCCGGACGACCAGATCACCGGCTGGTGCTCGCCGAGATAGATCAGCCGGAAATCGCCGTCGCCGTCCCGCGCGCCCGAGACGCGCGACCAGGGCCACTCGCCAAGGATGCCGATCGGCTCCAGTCCGTGCCTGACATCGGCTTCGAGCAGGTCGCGCAGGAAGCCGATGCGTTTCCAGGCCTCGCCGCGCAACTCGCCGCCCTTGGCCCACCAGATCAGGTCCTCGGGATGCGAATAGGTTTCGCCATGGCCGGCATAACCGCCGCGCGCCACGGTGATCCAGTAGCGGTGCACCAGTTCCCGGGCAGACAGGTTGCCCCAGGACTGCAGGATATCGCCTTCATATTCCGGCTCGTCGTTGACGACGGGCTTGCCATAGGCGTTGCGCCATTCCTGCGTGCGCTTGACGTCGGGGTTCTGGATGCAGGTATGTGTCACCCAGGGCTTGCGATGGTCGAAATTCGCGGTCACGTCGCCGTTGTGGATCGAGCGCAGGTGCTGGTAGGGATCGTTTTCCTCCAGAATGTGGAAATAGCGGTCCCATTGCTCCATCGGCTTGGTGTCGATCAGGAAATCGTATTCGTTGGCAAGCGACCACCAGATGTTCCGGTAGGCCGAAAGCCGCGCCGCCAGATAGGCGACATAGCGGAAATCCTGCTCGGCCGACATATCGGCATAGCCCCAGCGGTCATAGGGGTGGAAGATGATGATGTCGGCCTCGATGCCGAGCGCGCAAAGGGCGGCCACCTGCCGGTCGAAATGCTGGAAGAGAGCCGGGTTCGGCCGGTCGAAATCGGGCTTGCCATCGGCTCCCGTTTCGAAACAGGCGTGCAGCGGTTCGTTGGTATTATAGGGATAGTCCTTCGGGAAGACGCCCATGCGGATCTTGTTGAAACGCGTCTTCTTCAGGGTCTCCAGCGTCTGCCGCTGCATCTCCAGCGGCTGGTGCGTCCAGGCGTAGCAGGTCGTGCCGAAGGAGAAGAAGGGCGTGCCGTCGGCATAACCGAAATGGAACTTGTTGCGCACCCGCACCGGGCCGTGATTGCCGGCGGACGGCGCTGTTGCCACGAACGAACCCGTCTTGCCGTCGAGCGCGGCTGTCTTCGAGCGCGTCCTGAAGGACCATTCGCCCTCGACGTCAGGCATGAAGCGGATGCGGTAGGTGCCGTTGCCGTCGTAAAAGCCCGGCACGCGGACCTCGCGGCTCTTGTGCGCGAACACGGCATCGAATGCCACGTCGAGATAGGGATTGCCCTCGGCGGGGCCGGCAAAGGCCGCTTCGAACACGCCCCATTTTTCGACTGCTGCATCGGACATATGTCTCTCCTCGTAGAATGAATTGCGCGGGTCAGCCCTTCACGGCGCCGGAGGTCAGTCCGGACACGAAGTAGCGCTGAAACATCAGGTAGACGATCGTCGCCGGAAGCACGGTCATCACGATCGCGGCGTTGAGCTGCCCGTAATTGCTGGAAAACTGCCCCTGGAACGACATGAGGCCGAGCGGCAGGGTCCACATGTGCTGGTCCTGCAGGAGGACGAGCGCCATGGCGAATTCGTTCCAGGTGGAAACGAAGTCGAGGATCAGCAGCGCGGCGAGAACCGGCAGGCAGACGGGCAGGAAGATGCGCCGGAAAATGGTGAAATGGGTGGCGCCGTCGATCAGCGCCGCTTCCGAAAGCTCCTTCGGAATGCCTTTGAAGAAACCGTGCAGGATGAAGACCTGGTAGGGAACGCCGAAGGCGATATAGGGCAGGATGACGCCGGGATAGGTATCGATGAGCCCGAAGGAATTCACCAGCGTGAAGAGGGGAGCCAGCATCACCTGGAAGGGGATCATCGTGCCGAAGACGACGAGCAGGAGCAGCGCCTTGCCGATCCTGAGCTTGATCTTGGCGATCGCGTAGGCCGCCATCGCCGACAGCGCCAGGCCGAGCGGCACCTTGATGACGGTGATGATGACGCTGTTGAAGAAGGAGCTGGCGAAATTGCCCCGGCTCCAGGCGTCGGCATAGTTCTGGAAGGCCAATTCGGTCGGCGGCATGAAGGCGCCGGTGCTGGTCACGGCCGCCGGCGTCTTCAGCGACGTGAAGACGATGAAGACGAAGGGTGCCACCCAGATGAGCGCCACGAGGATAAGGGCGATCCACAGGCCGATGAGGATGGGATCGCGCTTCAGGCGAAGGGGCTTCGTATCGATGTCGATATCGTTGGCTTGAGCGCCGAGAACTGTCACGATTCGACCTCCTCATGCTTTTGCGTCCAGCGCAGATAGGGGATGACGATCGCCATGGTGATCAGGAGCAGCACGACCGAGATGGCGGCGCCGCGGCCGAAATCGAAGATCTGCATGGCCTGCGTGAAGGCCCAGAGCGCCAGCATCTGCGTCGACTGGGCAGGGCCGCCGCCGGTCAGGCCGTAGACGATATCGAAGGCTTTCAGCGACGAAATGATCGACAGGACGAGCACGATGGTGATGGTCGGGCGCAGCGCCGGCAGGGTGACGTGCTTGAAGACGGCCCAGCGGCCGGCACCGTCGATGCGGGCCGCCTCGACCAGCGTCTGCGACACGTTCTGAAGGCCGGCGAGGAACAGGACCATCGAGAAACCGACGGTCTGCCAGAGATAGGCGACGAAGACGGAATAGAGCGCGATGTCCTTGTTGCCGAGCCAGTCCTTGATCCAGGTCTGCATGCCCCAGGAGGTGAGCATCTGGCTGAACAGGCCGAAGAAGGGATCGTACATCCACTTCCACATGGTGGCGACGGCAATCGGCGCGATGATGACCGGCAGGTAGAAGATTGCTCTGAGCCCATTGCGGCCGAAGATCTTCTGGTTGAGGCTGAGCGCCAGCAGAAGCCCGACGAGCGGCGGGAAGACGAGGCTCATCAGCGTCCAGATCACGGTGTTCTTGAAGGCGACCCAGAAGACCGGATCGCGCGTGAAGATCGCCTGATAGTTGGCAAAGCCGACAAAGGGCCGCTGCGGGTCGAGCCCGTTCCATTTCTGGAAGCTCAAAACGACGACGTTGACCATCGGGTAGAGCGCGAAGATCGCGTAGATTGCGAGCGCGGGCACGAGCAGCATGAAGGCCTGCACGCGCGGATCATGCGTTGTTTGGCGCAAGGACATTCTCACCTCCGGGGGCAGGGTATCCCCTGCCGGTCTTGCGGATGCGGCGCCGGCCGACCGACACGGGTGTCGGCCAGCCGGCGTCTCGGGAGGGGTCAGGTTCTGCCGGCGATGAAGGCCTGCATCTGCTTGGCGGCCTCGGCCGGCTCGATGCTGCCGGAGGCGACATCGTTGATGACGCGGAAATATTCCGTCGTCACGTCAAGCGGGAAGGCCTGGTCACCGTTCATGTAGATCTTGTCGTAGGTCTTGAAGATATCCAGCCACTCGGCTTCCAGGGGCTTCTGGTTGGTGTACTGGACGTTCTTGTTGACCGAGATCGAGCTGATCTGGCCGACGAGATCCTGCTGCACCTTCGTCGACAGGAAATAGTCGATGAACTTCGCAGCCATGTCCGGGTTCTTGGTCTTGGTGCTGATGTAATTGTACTCGGCGAAACCGTAGAGCCGGTTGGTATTGGTCGGGAAGGGGAAGATCCCGTAATCGTCGAGATTGGCGCCGCTGCCGGAGAGCTGGCCGACCAACCAGTCGCCTTCGAGCATCATTGCCGCACGGCCGGCGGTGAACAAGCTATAGGACTGCTTGTTGTCGATGCCCATGAAGGGCTGCAGCGTATAGTCCTTCGTCCACTTGGCGAATTCGGCGAAACTGTCGGTGGCGCAGGGTTCCTTCGTCCAGTCGAGCTTCATCAGCTTCAGCTGGTCGTGCTTTTCGGCGCCGCACTTGGTTTCGAGAATGACGTCCATCAGGCGCATGACGTGCCAGTTGACGGTGCCGCCGAAGGTGAAGGCCGGGATGCCGGCTGCCTTGAGTTTGTCGGCCGCCGCCAGAAGATCCTCATAGGTCTTCGGCTCCTCGGTGATGCCGGCCTGCTGGAAGAGCTTCTTGTTGTAGTAGACGGCCTCGCCCTTGAAGGTGAAAGGCGTGCCGTGCTTGCCGCCCGGATAGAGATCGGCAAAGGCGGCTGCCGAGGGAAGCAGCTCGTCGTTCCACTTGTATTCGGTGTAATACTTGTCGAGTGGCAGTGACAGGCCCGCCTTCACATATTCGCCGCCGAGGCCAAGGCCTGCCCAGCTGAAATAGATATCGGGGCCGCGGTTGGAGCCGGCCGCCACACGCAGCGCCGTCTTGTGCTCGTCGACGGCGCGCTGGACGATCTCGATATGCGTTCCGGGATTTGCCGCTTCGAAGTCGCTCGCAACCTTCTTCAGCGCCACATTGGCGGCATTGTTGTCGAAGTTCAGCGTCCAGAGCGTGATGTCCTCGGCCTTGACGGGCGTGACCGCAACAGCCGCGACAGCGATGGCGGCCATGCATGAAGACTTCAATTTTGCAGAAAGCGTCAGCATTACGTCCTCCTCTTGTAAGCTGGCGCCCTTCTTGCAGTATGATCATTTACATGTCAACTGGTATGATGAGCTAACCATGGCGATCCTGCTCAGAATTTGCCTGCAGGCGAAAAAGCGGATGCAAAATGAAACCGCCGGCCAAATAGCCGGCGGTCCCTGTCGTCCGAGAGGCGGATGGCGTTACTTCTTCTCATTCAGCCTGGCGACGAACACATCGCCGAATTGCGGAGCCGACATCGGCTGCTGAGCGGTGATCAGCTCCCGGTCGACAATGACATTGCTGCGCCAGTTGGCCACCGTATCGACATGCGCGCCCGCCTCGGCAAGGGCGTTGACGGGGTAAAACTGGACATTGCCGCCGAGACCGGCAGGGCCTTCCAAGGCCTGTTCTTCGCCGGTCGAGAAAATCGTCGCGCGATATCCGGCATAGGGCCAGCCGGCAGCAAGCGAATTTGCCTTGCCGTCATTTGCGATCATCGATGCAACGAAAGCCTGCGGATCCGGCAGCGCCGACAGAAGGACGATCGGGCCGTGACAGATGATGCCGGTCGGCCGGGCCGTGTCATGGAAGCTCAAAGGATCTTTCCAAGGTTCCGGTCCTTCAGGAGGTCGGCCATCGGCGCGTGGCCGCCCGGGATGAAGAGACCGACGTAATCGCTGGTTCCTTCCTTCACCACCTGCTCGAGCGTCTTGGGATGCTTGAGCTGTTCGATGGTCTTTGCGTAGTCCAGTGCTGCGGCGCGCGCCGCATCGTCGCCGCCGAAGAACATCTTATTGTTGGAATTATTGTCCATGACGGGCAGATCGCCCTTCGGATTGGCGATGACCGGTTCGTAGCCGGCATCGACAAGCTTGCGATAGGGAACCACGAATTCGTTGAGGTAGTAGCCGGTCTCGTATGTCTTGCCGTCGCGAAGATCGAGTTCATGCGCGCTCGACATCACGACGAGAACCTTGCCGCGAGATTGGGCCGAAGCGAGGCTCGGGGATGCAATTGCAGCGACCATGGCGACAGCCGCCGCACCGATGGTGAGGAGATTCATTGTCTTCTTCCCTTTGTCCGGATGGTCGTTTCAGATCGCGTAGCGCGGTGCCGGCTTTGAATTGCCGAAATTCGGCGCGAAGGCGCGGCGGTCGGCTTCCCAGCGAAGCCACTGATCGCCGTCATGCAGCGGCGGGATCGTCACCAGTTCGCCCTGGTCGAGACCGCTGAGTGCGGCATCGACCAGATCTTCGGCCGACATGGTCGTGGGCTTGGCCTTCTGTGCCGCGTAGCCGGCAACATCCCAGAAATCGGTGGCGGTCGCGGCCGGAAGGACGGTTTGCACCCTGACGCCCTTGTCTGCCAGGTCGCGCTGCAGGGCATGGCCGAAGCTGAGGACATAGGATTTGGAAGCGCTGTAGACGCCGTTCAGGGCTTCGACGGCAATGCCGACGGCGGAGCTGATGTTGATGATGGTTCCGGCACCGCGCGCCACGAAGCCCGGCGCGGCCGCATAGGTCAGGCGCGTCAGCGCCGTGATGTTCAGTTCGATCATCGCTTCCATTTCATCGACATTGTCCTGCAGAACGGATGCGACCGAGCCGACGCCGGCATTGTTGACGAGCACGGTGATCGTGGCGTCCTTGCGAAGGATATGTTCGATCCTGGCAAGCTCGGCCTTGTTGGCGAGATCGGCTGCGACGGTCGTAATCGTCCGGCCGGTTTCCTTGCCCAGCCTCTCGGCAAGCGTGTCGAGGCGCTGTGCGTTGCGGGCAACGATGATCAGGTCGTATCCGCGCTTTGCGAGACGGTCGGCGTAGACTGCGCCGATGCCGCTCGATGCGCCCGTGATGAGGGCCGTGCCCTTGAACTGCGTTGATGTCATGGGGCTTTCTCCTGGTTCTCTGCCGACACCTCGTCGGCGATGTCCCGGATACTGATCTCGAAAATTCGTATCCTCAATGACATAGATGCAAGGATTTCGGACATGCGGCTCGGTTCTTGAAACCAGCCCCCGCGATGGCTTATTTTCATCGTAAGCAACGTTTCTAGCCGCCGCTTCCGGAGCTGACATGCACACTGTCGGATTGATCGTTTACCCGAATTTTCAATCACTTGGCCTCGCCGTCACCACTGTCTTCGAATACGCCAATCTCAACAGCAAGGAAAAGGCCTATGAGCTGACGATCGTGTCCGAGCATGGCGGTCCGGTGCGCACCTCGGAGGGCTTCTCGGTCAATACCGAGCCGCTCGGCGACGGCGGGTTCGACACGTTGATCGTCACCGGAGACAATGATTGCCGTCTTCCCTCCCAGACCCTGATCGAGTTTCTGAAGCGCGCGCCGGAACGGTCCAGGCGTATCGCCTCGGTCTGCACCGGTGCCTTCGTGCTGGCTGCGGCAGGACTGCTCGAGGGCAAGCGTGCGACCACGCATTGGGCGCATGTCCGCACATTTGAAAACAGCTATCCGAACGTCACTCTCGATGAGGACAGGATCTTCGTCGTCGATGGCCAGATCTGGACCTCCGCCGGGATGAGCGCCGGCATCGATCTGGCGCTTGCCATCGTCGAGAGGGATCTCGGTTTGGAAACAGCGCGCGCCATCGCGCGCAAAATGGTGATCTATCAGCGCCGCGACGGGGGCCAATCGCAGTTTTCCGTGCTTCTGGATATGGATCCGAAATCGGATCGTGTTCAGATGGCCCTTTCCTTTGCCAGGGAAAACCTGGCGAACGAACGTTCCATCGAAACGCTTGCGGAAGCCGCCCGTTTGAGCCCCCGGCAGTTCAGCCGCGTTTTCCGCGAGGAAACGGGCCAGACGCCGGCCAAGGCGATCGAACGCCTGCGTGTGGAGGCGGCGCGGCTCATGATGGAAACCAGCCGCCATCCGATCGAGGTGATTGCGCGCGAAACGGGTTTCGGCGACCGCGAGCGCATGCGGCAGGCCTTTTTGCGGGCCTTCGGCCAATCGCCGCAGGCGATCCAGCGGGCTTCGGGAATGGTCGAGGCGGCAGCCTGACGGATTTTCGTTCGGCCAAAAGTCCCTTCGGCTCAGGAGGCCTTGAGGATTTCCCGGCGTGTCTCCTTCAGCGCTCGACGCACCGTCTGCGGCGGCTGGCCAAGGACACGAATGAATGCGCGGCGCATGCGTTCGCGGTCGACGAAGCCCGTCTCGTGGGCGACGGTCTCAACCGTATGGCGGCCATCCTCCAGCATCAGGCGCGCGGCTTCGGCAAGCTCGTCCAGCGACAGCACGCTCTTGAGATTGGACCGGGCACAGGTGAGAGCGTTCTGGATCCGGTCTGACTTCGGCTCAAGCTCAAGCGGCTGCTGTTGCCCAACGGCCTGCAGGACGTGCCCGAGCCCCCTAGGCGGTGAGTTCGATCGACGCCGTCTCGAAGGGCGTCAGTGTCACGCTGCTGTCGCGCAACGTGGCTGCGAAGCCGATATCGACGCGTTGCTCGTCTGCCGTAAGATTGACCATATGCAGCCTCGCGCCCGACTGGAAGGCCAGCAGGCGCGCGGGATGTGACGAGATGCAGCTCAGCCAGGACGAGCCGGCAAGACCCGACAATAGCTTGACGGTATTGAAGATTGGCCGGGTGCTTCCTTCGGCGGCCGGCTCGCCCTTGCCGGCAACGAGGCCGAAGGAGCCGGTGAGCGCCGAAAGCGTCAGGCATTCGAGGTTGGCATCGAGCACGCGGATCGCATAACCCAGCGCGAAGGCCTCCGCGAAACGGCCATTGTGGCGCGGATCGCGGTTTGCCATCGGAATGCGGCCGCCGGCGGGATTGTCCATGGTGCGGCTGCCGTAGGGGTTCTGCCGCATGGGAATGGTCGAGGGGCCGATCCGGTAGGGTTTGTCGCCGTAGATGGCACGCACCGAGCCGGTGATGAAGGGCAGCGCCTCCAGCGTCTGCATGACGCTCAGATCATCGGCGGCATGGACGATCGGGTTGGTGCAGTGGCTGACGAAGCCGAGGCGGTCGGCCGGCACGCGCTTGCGGTTGAGCTCGGTGAAATAGCTCAGCATGCCGCCGCCGATGCGGATGCCGGCAAAAGCCTCGTGGGCGGCGGCATAGACCTCTTCGAGCGGCGGGCATTCCGGCCATTTGCTGCCGGGCGGCGTCGATTGCCGATCGACGGAAGGGGAGATCAGGATGGCGTCCGGGCGCAAGCCGGCAGCCTGCATCTGCCTTGCGATTTCAGCCGTTTCGGCGGCCGGCGCCTGCCTGCAGGACAGGGCGATTTCCAGCGTCGAGCCGCCGCGGTGAAGGGCCGCGACGGCAGCGAAATCCTTCAGTGCCTGCGTGCCGTGGCCGGCATCCGGATCGAAGTGGAAAAGCAGCTCCTGCGGCGCGATTTCGCAAAGCAGGTCACGGGCCGCAAGCACGGCCCGGGCTTCTTCAGGCGTGACGATCAGGCCGATGGCCGGCATGGTTCCGCCTTGTTCACCCGGTTCGAGCCGGATACTGCCCGCCGCCGGGCCACCGGTTACCGTCTGTCCGCTTCTGGTGTCCTTGAGGGACAGGACGATCCTCTGCCGCACCGGTTCGTTTGCCGCGATCCGGTAGGGCCAGGGAAGCGCCAGCGGGCGCACATAGGTCTTGTAGGAAGCGTCCGACCAGTTGCGCTGGTCTTCCATCTCGAACGTGTCGCCTTCCATGCGGCATTCGGCCGAAACGCCGGGGACCACCTGATGGGTGATCGCGCGCATGTCCTTGAAGGGCTGCCAGGGGTCGATCCGGTCGGGAAAACGCGTCTCCACGACGCGGCCATCGACATGTTCGACCTTCGCCGGCCTTCCGGCAATACCGACGATCGGATGCAGGATGCAGAAGCCGCAGCGATTGGTCTCGAAACCGCCCGGCGAGAGCGCTGCCGCCTCGAAGGCCAGCTCATGCTCCGTCGCGACAATCCCCACGGAAACGGCAAGGCTGGAGCCGTCAGGTCCCTCGCAGCGGGCGACGTAACGGACGGAGAAGCCGTCTTTCGCCTGCTCGACGAAAAGGTCCCTTATCGCAGGGCTATAGGTGCCCCAGTCGCGGTCGCGCACCAGGTAGGAGACGGCGCGCAGCACCTCGACGCCGTCGTAGCGGATCGTGCGCAGGTTGCCGTTGGCGAGATCGGCCGAGAGCCGCCCGGCAGTCAGGCGGACCGGATGGTCTTCGGCCTCATGCGTGCCGTAGAGGGCGAAGGCGTCCGTGCTCATTTCAGCATCGCCTCCACATCGATCGTCCTGCCGGATGCGGCGCTGTCATAGGCGGCTTCGACAAGGGCGAAGGTCTTGAGGTTGTCGGCGCCCGACGTTGCCGGCTCGCCGCCGTTCTTCAGCCGGTCGACCCAATGTTTCTGGATCGCGTAGACGCTTTCCTGAATATTGTGCCAGGGCCGCGATGCCCAGGAAAGCAGCTGCGGCGAGGCATCGGAGACGATGGTGCCGGCTGCGTTGGTGACTTCCAGCCGGTAGCCGGCCGAAAGGCGGATCGTTCCGTCCGTGCCGTCGAGCTCGATCAGCGTTTCCGGGAAAGGCTCGTTGCCGAGCTTCGTCGCGTAGCTGACATCGACGATGGAGGTCGCGCCGCTTTCGTGGTCGAGCAGGATCGTCGCGACATCCTCGCCCTTGATCCTGGGATTGACGCGTCTGGTGCGGGCCGTCAGCGTTTTCACGTCGCCGAGAATGAAGCGGGCGATATCGAGCGTGTGGATGCCGAGATCTTCGATGATGAAACGTTCGCCTTCGGCGAGATAGGGCTGGCCGGAAAACACGTCATAGCCGGAGCGGAAGGAGAAACGGCCCCAGAAGGGTATGCCGATCGCCTTGTCGTCGAGCAGCCGTCGGACAGCCTGGATCGGTGTCTGCCAGCGGAAGTTCTCGTGTACCATCAGCGCGATACCGGCTGTCCGGCAGGCCTCCACCATTGCCTTGGCATCGGCAAGCGTCCGGGCAAAAGGTTTCTGGCAGATGGCGGGGACCTTGTGGCCGGCGGCCAATTCCACCAATGCCCGATGGCTCTGGACCGTGGTGGCGATATCGACGAAATCGAAGCCGCCATCGGCAAACATGGCGGCAGCATCCGTGTAGCGCCTGTCGATGCCGAACTGTTCGCCGACGATCTTCAGGCGTTCCGGGTCACGGTCGCAGATCGCCACGATCGCGGCACCGTCCACGTCCTTCCATGCGTGCATCTGGTTGATCGCAAAGAAGCCGCAACCGATCAAGGCACCTTTCAAATCAGCCATTTCAACCTGCCTTTGCCATCTGCATGAGGGTGACGCGCTGCTGCAGGCGGCGCTGCGCCTGATCCACAACGACCGCGATGATGATCACCAGACCCTTGATGACCATCTGCCAGAAAGAGGAAACCCCCATCATGACAAGACCGTCGGAAAGGATGCCGATCACGAAGGCGCCGATGATCGTGCCGCCGATCGTGCCGCGCCCGCCCGACATCGAGGTGCCGCCGAGAACGGCCGCGGCGATCGCGTTGAGTTCGAAGCTTTCGCCGGTTGCCGGATGCGCGGCCATCAGCTCCGAAGAGATGACGATGCCGACAATCGCCGCGCAAAGGCCTGAGAACATATAGACGAAGATCTTCACCAGATCGACGCGGATACCGGACATGCGGGCGGCGCGCTCGTTGCCGCCGACGGCAAAGATATGCCGGCCGATCGGTGTCGAGCGCGCCACATAGGCGGCCACCAGCGCCAGGAGGATCAGGATCCAGATCGATACCGGCAGACCGAGAATACGGCCGGCACCGAAGACATCGAAGCCGGTCGTCGCATATTCCGGCCGGCCGACAAGGTTTGGAAAGGTCTGGCCGTCGGAGGAAAGCAGCGCCAGCCCGCGGGCGATATAGAGCGTGCCGAGCGTGGCGATGAAAGGCGCGACATTGAGCTTGGTGATCAAGAGGCCGTTGATGAGGCCGATGACGAGGCCGATCGACAGCGTGATCAGCACGATCTCGACCAGGTTGAAATAGACCGTATAGCCGATCGGCAGTTCGATGCCGTAGAGGATGAGACCGCCGGCGACCATGCCGCAGAGGCCGACGATCGAGCCGACCGAGAGGTCGATGCCGCCGGTGATGATGACGAAGGTCATGCCCATCGCCAGGAAGGCGTTGAGCGCGACGTGCTTCGACATCAGGATCATGTTGGCGGTCGAGGTGAAGTTCGGCGCGAAGATCGAGAAGAAGATGATGACGGCAAAGAGCGCGATGAAGGTGCGAAGTTTCATCAGCGTCAGGAGGAAGGAGCCGTTGGCGCCCTTCGGCGCGGAAGTGGATGCGGTAGCCGCCGTCATGACGCAAGTTTCCCTTGATGTTCGTGCCCCTTGGCGGAGGCTGCGATAATGGCCTCTTCCGTTGCCTCAGCGCGGTCGAAGACGGCGATGAGATGGCCGTTGCTGAGCACGGCGATGCGATCGGAAAGCGCCATGACCTCTTCGAGGTCGGAGGTTGAAAACAGGATGGCGAGGCCATTGGCGGCAAGCCGGCGCATGGTGCGGAAGACATCCGCCTTGGCGCCGACATCGATGCCGCGGCTCGGTTCGTCCATCAGAAGAACTTTCGGATTGGTCATCAGCGCCTTGCCGATGACCACCTTCTGCTGGTTGCCGCCGGACATGGAGGTCACTTCGAAATCCGGGTTCGGCGCCTTGATGGAAAGGTCGCGGATCGCCTCGGCAATGGCGTTCTTCTCGGCCTTGGCGTTGATATGAAACAGGCGCGTGAAGCGGCCAAGGCTCGCAAGCGTGAGGTTGGAGGCGATGGAGAGAACCTGCACCAGGCCCTCGCGCTGCCGGTCCTCGGGAATGAGTGCCAGGCCGCGGCGGATGCGCCGCGTCGTGTCACGGGCGCGCACTTCCTTGCCGTCGATGAAGATCTTGCCCGTCGAGTGTGCATGGCGGCCGATCACGCATTCGAAGAACTCGCTGCGCCCGGCGCCCATCAATCCGTAAATGCCGAGAATTTCGCCCGCCCTGACGGACAGCGAAACATTGTCGACGGCCAGCCCGCCGGTCGGGCGCGGCAGGCTGATGTTCTCCGCACGGAACATTTCCCTGCCGACGGCATGATCGACGGATTTGGCGAAATCCTTGGCGTCCGAGCCGATCATCGAGCGCACGATCCAGCGCGTGTCGATATCCTTGACCATTGCCTGGCCGGTGATCTGCCCGTCGCGCAGCACGGTGATGTAGTCGCCGATCCGCATCAGCTCTTCGAGGCGGTGCGATATATAGACGATCGCCACACCCTGCGCTTTCAGCTCCGCAATCACCTTGAAGAGGATCTCGACTTCCGCCGCAGACAGCGCCGAAGTCGGCTCGTCCATGATGAGGATGCGCGCATTCAGCGACATCGCCTTGGCGATCTCGACAAGCTGCTGCTGGCCGATCGGCAGATCCTCGACCATGGTCTCGGCATCGATGCCGGCATCGAGGCGGGCCAGGAATTCGTTGGCCTTGCGGACCTGTTCCCTGTGGTCGATGCCCAGCACGCCGCGGGTGAGTTCGCGCGTCGCAAAGATGTTTTCGGCAACAGACATGTTGGCGAAGAGGTTGAGTTCCTGGAAGATCATGCCGATGCCGTGGGCCTGCGCATCCGCGGGGCTGGCGAAGGAAACGGTTTCGCCGTCCAGAATGATGTTCCCGAGTGTCGGTCGCTCGACGCCGGCGATGATCTTCATCAGGGTCGATTTGCCGGCACCGTTTTCGCCGACCAGCACGTTGACGGCGCCCCGGCGCAGCTCGAGATTGGCGCGCTTGACGGCCACGATACCGGAATAGACCTTCGACACGTCGTCGAGGCGCAGGATGATATCGTCCTTGGAAGCCTCGCTGGTCGTCATGGTGCCACCGTCAGCGCCGAAGGGGTCACGAGCGGAAGGTCGCCGCCTGACGGCAGCGGGAAGGCGCCGGTCACACTTACCGTCTTGCCGACCAGCCCGTCGCGCGGGATCGCCGAAAGGAAGGCGCTATTGGCCTTTTCGTTGAAGGACTTGCCGAACTGCGCCCATTCGATCTGGTTCTTGAATTCGTTGAAATTGACGAAATCCAATGTGTCGCGCAACGCCGTGCCGCGGATGGCCGGGCCGATCTGCACTTTCGCGTCGGCCTTGCCGTCGCCGTCGGCATCGACATCGAGCGTTGCGGCGCGCGAGGCCGTATCGGCCGCGACGACCTTGCCGGTGAATTTCACCGCATAGGTCCAGGGCGAACTCGCCTGCTTGTGCGGGTTGCCGTATTTCTCCCCCGCCTGATCGGGGCTCGATGCGGCGAGGGCTGTGACATCCTTCAGCTCGCCGGCCCGCTTTTCGTAATAGGGAACCACCTGCGGCTGCCATATCGCCTCGACCTTGGCATTCGGGTCGAAAGCGCTCCTGGCTGCGGCCGCGGCCTTTTCTTCCGCAGTCGGTGTCTTGATGATCTTGCAGCCGGGCAAAGCCGCCGCTACGAGAGCGGCAATCAGGGCGCCCCTGATCCTCAACATGCTGTCAACCTCGAAATCCATGAGAATAGGCCACAGGGAGCGTGGTCTCCCGCGCTCCCTGCAGCAGTCGGTCCGCCTTACTTTGCCAGAGCAAAGGTCTCGAGCTTGCCCGCATTGTCGGCATTGATGAGAACGCAGTCCATGAGCTGCTTTTCTTCCTTCGGTGCCGTCTTGTTCTTGATGTAGGCATCAGCCTGTTCGACAGCCATCTGGGCCTGCGCATAGGCCGGCTGCAGCACGGTGGCCTTGATGCCGCCCGACTTGATGGAGTCGCGCACGTCGTTGGAACCGTCGAAGCCGACGACGATCACGTCCTTGCGGCCGGCGGCCTGAAGCGCGGCGATCGCGCCCATGGCCATCGTGTCGTTGCCGGAGATTACGCCCTTGATATCGGGATTGGCCTGCAGGATGGTTTCCATCTTCGAATAGGCTTCCGTCTGGCTCCAGTTGGCCGACTGCTTGGCGACCAATTTCAGGTCCGGATAGTCGTCGATGACGTCATGATAGCCCTGCGAGCGGATGCCGGCATTGGTGTCCGACTCCTTGCCGACGAGCTCGACATAATTGCCCTTCTCGCCCATCAGCTTGACGAATTCCTGCGCGCCGAGCTGGGCGCCCTGGTAATTGTTCGATACGATCTGGGCGACGGCGACGCCGGTCGCGTTGATTTCGCGGTCGATCAGGAAGGACGGGATGCCGGCATCCTTGGCCTTCTTGACGGCGGCAACCGAAGCGTCGGCGCCGGCATTGTCGAGGATGATCGCCTTGGCGCCGCGGCCGATGGCGGTATCGATCATTTCCGACTGCTTGTTGGCATCGTCGTCATGGGTCATGACGAGGGCTTCATAGCCGAGTTCCTTGGCCTTGGCCTCGGCGCCGACGGCTTCCGCCTTGAAGAAGGGGTTGTCGTGGGCCGGCGTGATGATGGCGATCAGGTCAGCCGAAAAGGCCGGCATCGCAACGCCGAGCGACAGGGCGCCGGCGAAGGCGGCAAGGGTCAGTCTACGCGTAATTTTCATGGTTCTCCTCCCAGGTTTGACGCATGGCCGAACCAAGGCCGGTTCGGCTGATACTCATGCGAAATCAAAGACCGGCCCGCTTGTCCCCTCCGGGCCGGCAGGGCGGCAGGGCGAGCCCTGCCGCGGTCGTGTCAGGTGATGCGCCGGATACTGTCGGCGATCTCCTGAGGTTCGAAGACCTTCTTCCAGTCGTCGCGCATCAGGGCAGGGATGCCGAACTCGATCGCCTTGTTGCAGGCATCCGAGAACACGCCGTCGACTTCCTTGAAGATGACGGCGCCGAGCACGTTCATGTGGCCGAGCAGGAAGTCGCGGGCCGCTTCCGCCGGCACGCCGCGGGCGATGCACTCGTCCATTGCCTGACGCATGATGACGAGCAGAGAGGCGCAGACGGTTTCCGAAAGGCCGGGTTCCAGCATCGCCATCTGCTCGACGGTGACGCGGTGCGAGCGCATGACCGGCGCCCAGATGACCTTGGCGATCTCTTCGCCGAGGGCATAAGCGCTTTCCGGGCCTTGCATCAGGGCGGAGACGATGTGCTGCTTGGCAAACAGGCCGCCGAAATGGTCTTTCTTGGCCTGCATGTCCGTCTCGTCGTTGAAGATCGGCGGATGGCACGGGTGGGTCACGAAATAGGTGAGGTCGGCGCGCTCCGGCAGGTGGCCGGCAAAGGGGGCGGCGGCATCGAGCGCCACGACCATCGTGCCGGGCTTCAGCTTGTCGGCGATGCCGGCGGCAACCTTGCCGATCGCCGTATCCGGCACGGCCAGGATCACGACCTCGGCGCCGTCGAGCGCAGCATCGGCCGGCGTGCAGTCGATGCCGAGATCGTTCTTCAGGCGCGCCTTGCCGACATCGCTGACCTCGACATGGCGAACGTCAAAACGGGAACCTTTGAGATTCTTGGCCAGCCGGTATCCCATTTTTCCGCCGGCGCCAAAGAGGGCAATTGCAGTCATATTTCCTCACCTTCGTATGCTGGATTGGTATCTTAACTGGTATGATGAGTCAATCACCATTCCATTATCGGCAGTGGATGGAAGTCGCCCTGATTGGCCATCAGTCCTTCCTCCCATCCCGGATCTGCGAGAAATAGCCGTCCGCCCCGACCTGGCCGCCCTTCAGCGCAATCTGCAGCCCGTCGGTGGGCGCGTAGCCGCCGTGGGCCGTGCAGAGCGGCGAACCGGGGGTTTGCGGCAGCGGCAGCAGGGTCGTCAGCGCATCGACGCGCAACTCCTTCAGCGCATGGCTCGATGTGTCCCCGCCGGCGATGACGGCGCGCGAAAGGCCTTCGGTTTCGACGAGACGGCGCAGGATGGTTCCGAGCGCGCGACCGAGCCGGTGACGGGCGCCCGGCAGCTGGTCGATGTCGGTGCCGCGATCGGCGGAAGGGCCAAGCGCGGTGTGCAGGATGACGCTTCGGCCGGCCTTCAGGGCGGCAAGGCCGGCGGCGACCGCGACGTCCAGTGCCGCCTGGGCATTGGTGCCGACCAGCGCCAGGGGATCGAGCGGGACGTCGTGAAAGCCGTCGGCAATCGCCGTGCGGATCTGCCGCTCCGTCGTCGGCGAAACGCTGCCGGAAACGACGGCGAGCCGGTCCACCTTGCCCGGCGGCTGGAACTCGACACCCGGACCGGTCATGCCCTTTTCGCGCCAGGCATCGAGGAGCGCATATTCGATGCCGGAGGAGCCGGCCACGAAAGCACCCCTGGCTGCCGTGATGCGCTGCAGCTGCCGGCCGGCGGCGGACTGGCTCTCGGCGGAGGCGACATCGAGCAGCAGGATGCCCGAACCCTCGTCTATGAGCCGGTCGATCATGGCATCGGCATCGGGTGCAGCAAGCATCGTCAGGTCGGCGAGCGAAACGGCAAGGTCGGTCTGCCTGCCGAGATGCAGGGCAAGATCGGCCTCATGCATCGGCGTGACGGGATGACGGCTCATGACCGGATGCCGGTCGATGCGAAAGACACGCCCCTGATAGGCGGCGAAGAGATTGCCGAAGGCCGTGTAGCGCTTGAGCTGCGGTGCGCCGACGATGACGGGTACCAGCGGCTGGCCAAAGATCTCTTTGCCGATCTCGATCGCCTTGCCGATATTGCCCACCTCGGGCGCGGAATCGAAGGTGGAGCAGACCTTGTAGTGGCAGATGCCCGCCTGCAGATCCTTCAACCATCGGAAAGCCGGGGTCAGGTTTTCCTGCATCCAGGCCGGGCTCTCGCTGCGGCTCGTTCCGGCAAGGCCGACGGCACGGCAATCCCCGAAGCGGTCGAGCAGGGCCTGATCGGGAATGCCGAGAAAGAGCACGGTCGCAATGCCGTTGCTGGCGAGCGCTTCCATCACGTCGGTGGAGCCGGTGAAATCGTCGCCGTAGTAGCTGACGAGCAGGTCTCGCATCGTCACGCCGCCTTGCCGTCGCCGAACTTGGCGATCGATGCGGCAAGCTCGGGATGATCTTTTGCATATTCGTCGAGCGCAATGCCGGCGACTGCCGCCTGCCAGGCCTGCTGCACGGCGCGCACCCCGGCGGCCGGTCCGTGCGGATGGCTGACGATGCCGCCGCCGCAGAGATAGAGAAGATCGGTCGTGCGGCCGGTGCGCTGGTAGGTTTCCGGCGCCTGCCCGCCCCACTGGCCGGAACCGGCAACGGGAAGCGGGCAGTCGGAGGGGCTGAAGAGCGGCGTGCTGACCGCCTTGAAGGAGGCGACGAAACTCTCGTCCGGCTCCCAATATTTCACGCGGATGCCGTTGATCTGGAACTGGTCGACGCCGAGCAGCCGCCAGAGCTGCTGATAGACCTTGAAGTCGAGTCCGATGCCGGGGTGGCGCGTCAGCACGTCCCAGCCGTTGCGATGCGCATGCAACACGAGGCCGGAGCGCTTGCGCAGGAAACTCATTCCGCCGAAGCCGATCGAATTGATGTTGACGACGGCGCAGTTGCCGCCCGCTTCGAGTACGAGATCGTGGTTGCGCATCATCTCGTCGGGATCGGCATGTGAAATGCCAAAGGCATACATGACCTTCTTGCCGGTCTTCTGCTCGTGATCGAGGATGCGGGGCATGATGGCCGCCACACGCTCCTTCAGCGGCGAATAGGCGGGGCTCATCAGCTTCTCGTCATCCTTGATGAAGTCGACGCCGGATTCGATCAGTTCGCCGACGAGCTCGGCCGTCTCGTGCGGCCGCAGGCCGAGCGCCGGCTTGACGATCGTGCCGATGATCGGCCGTCCCTCGACGCCGGTCAGGCGCCGGCTGCCGGGAATGCCGAACTGGGGGCCGGGATGGGCATTCCTGAAGGCTTCGGGAAGCTTCATGTCGACGACGCGCAGGCCCGTCATCCCCTTGATCGAAAAGGTCCCGCCGATCGCGATCGTCATCAGGGCCGAAAGATCCGTTCCGATCGCATCGAGCGGGAAGGCGATATCCACATCGGCGCGCTGCAGGCGCACGCCGTCCGCCGCCTCCGGCCAGGAGGGATGGCTGGCGTCTTTCAGCGGACGGACGGCAAGCACGCGCGCGGCCACACGCGATTTCAATTCTTCGGTCTCGCCCGGAACCGGAACGAAGGTGCCGGTCGATTGATCGGAAGCGATCTTGTGCGCCATCGCTTCGACGCTGCCTGGCGTCTCGATGCGGTAGGTCAGGACTATCATCATGAAATTGCCGGTTGCTCCTCTCGCCACGTCAAGAAGGCATGGCGTCAACTTGTAATCTGGTATAATGAGTATTCCATTTTCTGCAATGGAAATTTTCAACAGATGTGAATTTCGCGTGGCGCGCTTTGTCGTCGGTCGGTGAAAATGCTAAGGGGGAGAGAAGATTTGAGCCAGCGAGACGCCATGACCTCAGCCATCGAGCCCATTGTCCGTCGAAAACTGTCCGATGAGGTTTTTGACCGGCTGGAACGGCTGATCACCTCAGGAGAGTTGCAACCGGGCGACGAGATGCCCTCCGAGCGCGTTCTGATGGAACGCTTCGGCGTCGGCCGCCCCGCCATCCGCGAGGCGATGCAATCCCTCGCCAACAAGGGGCTTGTCAGCATCTCGCACGGCGAGCGGGCGAAGGTGTTGAAGCTGACCGCCCAGTCGATCTTTCGGCAGGTCGACCTGACAGCGAAGATCATGCTGTCGCAATCGGCGGATTCGCTGGAGCACCTGAAGAGCGCCCGTATCTTCTTCGAGCGCGGCATGGCGCGCGAGGCGGCCCAGCGGGCAAAGCCGGCCGATGTCGATGCGCTGCGCGACATCATCGACGAGCAGCGTGCCTCGCTCGGGCGCGCCGAGGAGTTCATTTCCGCCGACATGCGGTTCCACACCCGTATCGCACAGATTTCCGGCAATCCGATCTACGTGGCCGTCAGCGAAGCCATGCTGGCATGGCTGAAGGAATATCACACGGAAATGCTGATCTGGACCGGCAAGGAGAAATACACGCTGGCCGAACATGAAGAGATCCTGGAGCGCCTTGCCGCCAACGACGCCGACGGCGCCGAGGCGGCGGTGCTCAAGCATCTGGAGCGCTCGCGCTCGCTCTATGTGAAGTAGGGGCCGCCCGGAGCCTGTCTTCGCGCTTCTTATCTTACCGCCGCAGACACGCTGCGCGGGCCGACCTCAGGGGCGGCGGGCTGACAGAAACCATCCCGCCAGCCGTTGCCATGAATGGTCAATCCACCATCTCAAACCAGTTCCTGGTCCACCAAGAACTCCGGCGCTGCATTGAACAAGCCAGCGTCGGAGGTCCTTTAGCTCATTTTGCGTTCCCGGCCGAAGCAACCTTGGCCCGCAAAGCCGCATTCTCCGCCTCCAGTTCTGCCAGACGCTGGCGCAGCGGCTCAACGGCCGTAGCAATCTCGGCCTCGGTATAGCGTGGGGTAATGTGCTGCGGGCAGTTCCAGTCGAAGGCCTCGAGGCGCAGGCGGAAGAGGCGCTCCGGCTTTGCGCGATAGGAAGACGTGGCGAGCAGCTCCGCTAGCTTCGGGTCGGCGTCGAGCGAGAGCTTTTCGGCATGGGCATAGATCTTCAGCCGGGCGCGGCGGGGATAGTCCATCAGCAACAGGCAGACCTTGTCGTTGGCGGCGAGATTGCCGGTGCTGATGTACTGGCGATTGCCGCGATAGTCCGCGAAGGCAAGCGTGCGGTCGTCGAGCACCTTCAGGAAACCCTGTGGGCCGCCCCTGTGCTGGACATAGGGCCAGCCGGTTTCGGAAACGGTCGCCATGTAGAAACTGTCGCGGGAGCCGATGAAGGTGCGCTCGTTTTCGGTGAACCGGTCGAAGCTCCGGTCGCTCGGCAGGTTGGTCCAGAATTCCTGAACGCCCATTTCGGCCTGCGCGGCGCGCACACTGGGCGTCGAGGCTATGTCGAGAAATCCATAGGACATGATCCGTCTCCTCAAGGGTTGGAGGGAGCGGAGCGCCAGCCCCGCTCCTCATCCGTCAGGCCGCACTGGCAGCCGCAACCGCCGGGAAGTCGATGTCGGTCCTGGCGACCTCGTTCAGATAATTGGTGAAGGTGTTCTCGACGACCAGAGCGACGATTTCCACGATCTCAGCGTCCGAAAAGCCGGCAGCACGCACGGTGGCGATATCGGCATCGGAGACGTGACCGCGCATCTGCGCAACCCTGGCCGCAAAGCCGACGGCGGCATTCGCCCTCGCATCGGCGGATGCGCCCTTGCGGTTCAACGCTATTTCTTCCGGGCTAATCTTTGCGAGGTTGAGGCCGATATAGGTGTGGGCCGAGAGGCAGTAGTCGCAGCCGTTCACCTCCGCGACGGCAAGGGCGATCCGCTCGCGCGTCTTGACATCGAGCGTTCTCGAAAGCCCGCCCTGAAGGCCGGTGAATGCCGCCAGTGCGGCCGGGCTGTTGGCGACGAGACGAAAGATGTTCGGAACGAAACCCAGCGCCTTCTGGATGCCGTCAAGCGTCGGCCTGGTGGCTTCCGGGGCGTCGTCTTTGCTGGGGATGGAAATACGGGACATGGAAATCTCCTTGGTGGAAAAGCAAAACCGGTATCGGCTTGGCGGCTTGAATGTGTCGATTTCCACTGACAAAGAGAATATGCTCTGGTTGAAAGTGATTTTACCAGAAAATGGAAGAATGAATTGGACCGGTTCGAAGCCATGTCGATGCTGCTGGAGGTGGTGGACCAGGGAAACCTGTCTGCGGCCAGCCGGTCGCTGAAAGTTCCGCTGCCGACGCTGAGCCGCAAGATCACCGAGCTGGAAGTGCTGCTTGGAACGAAGCTTCTGACCCGCACCACACGCAGGATCGCACTGACCGATGCCGGGGTGACTTATATCGAGGCGGCAAGACGTATCCTTGAACAGCTGGAGGAGGCCGAGCGTCAGGCATCCGGCGAATTTGCCATGCCAAAGGGCGAACTGGTGATGACCGCCCCGGTCCAGTTCGGCCGTCTTCACGTCCTGCCTGTCGTGGCCGACTTCCTGGCCGCCTTTCCGGCGATCAATGTGCGGCTGGTCCTTTCGGACCGGAACATCGATCTCGTCGAAGAGCATGTCGATATGGCCGTGCGCATCGGCAATCTGCCCGACAGCGCCATGGTTGCCACACGCGTCGGCTCGGTGCGCCGGGTGGTCTGCGGCAGTCCGGATCTCTTTGCCGCCCGCGGCGTTCCGAAGGAGCCGGCCGATCTCCTGAACCTGCCCTGCATCGGCGTCGAGGTTCTGACCCCGGCCGCCGGCTGGCAGTTCCGCAAGGCCGGTGTCGCAGGGACGATCGACGTGGCGATCGTCCCGCGGCTTTCCGTCACCACGACCGATGCGGCGGCGGAGGCGGCAATCCGCGGTGTCGGCGTCACCCGCCTGCTCCACTATCAGGTCGCGCAGGCGGTTGCTTCCGGCGCGCTCAAGCTGGTGCTCGAGGATTTCGAACCGGAGCCTGCCCCCATTCATCTGATTCATCTCTCACGCGGCCAGATGCCGCTCAAGATGCGTCACTTCCTCGATTTCGCAGCGCCCCGGCTGCGGGTGAGCGTGCCCGCCCTGCAATCTTCCCGGCGCTGAATCCTCACCTGTTGCGCTTCAGCGCTCGAAAATGCGCGTATGGCTGTTGCCGCGCGGTCCGGTACGCGTGACCGTGCAGGACTGGTCGGCGCGACTGCAGTTTCGCACGCGCGATCCGCCATTGCCGGCGGGGCCTTCCCATTGCCGCGTCGCGGTACATTCGCCATCGGCGCATGTGCGGGTATGAAGGGCAGAACCGCCATAGAGCCCGGTGGTTGCGCGCGTGGCGCTGCAGGCGCCGTTGGCGCATTGCACGGTGCGGTCGAAGCTTTCCACCCGCGGTGTGATCGCCGGCGGATAGTTGCGCCAGGTGTGATACCAGGGATAGCGCGGATAATAGCGGTCCCAATAGGCACGGTCGTAGGCGATGACGGTGAGGCCGATGCGGGGCGCCAGCAGCGGCGTGACGATCACGGGTGCGCCTTGCCAGACGACCCGGATGTAGCTTGCCGAAACCCATCCCCGGTAGCTGCCGACAGCAATGTCGCACCAGGTATAGCCCGCAACGCAGCCATAGGTCGTCAGGGATACGCCGGCCGGAACGACGGTGACGACGGGATAGGCGGTCGAGGGGCCGGCTCTCAGATTGACGTCGCCGGCGGCAACGCCCCTGGTCGCAGCTGCGGCGGCGGAACTCATGCCCGTGAGCAGGGCGAGCGCGAGAAGCATTTTACGGAACATGGCGTCATCCTATTGCTGGCGGATGTCGGCAAGCGCCGAACGGCAGGGCGAGGACAGCTTTTCGGCATTGTCCTTGAGGCAGGCGGCGATGCGGCCTCCGCCGCGCTCGACACCGTTGCAATAGGTCGCAAGATCCGTGCGGCAGACGCGGGCGACGGCAAAGGCCTTCTGGCGCATTTCGGGCGCAAGCTGCGTCTCTGCCATGGCCGCTCCGGCCAGGCAGGTGCAGGCGAGAATGGAAAGTGCGGCGGCTTTGAGCGTTTTGCGGGTCATGGCATTATTCCTTCTGTTGTGGTGATCGGGGCGGGTCGGCTTTCGCCCGCCGTTTCCGCCCGCCGTTCCGGCGGGCGCTGTCCTGGGGCCACCGGGCCGAAGAGGGTCGCGAGCTTTTCCCGCAGGCCCGCTGCCCGGCGCAGATCTCTCCACATGAGCACCCACTCGCCGAGTGCGATGCGGATCGGATTGAGCGAAGCGCTGCGGCCGCGCAGCCCATAGCGCAGAGGCTCCGTCTTCGGCGCTTCGGCAAAGGTGCCGAACAGGCGGTCGAAGACGATCAGGATGCCGCCGTAGTTCCTGTCCAGGCAGCCGGCATTGGAGGCATGGTGCACGCGATGGTGCGCCGGCGTGTTCAGCACCCATTCCAGGATCCCGAGACGCGGCGAGAGTTCCGTGTGAATGAAGAACTGGTAGGCGAGGTTCAGCCCCAGCGTGGCGACAATCGCAAACGGATGGAAACCGAGCCAGGCAAGAGGCACGAAGAAGAGGAAATTGCCGGAAATGTTGCCGGTCCAGCCGAGCCGCATGGCCGCCGTCAGGTTGAGCTTCGTCGTGGAATGATGGACGGCATGCGTGGCCCAGAGCCAGCGGATGCGATGCGAGGCGCGATGCTGCCAGTAGTAGACGAAATCGACGGCGACGAAGAGGGCGATCAGTCCGCTGGCCGTGGTCAGATTGATGTCCAAGACACGGTGGCGGTACGCGAGCATGAAAGGCACTGCGACAAATCCCGCCTCGGCCGTGCGCAGCAGGCTGTGAACGGCGGCTACGCCGAACGAGGCGGCCGATTCCTTCAGGTCGTGCGTATCGTGCTCCGCGAGCTTGCCGATCAGATATTCGAGCAGCATGAAAGCAAGAGCGATGACGGCGATCGCAACGCGCAGCGATGGGTCGCTCTGGAACATGGAAGTCTCCCGGGAAAGAGCTGCGAACGGAGCGGATGCTGGCAGCCGGCTGCCGGCGCTGCCTCCGTTCAGTAGCGATAGAAGCTGCCCGAGCGGGTCACGCTGTTGCCGTAAGGGCCGGTGGTGGTGCGCGTGCCGGTGCAATAGGCGCCGTCGCAGGCAACCGAACCGCTGCGGGTGGTGCTGTAACCGCGAGGTCCGGTGCGGGTGATGCTGCGCGAGCAGGCGCCGTTGGCGCAGCCGCCGCTGGCATGGACGGAGGCGGTGCCGCGCGGGCCGCTGACATGTCCGTCGCGGGTCCAGGCATAGGCCTGTCCGAACGAAAGGAGGGCGAGCGAACCGGCAAGCAGGCCGGTGGCAAGTGTTCTGGTCATCGTGACATCCTCATGGCATTGGCTCATGGCGTTGGGTCCTTGCACCGGCTGCACAGGTTGCCGTCGATGCAGGGCCGAGGATGGCGGGCCGATGTATGCCGCTTTTGTCCGGCGGATGTTGAAATGTAGGCTTTTGTCGCCCGTTTGTAGCAATTTGTATCGATGGCCCGGCCACGCTTGATTTCGCCGGAACGCTTCTTCATGGTCGCCTCATGGAGCACGAAGCCCGCGCAATCCTGATCGTTGACGACGATGCCGAAATCAGGCAGCTCGTCGGCAGTCTTCTGTCGCGGGAAGGCTATGCGGTTGAGACTGCCGAGGACGCCCGCGCGATGGACGAGGTGTTGCGCCGTCTCGAGCCGGATCTGATGATCCTCGACCTGATGATGCCGGGAGAGGACGGGCTTTCCATTTGCCGGCGCGTGCGTGCGGCCCGGCCGCTGCCGATCCTCATGCTGACCGCCAAGAGCGATGAGACCGACCGTGTCGTGGGGCTGGAGCTCGGCGCCGACGACTATCTCGTCAAGCCCTTCGGGCCGCGTGAGCTGCTGGCGCGGGTGAGGGCGCTGTTGCGGCGCGCCTCGCCGCAGCCCTTCCAGCCGCCGAGCCGGCGCTACGCCTTCGACCGTTTCGTCGCCGATCTCGACGCGCGCCAGCTCGAGGCGGCACCGGACGGGTTGGTGGCGCTGACGAGCGGCGAATTCGAACTGCTGTCCTGTTTCCTGTTGCGGCCGCGCCGGGTTCTCTCCCGCGACCAGATCCTCGACTGGACGCACGGCCGCAGCGCCGATCCGTTCGATCGCACCGTCGATCTCCTGGTTTCGCGGCTGCGCAAGAAACTCGAGGCGGCAAGCCCCGGCAGCAACTTGATCAGCACGGTGCGCAATGGCGGCTACCTGCTGACAGCGCCGGTACGTCCGGTGTCCTGATGCCGCGCCTCAGTCTTTCGCGGCGGCTGATCGCCATCGGCGGCGTCGGTTTCCTGTCGCTGTGGATCGCCTTGATCGCCTCTTACTATGTCGTAAACGGGCTCTCGCGTACCGCCTCCAGCCCGCCGCCCCGGCAGATCGCCGCAATCGCCTCCTTGCTGAAGGGAGAACCGCCGGCTCGCTGGCCGCTGCTGATCGACGCCATCAATTCCCCGATCCTCGACGCCAGCCTGTCCGGGAGCGATGCGCCCCCGGACGATACAACGGACCTGTGGAACGATGCGGAATACGGCGTCTACCGCGAAGCGCTCGGCGACAGCCTGCTTTCGATCCGGCTGTTGAAGCCGGAACGGCGGAGAGTTCACGGGCTGCGGATCTTCCGGGGCATCGTCAACCCGGTTCAGTTTCGTATCCGTCTGTCCGCCGATCGGGTCCTTGTGCTGGAAACGAAGACGCCTTTCATCGTCAACTGGTTCGGCCTGCCTGCCGGACTTGGCGCCGGCCTCATCGGCACGCTCTTCGGCCTCCTGGCGCTGGTGGCGCTCCATCGCGAGATACGGCCGCTGACACGGCTTGCCGCAGCCGTCGACCGGATCGATCCGACCGGTGCGCCGGTCGAATTGCCCAGGCTGAGAGGGGCGGCACCCGAAACCCGTGCGCTCGTCAACGCCTTCGAGCGGCTGCAGGGGCGGCTGCATGCCATCGTCCGCGCCCGCCTGGCACTGATCGGCGGCATCCAGCATGACGTCCGCACCTTCGCGACGCGGCTTCGCCTTCGGCTTGAGAGCATTCCCGATGAGGCCGCACGGGAGAAGGCGGCAGCGGAGATCAACGACATGATCGAGCTGCTGGACAATGCATTGCTCGCCGGCCGTGCCGGTGTCGGCACGCTTGGCGAGGAACTTTTGGATCTCGTGCCGCTGCTGGCGGCGGAAATCGCGGACCGTTGTGCCGCGGGCGCGCCTGTCACCTTTGTGCCGCTGCCGCCGGAAACGGCTCTCGTGATCGGCGACCGGCTGGCGCTGCGGCGCATCTTCGCCAACCTGATCGACAATGCCGTGAAATATGGCGGCGGCGCCCATCTGGTGCTGACGGTCGAGGGGGCCTGGCTGCAGCTTGTCATCGACGATCCGGGACCGGGCATCCCGCCCGAGCAGCGGGACGTGATTCTGGAGCCCTTCGTGCGGCTGGAAACCTCCCGTGCCCGCAAGACCGGCGGTGCCGGGCTGGGCCTTGCCGTTGCCCGGTCGCTGACCGAAGCGCACGGCGGCAGGCTGCAGATCGATCAGGCGCCCGGAGGCGGAGCAAGGGTCGTCGTCAGGCTGCCCCTGTTCCAGGCATAGGCCGGGAGTTTCTCTTGCGAGCCAGCGCCCGATCGTCAGCGCACCGGCCAGACAAAGAGCAGTGCCGGAATGCTGATCAGGATGATCAGCAAGGACAATGGCAGGCCGAGGCGCGGGTAGTCGGAAAACCTGTAGCCGCCCGGGCCGAAGACCAGCGTGTTGCACTGGTGGCCGACCGGGGTCAGGAAGTCGCAGCCCGCGCCGATCGCCACCGCCATCAGGAAGGCCTCCGGCCGGAAGCCGAGATCGGTGGCAAAACCGGCGGCGATCGGCCCCATGACGAGCACGGTGGCGGCGTTGTTGAGAAAGGGCGTCACGGCCATCGCCGCGACGAGGATCAGCCCGAGCGCGCCCCAGGCCGGCAAGCCCTTGGCGATATCGCCGAGCGCGTGCGCGATAAGGTCGCTGCCGCCCGTCGTCCGCAGCGTGTCGGAAACCGGGATGAGGGCCGCAAGCATGATCAGGATCGGCCCGTCGACCGACTTGTAGATGTCGGCAAGCGGGATTGCCCGGAAGACGACCATGCCGAGTGCCGCGGCAAAGAAGGCGACCGGCACCGGCGCCAGCCCGACGGCCGTCGTTGCCATGGCAAGCGCCAGCATGATCAGCGGAATGAAGGCGCGCCTGCGCGTGCCGAGCATGATCTCGCGCTGGGCGAGCGGCAGAAGGGCGAGATCCTGTATGACGACGGGAAGGTTTTCACGGCTTCCCTGCAGCACCAGCACATCGCCGGCGGCAAGGCTCAGGTTGGCGAGGCGCTCCTTCAGCCGTTCGCCGTGCCGGCTGACGGCCAGCAGGTTGACGCCGCGCGTATAGGCAAGTGCGAGTTGCCTGGCGGATCGGCCCTTCAGCGGCGACTCCTGGCCAATCACCACCTCGATCGAGATGACCTCCGCCTGCATCTGTCCCTTTTCGACGATCGGCTTGCCGGAAAGCTTCAGCTTGCCGGCCGATACGATGCGGTCGAGTGCGTCCGGCGGCCCCTCCAGAAGGACGATATCGTTCTCCCGCAAGGTCAGGTCGGGGAAAGGGGACATGCGTGTCGCGCCGCGCAGGACGGCCGTGGCGATCGCCTCGCCATCGCCGGGCCTGACGAGGGCGCTGACCGGCTTTTCCAGGGCCGCCGATTCTGCAGTTACGAGCACTTCCGACGTGTAGTTCTTGATTTCGACCGCTTCTTCGATCGAACTGCTCTGTTTCGTCCGGCTGGGCACCAGCCAATGAAAGAAAATCAGGAAGGTAATGCCGACGATCGTCAGGACGCCGCCGACCGGCGTGAAATCGAACATCGTAAACGAGCTGCCCGTCATCTCCTCCCTCAGCCGCGAGACGACGATATTGGGCGACGTGCCGATCTGGGTCATCAAGCCGCCGAGCAGGGCCGCGAAAGACATCGGCATCAGATATCTGGAGGGCGAGGCGCCCGACTTCCTGGCAAACTGAAAGGCGACCGGTATCATGATCGCCAGCGCGCCGATATTCTTGATGAAGGCCGACAGCAGCGCCACGGCGATCATCAGCAGGGCAAGCTGGCTGTGCGTGGCGAGGTTCGGGAAGAAGCGCTTGATCGCCAGATCGACGACGCCCGAACGCGCCACGCCGGCCGAAACGATCAGTGCGCTGCCGACGATGATGACGATATCGTCGGAGAAACCGGCAAAGGCCTTGTCCGGCGGAACGATGCCGATCGCAACGGAAAGAACAAGCGCGCAGCATGCGACGACATCGTATCTGAACCGATCCCAGATAAAGACCCCCATCATGACGGCGATGACGGAGAAAGCGAGGATCTGCTGCGTTGTCATCCCGATCCGTGGAGCTGCAATTGTCGATGGGTTCGAAACTGGCAGGCGAGAATGCGCTGGAAACGTATGGCGGGGCAGAAGGGTTCCACAAGCCCGTCGGGGGCCAGCGTCGGATGTCGGATTTGATCGGATCGCTTTGCGCAGATTAGCGCGGCATCCAAGGATTGATGACTTCCAAACCGATCTCCTGAAAATCGGCTTCGTTGCGCGTCGCAAGCGATGCGCCGCGGGATAAGGTTATTGCCGCAATTTGTGCATCAAATTGACTGATCGGCCGACCGGCCGTGCGCCGGGCAGTCGCTATGGTGGCATATATATCCGCCGCGTCACGATCAAAAGATAGAACGCGACCTGCGAGATCCTCCCTGAAGATCGGCAATATCGCGGCCTCCAGCTCCCGACGACGACGACCCTCCGGGAGTAATCGCAAGCCGTAGAGAATTTCGGCCTCGGTGATCGATGTCGTGAACACCGAAGCCGGGGTCTGCTCAGCCAGCCAGTCGACGACGACTGGGTTTGGGGAAGGCAAGAGCAGCTCGGAAAGGACGTTCGTGTCGAGAATGATCATTGCTCGAAGTCCGGCGGGTCACGAATGGGCTCACGTGCGGGAATATCGAGATCGACGCCACCTGTCGGCGTCAGGCGCGCTCTGATGGATTGGACAAGGCTACGAGTTGGCTCGCTCGTGGCCAGCGCAGACCGGAGAATATCGCGCGCTTCGTCTTCCATAGACCGACCGTGGCTGGCGGCGCGGATTCGAAGGCGCCGTTTCAGCGCATCATCAATGTTGCGGATCGTCATGCTGGCCATGAGAGCCCCCATTCATCATTGATTGCATATAATGCAGTGATTGCAGGATTGCAATTCTATGGCTTCCCCGATGCGTTGCATGCCGGGCGCGCTTGCGAGCCCTGCCTCAATCGAGGTGAAACACCTCCGGCATCATCGCCCACCACTCGCCTTCCCGGCGGGTCGAAAGCGGCTTCTGGCAGGGCATGCAGGCTTCCCACCATGCCCGGTTTGCCGGATCGGCGGCCATTTTCGCCATGTCGGCTTCGAAGTTGTCGCCGACATATTCCCAATAGCCGAAGAGCAGGTTTTCCGGCTCTTTCAGGAAGATCGAATAGTTGGTGATGTTGCAGGCCGAAAGCAGCGTCAGGATCTCCGGCCAGACGGCGGCATGAAGCGCCTTGTAGTTCGCGACCTTGTCCGGCTCCAGGCCGATCACCATGCCCATGCGCTGCATGTCGCTACCGCCCTTGTGTGATTTCCGTCGTAAACTCCGCGATGCTGCGGGCCTTCACCGCATCCCAGTCCCATTCGATGCCGATGCCGGGTTCGCAAGGGGCGATGGCGCGGCCGTTTCGGATCTCCATGCCCTTTGTCGTGAGGTCGTCGAGCTGCGGGATATATTCGACATATCTGCCGTTCTGGACGGCGCAGACCAGGCTGACATGCAGTTCCATCAGGAAATGCGGGCAGACGGGGATATCGAAGGCTTCGGCCGCATGCGCCACTTTCAGCCAGGGCGTGATGCCGCCGATGCGGGCGACATCGACCTGCACGATGGAGCAGGCGCCCTTCTGCATATATTCGCGGAAATGCCGGATTGAGTAGATGGATTCGCCGACCGCGACAGGCGTCGCCGTCGAGCGCGACAGCCGGATATGACCGTCGAGATCGTCGGCCGGCAGCGGCTCCTCGATCCAGGCAAGATCGAGTTCCTTCAGGCGCGACGCGCGACGGATCGCTTCATCGACGGTAAAACCCTGATTGCAGTCGGTCATGATCTCGAAACCGTCGCCGAGCGCGGCCCGCACCGCCGACAGCCGCTCGTAATCCTCGGCGCCGTGCGGCTTGCCGATCTTGACCTTCGAGCCGGAAAAACCCTTGGCTTTCGCCTGCAGTGCGTCTTCGACAAGCGCTTCCTTCCCGATATGCAGCCAGCCGCCCTCGGTCGTATAGAGCGGGCAGCTTTCCTTGGCGCCGCCGGCGAGTTTCCAGAGCGGCAGCATCTGTCTTTTCGCCCTCAGATCCCAGAGCGCGGTATCGACGGCGGCGAGTGCCAGCGCCGTGATCGCGCCGATCGTCGTGGCGTGGGTTGCAAATTCCAGCTTGTGCCAGATCGCCTCGATGCAATCGGCATCCTCGCCGATCAGCAGCGGCGCCAGATGGTCCACAAGCAGCCGCATGACGGAGGAGCCGCCGGTGCCGATCGTGTAGGAATAGCCTGTGCCGGAAGCGCCGTCGGAATCGGTGATGGTGACGATGGGCGTTTCCTGGCTGACGAAGCTCTGGATCGCATCGGTGCGCTTCACCTTGGGCGGCAGGTCCACCATGCGCAGTTCGATCTTTTCAATGCGGGCCATGGTTCCTCCTAGCTTGCCGTCTGGGCCTGAGCGGGTTCGGCCGCATGGATCGCCGACATGATGGCGCGGCTGGCCGTTTCGTATTTGCGGTCGTTTTCGTGTTCGTGGACGATCCTGAAATCGTGCATGACGAGGATGCGGTCGGCGAGCGCCACCATTTCCGGCATGTCGCTCGATATCAGCAGGATCGCCATGCCTCTGTCGGCAAGGCCGTTGATCAGCGCGTGAATATAGGCCTTGGCCTTGATGTCGATGCCGACGGTCGGCTCGTCGATGAAGAGGATGTCGACATCGGCGGCGAGCCACTTGGCAAGCGACACCTTCTGCTGGTTGCCGCCCGAGAGATTGCCGACGAGCTGTTCCAGATTGGGCGTGCGGATCTCCAGTTGCCGGGCAAGCGGCGTGGCTGTCTTGCGCTCCTGGCCGGCGCCGATCAGCCCGAGGGCGGAGGCGATCCTGCCCCAGACGGTCATGGCGATATTCGTGCGGATCGGATGGGAGAGGATGACGCCCTCGTATTTCCGGTCTTCGCTGACGTAACCCATGCGGAAGCGCTTGATCGCCTCTTCGACCGAGCGGATGCGCGCCGGCTTGCCGTCGATCAGCACCGTGCCGGAGGTCAGCTTGTCCTTGCCGATGACGGCGCGGACGAGTTCGGTGCGTCCCGCGCCGACAAGGCCGTAGAGGCCGAGGATTTCGCCGCGGCGAAGCGAGAAGGAGATGTCGTCATGACCGGCGGCAGTGGCGATATCGCGCAGTTCGAGCTTCGGCACCCCTTCCTGCGGCTGGCCGGAACGCGCGATGACGGGGCGCTCGGCGCGGCCGATCATCGCCTCGATCAGCGTCTGCCGCGTCATGCCGGCCATCGGCGCGCCGCGCAGCGTCGTTTCGCCGTCGCGCAGGACCGTGACCCGATCGCAAAGGCTCAGGACTTCCTCCAGTTTGTGGCTGACGAAGAGGATCGCCGTTCCCTGATCGCGCAGCTGCCGCACGAGGCGGAAGAGGATTTCGGTCTCGGCATCGGTGATCGATGCAGTCGGCTCGTCGAGCAGCAGCACCTTCGCCCGGTGGCTGAGCGCCTTGGCGATCTCCACCATCTGCATCTGCGCGACGCTCAGGCGCCGCACCTCGGTGGCGGGATCGATATCGAGGCCGACCTTGTTCAGATGCGTCCGCGCCTCCTCATTGGCGCGGCGGAAATCGACAAGGCCGTTCCGGACAGGCAGGCCTTCGAGAAGAATGTTCTCGGCCACGGAAAAGCGCGGAATGAGGTTGCGCTCCTGGTGAACGGCCGAAATGCCGAGCGCAATGGCGTCGCGCGGCGAGGCAAGCGACAGCGGCGCGCCATCGAGCGTGACTGTTCCGCTGTCCGGCCGGTGGACGCCGGTGATGATCTTGATCAGCGTCGATTTGCCGGCGCCGTTTTCGCCCATCAGGGCATGGATCTCGCCACCGTTGAGCGTCAGCGCGGCATTGTTGAGCGCCCTGACACCCGGGAAGGATTTGCCGATCTTGTCGAGAACGAGCGCCATCTCAATCCTCCCCGACGCGGATCGCGCGGTAGCGGTTGATCCAGACGGCGGCAAGGATCAGCGCGCCGAGCAGGAACGTGACCCAGTAGGGGTCGACCGCAAGCAGCACCATGGCATTCTGGATGAGCCCGACCAGCAGCACGGCAATGAACGTGCCGAGGATGGAGATGGAGCCGCCGGCAAGGCTTGCGCCGCCGATGATCGGTGCTGCAAAGGAAATCACCACCCAGTCCGCCCCGATCGTCGGCTGCGCCGAGCCGAGCTGGGCGACGGCCAGCACGCCGGCGGTCGCCGCCAGCAGGCCCGAGAGTACATGCGCCATGATGGTGGCGCGGGCAACGGAGATGCCGGAGAGTTCCGCCGCAGGGGCATTGCCGCCGACCGCCAGCATGTAGCGGCCCTCGACCGTGCGGGCAAAGAAGACGACGAGCAGCACGGTCACGACCAGCGGCACGATGAGGAGCAACGGGAAGGGTCCGAAACGGCCGTTGCCGAAGGCGACGAAGGCGGGCGACAGATTGTAGAAGGGGATGGCCTTGGTGATGCCGAGATTGATGCCGGCAAAGGCCGATCCCGTCGCCAGCGTGACGATGAAGCCGTTGATGCCGGTGCGCACCGTCAGCCAGCCATTGATGAAGCCGGCAAGGCCGCCGAAGGCGATGCCGAGCATGATCGCGACAATGGCCGGCAGGCCCCAGACGTCCATCAGCCCGCCGGTGACGACGGCTACGAGCCCGCCAAGCGCCCCGACCGAAAGGTTCATCTGGCCGACGCCCAGCATCACCATCTGGCTGAAGGCGACGAGCAGCGACACGCAGATGCTGCGCAGCATGACGAACCAGTTGAATTCGGTCATGAAGGCGGGAGATGCGAGGCTGAGCGCAACGGCGCCGGCGATGACGCCTGCGAGAATGCCGGACCATTGCGTGCGTGCGGCGAAGGAAAGCAGCGTCTTCATGCCCGCCTCGTCTGTTCGCGGATGGCGAGCTTTGCCCGGTAGCGCTCGAAGAGGATCGCCGAGAGCAGGAAGATGCCGAGGAAGAGCTGCAGCCAGAAATTTCCGACCTGCAGCACGAGCAGGCCGCTGCGGATGGTGGCAACCAGCAGCGCGCCGAGGATCGTGCCGATGACCGACACCATGCCGCCGGCAAGCGCCGTGCCGCCGATCACGGGCGCCAGGAACGAGGGCAGCAGCCAGTCGTCGCCGGCAACGGCAGGCATGGCCGCCGAGAGCCTGGAGGTCAGCATCAGAGCCGCGGCACCGGCGAGCACGCCCGAAAGGACATGCACAAAGATCGTGATCCGCCCGACTGGAATGCCGGACATTTCCGCCGCGCGCGCATTGGCGCCGACGGCCAGAATCTGCCGGCCGAGCACCGTATGCTTGAACAGGATATAGAGCAGGGCGCCGATCAGCAGGGCAACGATTGCGAGCGACGGCACCGGACCGACGCCGCTTCGCCCGAAGGCACCGAAGGTTGCCGGCAGGCCGTTCAGCGGCACGCCCTTGGTGAAGATCAGCATGCCGCCGGAAAACAGGCTGGCACTCGCCAGCGTCACGATGAAGCTGTTGACCCCGGTCCTGACGATCGCCAGCCCGTTGAGCATCCCGAGCAGGCCGCCGAAGGCGAGCGTCAGGAGGATTGCGACGGGGATCGGCAGGCCGGCCGCCTGCATCAGGTAGCCGGCGACCATCACGCAGCAGACGCCGATCGCTCCGACGGAGAGGTTCATGCCGCCGGTTGCCAGCACCACCATCTGCGCGAAGCCGACGACGACATCGATCGCCACCGAGCGCCCCATGGAATTCAGGTTGAAGCGCGACAGGAAGCCCGGCGCGAGGCCCGTGAAGACGCCCCACAGGATCAGGAGGATGATCAGCAGGCCAAGCTGGGCCGGCCCCCTGGTCAGCAGTCCCAGCAGGCTTGGTCGGCCTGCATCGGGGACGGGACTATCATTGTCGATGGGTGCCATGCGCTGGGATGACCGGTTTCGTGAAAAGGGAATGACGGGCGCGGGACGTTCGGCCCCGCGCCGCTTGCGTTACTTGCAGGCGAGGTAGGTGTCCTTGAAGCCTGCCTGCAGCTTCTTCGTCAGTGCCTTCAGGTCGTCCTTGTAGCTGTCGACGTTCTTGGCGGAGATCAGCAGCGTGCCGGAATCGACGAAATGCGCCGTCTGCGGCGTGGCGATCCACGGCGCATCGGCCTTCACGCTGCAGCCGGCCGCCATCTGATCGAGTACATAGGCGCCGATATAAGCCTGGCCATAAGGGTTCTGCGCCATCGTGCCGGCGACGAAACCGTCGCGGATGCCGTCGAGGATGATCTTGTCGTCATCGATGCCGACGAGCTTGATCTTCTTGTCGCCCAGATTCTTGAGCGCAGTCGCGGCCACCACCGAGGAAATATAGCCGGTGGCGATCAGGCCGTTGATCTTGTCCTTCTGGGCTGCCAGCAGGGCATTGACCTTCTGGTCGCCCTGTTCCTGGCTGTCGGTATCGCCGACCGTCTGCAGGAGGGTCACGGCGCCGTTCGTTTCGGTGACGGCCTTTTCCACCGCCTTGACGCGCAGCGTCGTGTTCGGATCGACAAGCAGGCCGGCCAGATGGACGATCGTGCCCTTGCCGCCCATCGCCTCGATCAGCGCCTTCGTGCCGAGATAGGCCGATTGCGACACGTCGGTCGCCAGGCAAAGGCCGGTATCGGTCGGGTCCTGTGCGCAGCCGCCGAGCGCGACGGAAGGAATGCCGTTACTCTTCATTTCCGAGAGCGTGGCATTGATGCCGACGGCATCGCCCGGAAAGACGCCGAAGCCGTTGGTGCCCTGGGCCGCCAGGCTTTCGAGAAGCTCGGTCTGGGCTTCGAGCTTCCATTCGCTCGGCACTTTGTATTCCACCGCAGCGATGCCGAAATCCTTGGCGGCATCGGCGGCTGCCTGTTCCCAGGGCGCGAAATAGGGGTGCGGGCCGCCCGGAACCAGGGCGATCTTGTTGTCTGAGGCAAAGGCGCCGAGCGGCGCAAGCGCCACAGAGCATGCAAGGCCTGCAGCAATGAAACTGCGAATCGTCATGACATCCTCCCGTTTGGGCAAGCCCGGTCCTCTTCCAGCATTGCCATGTCCAATCGCTAACACGATCGAATATCGCATGCAATATTCGATTATTGACTTTCTTGCCATCTTCCGTTTCCATCGCATCAGGCAATCAGCGGGGAGGCGTCGATGGAGCCGGAACACAAACGAGCGCCTGCGGACCGGTCGAGGCTTCTGCCGGAATACCGAGCCCTGCTGGAGGAGCAGGAGGCGCTTGGCGCACCGGCGATGGAAACGCTTTCGCCGCAGCAGGCACGTGCCGATTCAGAAATCCGGCTGGCTCTTCATTGGGGGGTAAAGGACGAGGTTGCCCGTATCGAAAATCTGGAAATCCCGAATGGCGATATCGGGCTGAAGGCGCGGCTTTACCGCATGGCCGGCACGCGCCGGACCATCCTGTTCTTCCATGGCGGCGGCTGGATGGTCGGCAGCATCGAAACCCATGACGGGCCGGTGCGCACGCTTGCCAATGCGGCGCGGGCCAATGTGCTTTCGGTCGAATATCGCAAGGCGCCGGAAGCCCCGTTTCCGGCGGCATTGGAGGATGCAGAGGCGGCGCTGCTCTGGCTTCAGGCAAATGGCGGGGTGCTTGGGCTCGATGCGGACAGGCTGATTCTGGCCGGCGACAGCGCCGGCGCCAGCATTGTCGCGTCGCTGGCAATCCGGGCGCGCGATCTTGCCGTCCCGCTTGCCGGCCAGGTTCTGATCTATCCCGCGACCGATCTTGCCGGCACGAGCGCCAGCCGGGCGGAGTTTTCGAGCGATTTTTCCCTGCATCAGTCGACGATGGTCTGGTTCGCGGAAAACTATCTCTGCGGCGGCACGCCGCCGTCCGACCCGCGCGTGTCGCCGCTGCTTGCACCCGACCTCTCGCGTCTGGCTCCGGCCCTGCTCGTCACGGCCGATCACGATCCGCTGCGTGACGAGGGCCGCTCTTATGCACAGCGCTTGATTGCCGCCGGAAATGACGTCTGTTACGAGGAATGGCAGGGAACCATCCATGGTTTCTTCATCATGGATCGTGCAGGCAGGGCCGCCCGCAAACTGATCGGGCGCATCGGGGAATGGGCAGAGAGCCTCTGGAACAGACATGACGGTGCAGAGCGGGGTGGAGACTGACGCCGCCGTTGCGGCTGTGCGGTCAGAGCCGATCTATCTGACGATCTACCAGGTCCTTCGCGACCATCTGGAACGGCGCGCACTGGCGCCGGGTCTTGTCCTCGGCCAGGCGAACGTCGCGCGCGCCTTCAATGTCAGCCGTATTCCGGCCGGCATCGCGCTGGGGCGGCTGCTGGGGGACGGACTCATCCACACCTTCGAGGGGCGCGGTTTCATCGTGCCGGGTGGCGCGCCGCAGCGCGGCGACCTTTTTGCCGCCGGCCTCGACCTGCCGCATTCGCTGACCGTGCCGGTCGTCAACCGGAGGGAACAGATCTATCCGGAAGTCGAGCACGCCGTTGCCGTCTGTCTGGCCTATGGCCGTTTCCTGCTGAACGAGACGGCCCTTGCCCAGCACTACGATGTCAGCCGCACCATCGCCCATGAAGTGCTGACCCAGCTCGAGCGCAGCGGCATCATCGAACAGGACAGCAATAACCGGTGGTACGCCGGCCCGCTCAGTGCCCGGGTCTTTCGCCATCACTACGACATGCGCCGCCTGCTGGAGCCGGAGGCCCTGCGTCAGGCCTATCCTTTCCTCGACAAGGATGCGCTTGAGGAGCGCAGGCAAAGGCTCGCTACTCTTGGCCCCTATCCGCAGCCGCCGGAAAAGCTGGAGCGGGTGGAGGCCGACCTGCATCTCGATTCGCTGTCAGGCTGCCCCAACACGGTGCTTCTTGCAGCCGTGCGCCGCAGCCAGCGGGTGCTGATCGCCACCCACTCGACTTTCGCGAATTTCCGCACGGAGGAGGAGATTTCGGCGATGATATCGGAGCATACGCGCGTCTACGACGCGCTGCTTGCCAGCGATATCGAGGGGGCCTGCGCCGCACTTGCCAATCACCTGCGCCGGGCGCTCGATCCCAACCTGAAGATCCTGCAGCACCTGCCCGCCATGCCCGCGGGCCTGACGCCGCCCTATCTGATCCAGGTCAAGGGCGAGCGCTGAGCCGGCAATGGCTGGTGCTGCCAATTACTGGTGCTGCATGACGCTCAGGCCCCCGTCGATCGTCAGGCAGGCGGCGTTCATGAACGTGCATTCGTCCGAAATCATGAAGACCGCCGCCATGGCAATCTCCCGCGGCGTGGCGATGCGCCCGCCCGGATGCAGCCTCATCGTCTCGGCTTTCGCCTGTTCCGGATCGGGGAAACTGTTCCAGTAGTCGATCACCTTCTGGGTCGAGACATAGCCGGGCGCGATCGCGTTCACCCGCACGCCGTCAGGCGCATATTCGATGCCGAGCGATTTGGTCATGCCGATGAGCGCATGTTTGGCGAGCGGATAGGGGAAGGTATGCGGAATGATGGTAAAGGCATGGGTCGAGGCGATGTTGAGGATCACGCCGCCGCCTTGCGCGATCATCTGCGGCAGCACGGAGCGGCAGCAATGCCAGGCGCCCTTCAGGTTGATGTCGAAACAGCGCTGCCATTCCTCGTCGGTTGTCTGCAAGGGCTCGGCAAAGACATTGACGCCGGCATTGTTGACGAGGGCATTGATGCTGCCGATCTCTTCCGCCGCTTTGGCGACGGCAGCCTTGATGGCATCGCCATCGCTGATATCGGCCGCCTGATAGCCGAGCACGGCGCCCTTTGCGGCAAGGCTTGCTGCCGTTTCCTGCAGCAGCTTTTCGTCGCGATCGACGAGGAAGAGGCGGGCATCTTCGGCCGCGAATGCTTCTGCGATCGCCTGTCCGATCCCCTGTGCGGCACCCGTTATGAAGACCCGTTTTCCGGAAAGGCGGTTTGGCATCGTCTGTTTCCTCTCTATGCGCATTCGTGACGATCAGGCGATTTCCCGCGGCTGCAGGCGGATCGAGCCCGCAAGGCTTTCGCCGGGCCGCAGAACGGTGAGGTCGCCGAGGCCGGGAAGATTATGCCCGTTGGCGAGATGGGACATCGGCTCGAAGCAGAAATAATCGCCGCGAAAGCCGGGATCGAAGCGCTGGTCCGACAGGAAAATGACGGCGTGGCGGAAGATGGGGTCGGCCGTCAGGTCGAGTGCCGTGCCGCTCTCCGGCCAGGCAATGCGCGCCCTGCCGTCCCAGCCCTCGAAACCATTGTTGATCCAGCGCCGCGGCAGGAGTGCAGCCTGCGAAAAATCGAGATCGACGGGGATATCGGCGGGCTCTCCCGGCAGCCAGCCCTCGGTCTCCGTCCAGAAACGCTCGGCTTTGGCAAGAAGCGTCGTACCCTCTGTCAGGGGAAAGAAGGGATGCCAGCCAAGCCCGAAGGGCAGGGCTTCGTCACCGGTGTTTTTCACCTGCATGGCAAGTTGAAGCCCCGTTGCCGTCAGCACAAAGTGCTGCTCCGCCGCGTAGCTATAGGGTGTGCCGTCGGCCCGATGCCGGAAAGCGATCAGCGCCTCGCTGGCGCTTCCGGAGCGAAGCTCCCACTCTCCCAGCCAGCCGTCGCCATGCAGGTAATGCGGATCCCAGTCCCTGTTCGGCCGGAGGTCGTAGTCTCGCCCCTCGAAGGTGAAGCGGTTGCCCTTCACACGGTTGCCGAAGGGAACGAGCGGATAGCCGGCGGATGAGAGCGCATCCGCTTCATCTTCGGCCGGTCTCAGGAGCGGGATTTTCCGGCCGTCGCGTGTCCAGGAGAAGTCGAGCAGCACGCCGCCGGCTGTCGAAACACGGGCCGAAAGCGGGCCGTCCTGCAAATCGATGATGGCCATGACGTGATGCCTTCTCCACGCGATCTAGGCTGATCCGGACTGTGGCGGCACAGTTATTATCGGCCGGCTGAATGTCAATATATATAGGATTTATTTTACGCTTCCTGGGTGTTTGGCGCTGCGTTTATCCGCTTTTCCCGGGTATTGTGGCCAACGGGACGGTTTTAGCCGGCTTTCCATCGGCATAATCGCAGAAATAATCATACACAAATATTGACTGGTATGATGTTTGTTCCTATTCAGTAGTCGCTGCCGAGTGAGCGGCAGATCGAGATTTTAGGGAGAGAGATTATGCGCTTCTTCAAAGCAGCCGTCCTCGCCGGTGCCTTTGCCGTTCTGGCCGCCGGCTCCGTTCTGGCGGAGGATGTCAAGATCGGTTTCATCGTGAAGCAGCCGGAAGAGCCGTGGTTCCAGGATGAATGGAAGTTCGCCGACCAGGCCGCCAAGGAAAAAGGCTTCACCGTCGTCAAGATCGGCGCCGAAGACGGCGAGAAGGTCCAGTCGGCGATCGACAATCTCGGTGCGCAGGGCGCCCAGGGCTTCATCATCTGCACGCCTGACGTCAAGCTCGGCCCCGGTATCGTCGCCAAGGCTGCCGCCAACCAGTTGAAGCTGATGACGGTCGACGACCGTCTGGTCGGCGCCGACGGCAAGCCGCTGGAAGACGTGCCGCATATGGGCATTTCCGCCACCAAGATCGGCGAGGGTGTGGGTCAGGCGATCGTCGACGAAATGAAGAAGCGCGGCTGGGACATGAAGAATGTCGGCGCAATCCGCGTCTCCTACGACCAGCTGCCGACTGCCGTCGATCGTGTCGAAGGCGCGATCTCGGTTCTGAAGGCTGCCGGTTTCCCGGCCGAGAACATCTATGACGCCCCGCAGGCCAAGACCGATACGGAAGCAGCGCTCAATGCTGCGACCACCGTTCTCAACAAGCACGCCGACGTCAAGTACTGGGTCGCCTTCGGCCTCAACGACGAAGCCGTACTCGGCGCCGTGCGTGCATCGGAATCGGTCGGCATTGCCGCCGACAACATGATCGGCGTCGGCATCGGTGGTGCGGAATCGGCGATCAACGAGTTCAAGAAACCGTCCGCGACCGGCTTCTTCGGCACGGTCATCATCTCGCCGAAGCGTCACGGCTACGAAACCGCCCTCGACATGTATGACTGGATCGCCAACGGCAAGGAGCCGGCCAAGGTCACGCTGACCTCGGGTTCGCTTGCCCTGCGCGGCGACTATGAAAAGGTTCGCAAGGACCTCGGCATCGAATAATCATCCCCTGATGATGATTTCATCCCGGCGGCATGTCCCGCCGCCGGGCATATTCTCGACGGAGCGATGATGGCTTTCCTCGAATTCAATTCCATTTCCAAGGGTTATCCGGGCGTTCAGGCGCTGTCCAACGTCTCCTTCGGCGTTGAAAAAGGCGCCGTGCACGGGCTGATGGGCGAAAACGGCGCCGGCAAGTCCACCCTGATCCGCGTGCTCTCGGGCGACCAGTCCGCCGATGAAGGCAGCATTCTCATCGATGGCGTCGAGCAGAAATACAGCTCCGTCCGCGATGCCTTCCATGCCGGCGTCATCGTCATCCATCAGGAACTGCAGCTCGTTCCGGAGCTGACGGTTGCCGAAAACCTCTGGCTCGGCCGTTTTCCCGGCAAGGCCGGCATCATCGACGGCAAGGTGCTGATCGAGACGGTGCGCGCCAGGCTGGACGACATCGGCATCGACGTCGACCCTTCCGCAAAAGTATCGTCTTTGTCGATCGGCGCCCGCCAGATGGTGGAGATCGCCAAGGCCGTCATGCTCGATGCGCGCGTCATCGCGCTTGACGAGCCGACCTCCTCGCTGTCATCGCGTGAAAGCGAAATCCTCTTTTCGCTGATCGGCAAGCTCAAGGCCAAGGGCACCGTCATCCTCTATGTCTCGCATCGCCTCGACGAGATCTTCCGTCTCTGCGACAGCCTGACGGTGCTGCGCGACGGCAGGCTTGCCGCCCATCATCCAAAAGTTGCCGAGACGACGCGCGAACAGATCATCGCGGAAATGGTCGGGCGCGAGATCAGCAATATCTGGGGCTGGCGCCCGCGCCCGCTCGGCGAAGTGCGTCTCGAGGTCAAGAACCTCTCAGGTTCGAAGCTTCGCACCCCCATCAGCTTCTCGGTCCGCAAGGGTGAGATTCTCGGTTTCTTCGGCCTGATCGGGGCGGGGCGAAGCGAAATGGCGCGGCTGCTCTACGGCGCCGATCAGCGCCATCAGGGCAGCGTTGCGATCGATGGCGTGGCCGTCTCCCCCAACAATCCGAAGGCGGCGATCGGTGCCGGCATGGTGCTCTGCCCGGAGGACCGCAAGTTTGACGGCATTATCCAGGGTCGCTCGATCGAAGAGAATATCGCCATCTCCTCGCGCCGCCACTTCTCGCCCTTCGGCGTCTTGAACCCGAAGAAGGAAGCCTCGGTCGCCGACCAGTTCATCGCCAAGCTGCGGGTCCGCACGCCCTCGCGCAAGCAGGACATCATCAATCTCTCGGGCGGCAACCAGCAGAAGGTCATTCTCGGCCGCTGGCTGTCGGAACAGGGCGTCAAGGTGCTCGTCATCGATGAGCCGACGCGCGGCATCGATGTCGGCGCCAAGTCGGAAATCTATGAAATCCTCTACGAACTTGCCGCCGGCGGCATGGCGATCGTCGTCATTTCCAGCGAGCTGCCCGAAGTCATGGGCATTTCCGATCGCATCATGGTCATGTGCCAGGGCCGCGTTGTCGCCAATGTGGTGCGCGCCGATTTCGACGAACGCAGCATTCTGACCGCGGCTCTGCCCGACAAGAACGCCGCCGGCACAATCTAATTTCAGGAAGAGCAGTCATGAACGCGTTGAAAAAAATCCTTCTCGGCGAACAGGGTCTGGTGGTGATCTTCGCGATCGCCTTCGTGATCGTCTCGCTGACCGTGCCGAGCTTCCTGACCGAACGCAACATGCTCGGCCTCCTGCAGTCGGTGGTGACGATCGGCATCGTCGCCTGCACGATGATGTTCTGCCTCGCCTCGCGCGACTTCGACCTGTCGGTAGGTTCGACCGTCGCTTTCTCCGGCATGATCGCCGTCATGGTGTCGAACTCGACCGGCTCCATTCCGCTCGGCCTGCTCGCCGCTTTGATCTGCGGCAGCATCGTCGGCGTCGTCAACGGCGTGGTGATCGCTCGCTTCCGCATCAATGCGCTGATCACGACGCTGGCGACCATGCAGATTGTCCGCGGCCTGGCGCTGATCGCTTCCGACGGCCGCGCCGTCGGCATCAACGATCCGGCCTTCTATCAGCTGGCGCTGTCGCGCTTCCTGACGGTGCCGACGCCGATCTGGATCATGATCCTGCTCTTCATCGTCTTCGGCTTCGTGCTGAACCGCACCGTCTTCGGCAAGAACACGCTGGCGATCGGCGGCAATCCGGAGGCCTCGCGCCTTGCCGGCGTCAATGTCGTCACCATGCGCATCTGGATCTTCGCGCTGCAGGGCCTCGTCTGCGCGATTGCCGGTATCCTGCTGGCTTCGCGCATCACATCCGGCCAGCCGAACGCGGCGACCGGCCTCGAGCTTTCCGTCATCTCAGCCTGCGTGCTCGGCGGCGTCTCGCTTGCCGGCGGCCGGGCGGCGATGACGGGCGTGATCGTCGGCGTGCTGATCATGGGCATTGCCGAAAACGTCATGAACCTGCTCAACATCCAGGCCTTCTATCAATATGTGGTGCGCGGTCTTATTCTTCTGATCGCCGTCCTGCTCGACAATATGCGTTCGTCGGCCGCCGGACGCGGCAGCCGCGCGTGACGATGAGATTTCTTGGGAGAAGCCAGCCGGGTCTGCTGTTGTCCATTGATGAGAAAGCATGGCGCTGCTCATGGTGACGGCGAGGCGAGCAGTACGGGGGATGCAATGAGCACGCGATCGGGACTTCTGCGAACGGGGAGCGCGGTGACAAAGCCCGAACAGGGGCGGCGCACCGTGCGCGAGGAGCTTTTGAAGAAGCTCATCGGCCAGATTGTCTCCGGCGACATTGCCGAGGGATCGCTGCTGCCGAACGAGGCGGAGCTTTCCGAAGTCTATGGCGTCAGCCGCACCAGCCTGCGCGAAGCCATGCAATATCTCTCGGCCCTCGGCATGGTGCGCTCGCGTACCCGCGCCGGCACCAGTGTGCTGCCGCGCGAGAACTGGAACTATCTCGATCCGCTTGTCCTCGATGCGACGCTGGAATTCAGCGACGACCGCAGCTTCTACGATTCGCTGCTCGATGCCCGCCAGCTCCTCGAGCCGGCCGCCGCCGCTCAGGCTGCGGCGAATGCCACGGCAAAACAGCTCGCCCAGATCGCCGAAGCCTTCGAGGACATGGTGGCGGCCAATGCCCGCGACAACGAAGCCTGGAGCCAGGCCGACCTCGAATTCCACACCGCCATCATCAATGCCAGCGGCAACTGGGTTTTCCGCCAGTTCGCCACCGCCATCCGCGCCGCCCTGCTTGCCAGCTTCCGCCTGACAAACCGGGCAAGCCAGAGCCACGACTATGCGATCGCCCGGCATCAGGATGTGCTGGATGCGATCCGCATGCGCCGGCCCGACGCGGCGCGTTTCGCGATGGAGCAGCTGATCGGTACGGCCCGCATGGAATTGAGCGACGCGCTGCGTGTCGGCAAGCCGGGCAGGCAGGAATAGGCGCTGATTTTCCGGCAACGGCGAAGAGAACATTCAGAATTCGGCGTGCCGACAGAAAGTATATTCAGTTTGAAGTCCACCCGTGGATTCGCTAGTAGACTGAGCGTGAACTCGGCTGCTTGAAAGGACGATGGGCGCGTGGACGAGACCGAAAAACTGCAAACGCACCGGCGCGGTTCCGGCGTATCGACGGTTTACGAGACGCTTCGAAACGAAATCATCGAACTGAAACTGCCGCCGGGCAGCCCTATCGACGAGCAGCAGCTGTCCGATCGTTTCGCGCTGTCACGCACGCCGATCCGCGAAGCGCTGGTGAGGCTTGCCGCCGAGGGGCTGATTACCACGCTGACGAACCGCGCGACGATCGTCTCGAATATCGATTTTCTCGGCCTGCCGGAGTTCTTCGATGCGCTGACGCTGATGTATCGCGTCACGACCCGGCTTGCCGCGGCCAACCATGCCGAGGGCGATATCGCCGCCATCCGTGTCGAGCAGAAGGCTTTCGAAGCCGCTGTTGCCGAGCGCGATGTACTCGGCATGATATCGACCAATCGCGATTTCCATATCGCCATCGCCCGGGCGGGCCGCAACCGCTATTATGTCGAGCTTTTCACCCGGCTTCTCGATGAAGGCCGCCGTATTCTCAGGCTCTATTATTCCTCCTTCAACGATATCCTGCCGCGCCAGTATGTCGGTGAACACGAGGAGATGATCCAGGCCATCATCCATCGCGACGTGGTCCTCGCCGACAGCCTCGCCTCCGCGCATGCCGATCAGATCGTCCGGCAGATCCGCTCCTATATCACCGCCGATTCCCGCCACAATGCCGGGCTGGTCTTGTAGTCGGGCCAGCCGCTCCGCGCCGCCAACGGAAACCGCTTTCTGTATTTTTCTTGTCGACAAGAAGTCGGCAAGGTGCTAAATGCCTCATCAACCCCGCAATCGAGGCATTTCCAGAGAGCGAGAGATTGGCGATGACTGGTTCCGTATTCCAAGGCTGCATCCCGGCGCTGATGACGCCGTGCAAGGATGACCGTACCCCTGATTTTGATGCGCTTGCCCGCAAGGGCAGGGAATTGGTCGACCTCGGCATGTCCGCCGTCGTCTATTGCGGTTCGATGGGCGACTGGCCGCTGCTGACGGACGAGCAGCGCCAGGAGGGCGTCAAGCGCCTCGTCGAGGCGGGCGTGCCCGTCATCGTCGGCACCGGCGCCGTCAATACCAAGTCGGCTGTTGCCCATGCTGCCCATGCGGCGGCCGTCGGCGCCAAGGGGCTGATGGTCATTCCGCGCGTGCTGTCGCGCGGTTCGTCCGTTTCGGCCCAGCGGGATCATTTTTCGGCGATTCTCGAAGCTGCCAAGGGCCTTCCGGCCGTCATCTACAACAGCCCCTATTACGGCTTTGCGACGCGCGCCGACCTGTTCTTCGACCTGCGCTCGCGCTTTTCGAACCTCGTCGGTTTCAAGGAATTCGGCGGCAAGAGCGACATGACCTATGCCGCCGAAAACATCACGTCGGGCGATGATGCGCTGACGCTGATGGTCGGCGTCGACACCGGCGTCTATCACGGTTTCGTCAATTGCGGTGCCGGCGGCGCCATCACCGGCATCGGTAACGCGCTGCCGAAGGAAGTGCTGCATCTCGTCTCGCTCTGCGAAAAGGCAGCCAAGGGCGATGCCGCCGCACGCAGTGCCGCCCGCGAGCTCGAAGAGGCGCTGATGGTCCTGTCCACCTATGACGAAGGCCCGGACCTCGTCCTGCATTACAAGTATCTGATGGTGCTGAACGGCGAGAAGGAATACACGCTGCATTTCAACGAGACCGACAGGCTGAGCGACTCGCAGCGCCGTCACCTCGAAAACCAGTACCGCCTGTTCAAGGCCTGGTACGCGGCCCGCTACCCGAACGCCGCCTGAGACGGCGGCAGTGTCGCAAACAGCGGTGTCGAATGAGCGATGACGGGGGCGGCAACGCGTCCGTCAGAGCCGATCCTTTCATAGATAGCCTTCATATGGGCTTTCGTAGTGCCCATCCCCACACCGAGATTTGTTGCGATCTCCTCGTTCGACTTGCCCTCGGCAAGCCATGAGGTGGCTCTCGCCAATCATTCGTTGCGCACTAGCTTTCAGTGCATGGCTTCATCGAGGATTTTGCAGATGACCTCGGCAAGTTGGAACGGCCCGCGCCGGCTATGCGGATCCTTGAGAGGTGGCAATGGAGCAGGGGGATGACAGGAGGCAATGGATCCGAAAGCGGGACGCGAGCAGATCGCGGGCGAGCTTTCCCGAACTCTTCTTCGACCTCGTCTTTGTGTTCGGCCTGATTCAGCTCTCTCATACGCTTGCCGCCGACTTTACCTCCGCGACGATTGGTGAGGCCGCCCTCCTGGTTCTGGCCGTCTGGTGGCTCTGGATCAACACGACATGGGTTACAAACCTCCTCGACACGGACCGTGAGCCCGTCCGCTTTCTGCTGTTTGCGCTGATGCTTGCCGGCATCCTGCTGGCAATCGCGCTGCCCGAGGCATTTGGCGAACACGCGCTCCCCTTCGCTGCAATCTACGTGCTGATACAGACCGGGCGTTCGGCCTTCACCGCCTGGGCATTCTTCCCGCAGGACCGGCAGTCGGCGGAAACGTTCCTGCGCGTGACCGCCTGGTCGGCGGCGGCGGGATGTCTCTGGACTGCCGGAGCCCTTGCGCAGTTCGAATGGCGGCTTGTCTTATGGGGACTGGCAATCGCCTTCGAATATGCCGCTCCCCTGCTTCGATATCCCGTGCCCGGCATCGGCAGCGCGCCAAAGGAAACGCTAAGCGTTTCCGGCGAACACATGGCCGAGCGCTGCGCCCTCTTCGTCATCATCTGCCTCGGAGAGACCATTCTGACGGGTGGGCGCAATGCCGTATCCCACATGACGGCCGACATGACCTTCATCGTCTTTTGCAGCGCCTTTCTCAGCACCGGCTGCATGTGGTGGATCTATTTCCACTATGGCCAGGCCGAGGCAGCAGAGGCAGCCGAAGATGCCACGGAACCGGAAGCCGTAGCTCATAACCTCTTCACCTACGGGCATCTGCCGATCGTCGCAGGCATCATCATGGCGGCGGTCGGCGAGGAGTTTGCGTTGTCGCATGCAAGGGAGGAGGCGAGCTTCAAATACGCCTCGGCAATCCTTGGCGGGCCGGCCCTGTTCCTGGCGGGCAACATATGGGTGAAGCTGGCGGCGGCGCGGCATCTGCCGCTTTCCCATGTCGCCGGGCTGGCGATGCTTGCCGCGATCGCGGGCCTCGTGCCCTTTGTCTCCAACGACATTGTCGCTCTCGGCGCGACGGCAAGCCTGCTTGTGACGGCCGTCATCGAATATGTCGCTCTCCGCCAGCGGACGACGGTCGTTGCGTGATCTTTCATCGGAGCGCTGCCGAAAGAAGAATGCCGCTCGCTTCCCTTGCGCCCGATCTTGCGATCTGTTTTCCACGACAGTCGGCAGGCGGTTGACGGCGAGCCCTGTCAATTGGCCAGGTTGGTGACGGTCAGGGAGTGAATGAGCATCGTCAGATTGCGCCGGATCTTCTCATCGGATATCCGCCCGATTTCTGCGGCAAGATAGGCCGCCTCGTCCTCGCCGCCCGTCCCCGCTTCGATCTCGATACCGTTGACGAACCAGCCGGCGTCCACCTTCATGTAGCTGCACAAGCGCAGCATGACCGCAACGGACAGGCGGTTCGTGCCATTCTCGTATTTCTGGATCTGCTGAAAAGCGACGCCGATATGCCCGGCCAGTTCGCTCTGGGTGATGCCGCGGGCGGCGCGCACGGAGCGTAGTCTCTGGCCGATTGCCAAATTCAGTTCCTGGTCCTTCATGCCTCTCCTTAAGAACACGTCAGTAAACCGCAAAGTCTTGCGACCTGTCTTTACATGATCGGCTTCTGATATCCACCTCCATCGGTCAGAAGCGTCAGTTGTTCTTTGAGCTGGCGCCGTTCTGTCTCGGACATCAACGAGATTTCATGTTCGACGAAACTCGCAATGGCCCGCGGATCGTCGCCAAATCGGCGTGCCCCTTCCGCGCACAGAGCGATGATGGTTGCCATCGGATCGGCAGGGTCCGTCATTTTTGAAATCCCCCCTGAAATCTTCGTCCTTCGCGCAGCGCGCGTTCTGGGGTTGAAGTGGGTTGTGCAGACAAGGGGGCCGACCGATGGTGAACAAATATCCCAATCTTCGATGCCAGGTAGCAACCACGCCGGATCACGTCCGGGATGCAATGATCTTGCGAAGCATCTGCTTTGTCCATGAACACGGTATCTCGCCCTCCTTTATCTTCGACGGGAATGACCACCAGGCCACGCATTTCGTCTTTTATGATGGCGAAGAGCCGGTTGGTTCCCTTCGCATCCGCTGGTTCGCCGACTTTGCCAAATATGAACGAACCTGCTTCCGCGAAAAGTACCGACACCCTTTTACGGTTAAGCGTTGCATTCAGATGACCTTCGATCACGTGGCGCGCAAAGGTTATACGAAGGTTCTGACCCAGGCCGAGCAGCGGCTGGCGCGCCTGTGGACCATCCTGTTCGATCTGGAGATCGTCGACAGCCCGCCGGTGGAAATTGCCGGCCATCCGGAGCCGTACCTGACCGTCGTCGGCACGATCCCGGCATCCTCCGATCCGATCACCATGGAAAGCAGCAGCGCCCTGCTATTGCGGGTCGAAGGTCAATGGGACGCCCCGAGTTCGTTCGAGACAGTGTAACGATGGCAGGTATCGACAAGGCGGGCGACATGTCCGCGACGGCTGCGCTGCAGGAGGAAATTCTCACGCGCACCAGACTGCATACCGAAATGGTGCGTCGTCTCATCAACGATCCGACAGTGCAGCCGGCCGAACTTGCCGGCTTTCTGGAGGATGTCGCAAACGCCTATCTTTCGATCTCGGAAGAGCTCAGCCAAATTGTGAGGGCGGCGGAGGGGCGATAGTTTCCAGCATCTTGCGCAGGCTCTCTTCCTGTTCGTGTCGCCCGGAGGGGAAGGTCAATCTGCTGGCGAAGGACGGATTGGTCCTGAAAATATCGACGATCCAGTCATAGACGGCGGCCACCGGCCTCGACTGCCGGCGATTGGCGAACGAGATCAGGTAGATCGGCAGGGCGACGTGGACGCCGAGATCGAGCGGCACGAGTTCGGGATCGGCAAGCACATAATTGCCGAGCAGCCCGACGCCGGCGCCGTTGCGCACGAGGGCAAAATAGGCAAGCGAATTTTCACAATTGTGGGTCTGGTGGCCGGCCTGCACGAGACCGCGCCAGCCGTTCCAGATCTCCCGGTCGGAGTCGTAATAATTGCATTGGACATAGACATGCTGGGAAATGAACTGCCGCTGCGGCACGCCGGATTTCTTCAGGTAATCGCGGCTGGCGATCGGAATGAGATGAAGGGTGCCGATCTCGAGGCAATCGACATCCGCCCTCGAAATCGGCGAGAGCGAAATCATCAGGTCGGCCTGGTTCTTCTCGAAATTGACGAGAGACACCTGCTCGCGGATGTCGAGATTGAGGCGCGGATAGCTGTCGTTCAGCCGCGGCACGGCAGGAGCGACAATGGCGACGGCAAGACCGGAGGTTACGCTGACGGCCACACGCCCGGTGACGGCCTCCATCTCGTCCTTCAGGTCGTTGGAAAGGGCAAACAGCTGGAAATCGAGTTCCGCCACCTGGATGGCGAGTTTGCGTCCTGTCTCCGTCAGCGTGACGCCGGAAAAGGTCGAGATGACGAGCTGCGAACCGATCTGGTCCTGAAGACGCTTCACATCGCGGCTGACGGTCGGTGCGCTCGTGCCGAGCAGTTCGGCGGCCTGGGCAAAGGAAGGACTTTTGGCAACCGCCAGAAAGGTCCTGAGCTCGCGCCAGATCGGTCGCGAAAGCAATCCCCTGATTTCAAGTGGCGATTTGTCCAGGTCGGCCCGTTCGCTGCCGAATGGAAGAGGAGGGAAAGGTTTGTTCACGACCGCCTCGCGTATTAGTGGAGGCTCAACAATATACTCGATCGGCGATTACGGGCAATTGCTGACGGATGACAGCAAGCGGTGCTGCTGGTCGCGGCCCGACCGTTTCAAGCGTCGATTGTAGTCGCCCTCCACCCAAAAATACTACCGATAGAATGTTTCTTCTTCTTTTTTGTTCTTCAACAAATAGCTAGAATTTTTGCGGTTTAAATCGATCTAATCGGATCGTTTACGCAACTCATAGGGTGTGTTAGCGTTTCGTGGCGGGCAAGATCCGATTCAACTTTCCGTTTCGCGACCGGCGCAGGAAGGCCTGCGCGATCGCGAAACTTTCGCCAGGCGTGGGGGTAAAACAAGGCGATGGCCGATGGAATTTCTGATATGAATGACAGCAATGAGCCGGTGGGATTCCTGCGGCTTTTCCGTCTCATTTCTGCGGCGAGAGAGAGTGCATCGTCATTGGAGCTTATGGATCTGGTGCGCCTGATGGATATGGCGCTCATGCAGACCGCGCTCGACTGGGAAGGGCTTGATGCCGAAAACCTCGATGAGCGTGCCTTCCTGAATCTCATCCGCGAGAAACAGGAAATTGCCGGCAGGACGCAGATCCGGGCTGTCCCGAATTGACATGATCGTCGCCCGCGCGTGACGGCTCGCCGGAGCGGGCTTTCAGATCCTGGCGAAGGAAAAAGCGTCGATGGGCAGGTCGGTCTGCCCGTGAAGGGCAAGATCCGCGAGGATTTCGCCGACGACGCTCGTGAACTTGAAACCGTGACCGGAGCAGGGCGACGCGACGACAACGTTCCTTTCGCCCGGCATGTGGTCGAGAAGAAAGTCCTCGCTCGGCAGCATCGTATAACGGCAGGTCGTTGCCTTCACGCGAAGACCGGCTGCACCGGGAACCCGCTTCCTGATGAAGCTGTCGAGCAGCGCATTGTCGGCATCGTTGACCGGCGGGTTCGGCTGGTTGGGATCGATCGGCTCACGGAAATGCGCATGTTTGCCGATCTTCACGCCATCGACGCCGATGGCCGGAAAGCCGAAATAGGAACCGTCGGCCCCTTCGTCCCGCAGGAAGCAGGGCATGCGCTGCGGCTGGGTGGCAAAGCCATCCTGCGGCTGGTACCAGGCGACCACCTGACGGATCGGCACTGCTGCCTGGGCGAGTTGGGGCACGAGTTCGGCAATCCATGATCCGGTCGCCACCACGATCTTTCCCGCCCGATACCGCCCGGTTCCGGAGACGATCGTCACACCGGCATCGTCGGGTTCGATTGCCGTGACCTTCTCACCGAAATGCAGGACCGCGCCATCTTCTGCCGCGAGCTTCAGGTAGCCCATGACGGCGGCTTCGGGACGAAGATAACCGCCCTGCGGGTCAAGCAGGCCGATCTCATGATCGTCGAGCTGAAAGGCCGGAAATCGGCGGGCCATTTCCGCCTTGTCCAGCGCCTCATGGGCCAGTCCGTGCAGTTCGCAGGAGGCTCGCGTGCCGCCGACGACCTTGCCGTCCGGGGCGCCGATCTGCAGGACGCCGGTTATCGTCAAAATATCGGTGCGCAGGCGCGCCTCCAGCGACCGCCAGTTCTGATAGGCGCGCTTGAGCAGCGGCACATAGGCGGGATCCTCGAAATAACCGAGCCGGATGAGGCGGCTGTCGCCATGCGAAGAGCTCAAGGCATGGGCCGGAAAATAGGCATCGAACCCGATCGCCTTGACGCCGCGCGCCGCGAGAAAGGCAATCGCAGCGCTCCCCATGGCGCCGAGGCCGATAACGGCAACGTCGAAGCGGGCGGTCATGAAAATCTCCTCATCAGGGAATTGCCGGCGCCGAAGCTGTGCGGATCAGTCCGCGCAGAGCCTCGACATCGCGCGAAAGCGGCCTGTCGTCGGCATAGGGGGAAACGACGGCGCGCACAGTCTTGTGTATCGCATCCGTGCCTGCCGCTCTTCGAGCGGTGTCACCAACAAATTCATGTGCTTGCGCAGCCGCCATCAATTCGATCGCCAGGATATATTCGGCATTGTCGATCAATACGAGAAGCTTGTTGGCGGCCGCGGTCGGATGCGCGAGGAAATCCTCCTGCAGGCCGGATGTGATGCCGCCATCGGTGGAAGCCGGTGCGGCAAGCCGCCGGTTCTCGTTGGCAAGCGCTGCTGCCGTATATTGGGCGATCATGAAGCCGGAATTGCTGCCGGCATCGCTTGCCAGAAAGGGGGGCAGGCCGCTGACCAAGGGGTTGACGAGGCGGTCCGTGCGCCGTTCGCTCATGGCGGAAATCTGCGCGAGCGCCGTTGCCAGGCTGTCGGCGGCCTGGGCAAGCGCCGGGGCCACCGCATGGGCTTCCGAGGAGACGACCGGCTTCTCCGGCGAGCCGGATACGGCCGGATTGTCGGTGACGGAGGCAAGTTCCTGGTCGACGACAAGCGCGGAAGCATCGAAGACATCGCGTGCCGCGCCATGCGCATGCGGGACGGAGCGCAGGCTGAGCGCATCCTGTGTCCGCTTGCCGAATGCTGCCGCTATCAGCCCGCTGCCGGCAAGCCGGGCGCGCAGGGACGCGCCGACGCGCGCAATGCCCCTGGAAGGGCGCAGCGCCAGAACGGCCTCATCGAAGGCCGCCATCTGGCAGCCGGCGGCCTCAAGCGTGAGTGCGGCGATCGCATCGGCCCAATCGAGCAGCCGCTCGGCGCGGGCAAGCGCCACGCTTGCGAGCCCGGTCGCACATGCCGTGCCGTTGACGAGGCTCAGGCCCTCCTTGGCGCCGAGCACCAGCGGCTCAAGCCCTATCGCGGTGAGTGCATCCAGGCCGCTCATGCTTCTGCCCCTAACGCGGGCGCTGCCCTCACCGATCAGAACCAGCGCGCTATGGGCATTGTGGGTGAGATAGCCGGCCGAGCCCTTGGAGGGAACGTCGGGAATGCAGTCCTTTTCGAGGAACGCGGCGAGGTGGCGGACGATCTCGGGGCGCACGCCGGAATGCCCATGCGCAAAATTGGCGATCTGTGCGGCGATGATGGCGCGCACTTCGCGCGGCGCCAGCAATTCACCGACGCCGCAGGCGTGGCTGAGGATGATGTTGCGCGACAGCCTGCTTTGCGAGGCCCTGTCGACCACGGTATCGGAAAGCGCGCCGACGCCGGTATTGATGCCATAGGCCCTGACGCCGGTTTCGACGATCCGCTCGACGATGCGGCTTGCGTTGGCAACACGATCCCAGGCTGCCTGCGACAGTGCCAAAATCTTGCCCTCGGCCACATCGGCGACATCGCGCCAGCCAAGCACAGTCTCGATCGTGATGGTCATTGCCCGTTTCCGAAATGGCCGATGAACTGGCGGAAGGCCGGCGAAGCGCCGCCCCCGAACATCTCCTCCGGCGTGCCGCTGCTTTCGACCAGCCCTTCGCGCATGAAGACGACGCGGTTGGAGACGTTGCGGGCAAAGCTCATTTCATGGGTGACGACGAGCATGGTCATGCCTTCTTCGGCAAGCGCGCGCATGACGCGCAGCACTTCGCCGACCAATTCCGGATCGAGCGCCGAAGTCGGCTCGTCGAAGAGCATGACCTTCGGTTTCATGGCAAGCGATCGGGCAATCGCCGCCCGCTGCTGCTGGCCGCCGGAAAGATGTGCGGGATAGGCGTGGCGCTTGTCGGCGATGCCGACCTTTTCGAGCAGCGCTTCGGCCTCGGCGATGCATTCGGCCCGCGGTCGCTTCAAGACATGCACCGGTCCTTCGATGACATTCTGCAGGATCGTCATATGGGACCAGAGATTGAAGGACTGGAAGACCATGCCGAGTTCGGAACGGATATGATCGACCTGCTTCTGGCTCGCCGGCTTCGTCTTGCCGTTCCTGTGGATCATCTCGATATGTTCGCCATCGACCCAGATCTCGCCGTCGGTTGCGATCTCCAGCAGGTTGATGCAGCGCAGGAAGGTGGATTTGCCGGAGCCGGAGGCACCGAGCAGCGAAATCACGTCGCCGTCCTCGGCATCGAGCGAGATGCCGCGCAGCACTTCATGGGTGCCGAAGCTCTTGCGGATATTGCGGACCGAAAGTCGGGTTACGCCGGGCATGGAAGCTCCAATCACGTTCAGTCGGGTTTACGCCTTCAAGGCCGGCGGAATGGCGCGGCGATGACGGGACAGCCAATATTCCAGAAGGGACATGGCCTGCAGGATGATGAAATTCAAAACGAGGTAGATGATGGCGGCACAGAGGAAGACTTCCATCGTGCGGTAGGTCTGCGAGATCAGCCGCTGCGCCACCCCCGTCACTTCCCAGACGGTGACGAGGCTGGCGAGTGCCGTCGATTTCATCATCAGCACGATCTCGGTCGAATAGGCCGGCAACGCGTGCCGGAAGGCGATCGGCGCCAGGATACGGCGCACCATCAGGAAGCCGGACATGCCGATCGCGCGCGCCGCCTCGATTTCCTTCGGCGAAACGGCGCGAATGCCGCCGCGGAAGATTTCGGCGGAATAACCGGCGGTGCAGAGCGCCAGCGAAAGGACGGCGCAGACCATCGGCTCGCGCAGGAACGGCCAGAGGAAGGAATAGCGAATGACGCCGAATTGGCCGAGCCCGTAAAAGACCAGGAACATCTGGATCAGGAGCGGCGAGCCGCGGAAGACGAAAATGTAACCCTTGGCAAAGCCCGACAGGATCGGATTGCCGCTGACGCGCATGGAGACGATGACGAGCGCCAGCAGGCCGCCGAAGAAGATCGACAGGAAGAACAGGATCAGCGTCGTCGGCACGGCTTTCAGAAGCGTGACCATGGTGCTGGAAAGGAAAGCGATATCCATCCGGCTCTCCCCTATGCCTGGCCCATGGCCGACGCCGGCATGCTGCGGTTGGCCTTGCGTTCGGCGCCGTTGAAGACGCGGTCCGACAGGCTGGTGAGGATCAGGTAGAGGGCGCCGCCGACGATATAGAAGAGGAAATACTGCCGGGTCGAGCCGGCCGCGACCTGGCTCGAGCGCATGAGTTCGGCGAGACCGGTGACCGAAACCAGCGCCGAATCCTTCAAGCTCAGTTGCCAGACATTGCCGAGGCCGGGAATGGCAAGGCGCAGGACCTGCGGAATGACGATGCGCCGAAATCTCAGGCCGCGATGCATGCCGATTGCGGAGGCGGCCTCAAGCTCACCTTTGGAGATGGCGAGATAGGCGCCGCGATAGACTTCCGCCTGATAGGCGCCGGAAATGATGCCGACGGCAAGCGCGCCGGCGGCAAAGGAGGGCAGGCCGAGAAAGCCCTCGTAACCCATGGACTGGCCGATGGCGGTGACCGCCGAGGAGCCGCCGAAATAGATCAGGTAGATGATCAGGAGTTCCGGCACGCCGCGGAAGACCGTCGTGTAGATATGGCCGATCGTGGCGAGCACAAAATTGCTCGAGAGCTTCGCCGCCGCGATGATCGCGCCGAGTACGGCGCCGATCGCCAATGCGGTGGCTGTCACGCAGAGCGTCAGCAAGGCGCCGAGGAGGAGGAATGCTCCCCACCCGGTTGAGCCGAATCCAATCAGGTCGAGTGTCGCCATGGGCCTTCCCAGCGCTGTCTTCGTCGTGATGACGGGGCGGTCAGAATAGCACGCGGTCTCCGATCACAAAGCGGAGACCACGGAATGCGGCTTCTGTTGAAAGCTCAGTTTTGCGGGCTGACGTCGACCTTGAACCACTTCATGGAGAGGTTCTTGACGGTGCCGTCGGCAAGCGCGGACTTGATGGCTTCGCTGAACTTGTCGCGCAGGTCCGTATCGGCCTTGCGGATGCCGAGGCCTTCGCCTTCACCCCAGATCGAGCCGGCGATTTCAGGGCCGGTGAAGGTCAGCGCGCCATTGGCGGCCTCGAAGGCGTTGTTGAAATAGACGGCATCGTCGAAGCCGAGATCGATACGGCCGTTCTGCAGGTCGAGGTCGCGGTCGGCACCCGTCTTGTATTCGCGGATCTCGGCGATGCTGCCGAAATTGTCATAGACGAATTTGGCATAGACGGTGGCCGCCTGGATGCCGATCGTCTTGCCCTTGAAGGCTTCCTTCAGGGCTTCGATTTCCTTCACGCCGGTCTGGCCGGGGGTCATCTTGATCGTCGCACCGGTGCCGGCGGCATTGGCGAGCGGGCTGTCCTTGGCGGTTGCGAAGGCTGCCGGCGTTGCGGCATAGGGAATGGTGAAGTCGATGACCTGCTTGCGCTCGTCGGTGATCGACAGCGCATCCATGATGACGTCGAACTTGCCGGCATTCAGCGCCGGGATCATGCCGTCCCAGTCGGAAGCGACCAGCGTGCATTCGATCTTGGCGCGTTCGCACAGAACCTTGGCGAGTTCCGGTTCGAAGCCGCCGAGAGTGCCGTCGGCATTGGTGAGGTTCCAGGGAGCGTAGGCGCCTTCGAGCGTGATGGTCGCCTTCGTCCAGTCCTTGGCGGAGGCAGGGGCCGCAAAGGCGGCTGCCGTCATCGCGCAGGAAAGAAGAGCAGTGCTGAGCTTCATTGATATGATCTCCTCTGAGATTGGACAGACCTTGCGGAATGAGTGCCGATCTTCGCCGGCTTGCCCGCCATGATCCGTCGTTCAATTTTCAGATCGGCAGGTTGTATAGGGTACCATATGAGATATTTTGTGATATGCAAGAGGAAAGTCGAATTTAGGAGCAGATTCCGCTCGTGCAAAGGGAATAGGCAATGAAGCGTTCCAACGAGATGAAACGCGAGCTCGCGGAGAATGACGGCGCGCCCCTCTATGCCAGCGTCAAGCAGGTCATTCTCGACCGGATCCGCAGCGGCGAATGGCCGCCGCGCCACCGTGTCCCTTCCGAAAACGAGCTGGTGACGGAGCTCGGCGTCAGCAAGATGACGGCCAACCGGGCGCTGCGGGAACTGGCGAACGAAGGCGAGCTCGTCCGCATCCAGGGCGTCGGCTCCTTCGTGGCGGAGCCCAAGGGGCATTCCGCACTTTTCGAGGTGCGCAACATCGCCGACGAGATTGCCGAGCGGGGCCATGTTCACGAGGCGACGGTCATCGTCCTGGCCGAGGAGACGGCCTCTCCGGAGATTGCCGATGCGCTGGAGCTTTCGATCGGCGCCCCGGTCTTCCACTCGTTGATCGTCCATAGTGAAAACGGTGTGCCTGTCCAGATCGAGGATCGTTTCGTCAATCCGGCGGCGGCGCCCGACTACCTCGTTCAGGACTTTTCGACGCTGACGCCCAATGCCTATCTGACGGCCGCCGCCCCTTTGAGCGGCTCGGAACATATCGTCGAAGCGGTGACGCCGCGGGCCTGGGAATGCAAGCTCCTGACAATCCTGCAGAACGAGCCGTGCCTTGCCATCCGCCGCCGCACCTGGTCGGCCCGTCAGGTCGTCTCCATTGCCCGTCTCGTCTATCCCGGAAACCGCTACAGGCTGGAAACGCGCAGCGGCAAGATCTTTGAGGAATAGGCTAGTTGTATATGGAAGTATCTGCTTCCTGTCTATTCGTGCGCGGCCGCCGCGATCGCTTCGCTGCGAATATCCTCCGTCAGTTTCAGCCGCAGCGCTGAAAATTCCGGGCTCGCCTTGATGGTATAGTGGCGCGGATGGGGAAGATTGACCGGCGTGATCGATTTGATCCGCCCGGGACGCGCCGTCATCGTCACGACGCGCGATGCCATGAAGATGGCTTCCTCGATGTCATGCGTCACGAAGATCACGGTCTTCTGTTCACGCTCCCAGATGCCGAGCAGCAATTCCTGCATGAGGCCGCGCGTCTGGTTGTCGAGCGCGCCGAAGGGTTCGTCGAGCAGCAGGATTTTCGGATTGTTGGCAAGCGCGCGGGCAATCGCGGTCCTTTGCTGCATGCCGCCGGACAGCTGCTTGGGCCAATGGTTTTCGAAGCCGCGCAAGCCGACCTTGGCGACATAGCTTGCGACGATCTCGTTTTTTTCGGCCTCTGCCATGCCTTTTTCGCGCAGTCCGAAGGCGATGTTGTCGCGCACGGTCAGCCAGGGAAAAAGCGTGTAGGACTGGAAAACCATGCCGCGGTCGGCCCCCGGTCCCTTCACCTCGCGTCCGTCGAGCGTGACCGTGCCGGTGGAGGGGAAATCGAGGCCGGCGACGATGCGCAGCAGCGTCGATTTTCCGCAGCCCGAGGGGCCGAGCACGGTCACGAAGTCGTTCCTGGCGATATCGAGGTCTGTCGGCTGCAGGGCAAGCGTCGGCTGTCCGCCTCGCACGCCGGGGAAGGTGCGGCTGACGCCCGTGATGACAAGTTCGCTCATGCCAGCCTCCAGGCAAACAGCCAGCGGTTCAGCCATTTGAAGGCGAAGTCGGAAATGAGCCCGATCAGGCCGATGACGATGATGCCGAAAATGATCTGCCCGGTGGCAAGCAGCGCCTGGCTGTTGATGATCATGTAGCCGATGCCGGAGGAAGCGCCGATCAGTTCGGCGACGATGACATAGGTCCATGCCCATCCGAGCACGAGGCGGAGGATTTCGGCGATGTCGGGTGCATTTGCCGGAATGAGCACGCGTCGCACGACGCCGCTATCCCCGGCGCCGAGCGTATAGGCGGCCTCGACGAGATCGCGGCGCGTGCCGGAAACGGCAACGGCGACCATGAGAATGATCTGGAACACCGCACCGATGAAAATCACGAGCAGCTTCTGCGTCTCGCCGATGCCGGCCCACAGGATCAGCAGCGGCACGAAGGCGGAAGCCGGCAGATAGCGGGCGAAGGAGACGAAGGGTTCGAGCAATGCCTCGACCGGCTTGTAGGCGCCCATGAGGATGCCGAGCGGAACGGCGACCAGCGCCGAGAGGATAAAGCCGCCGACGACGCGCCACACCGTCATGCCGATATCGAAAAGGAAACCCTGGTTGACGAGCAGGTCATAGCCGTCCTGCACCATGGTGATCGGATCGGCAAGGAAGGTCTTCGAGACATAGCCGCCGAGCGTCGCGTAGCCCCACGCGATAAAAAAGAGAATGAAGAACAGCAGGCCGAAAAGCAGCCGGCTGCCTGAGCCGATGGGTTGAAGTGGACGCATGCGGAGCCCTGCTGAAAAACAGGGAGCGCCTGTGCCGGCGCTCCCTGACATCTGTGCGGATTATTGAATGAAGGAAGGGTCGGCGAGCGTGGAAAGATCAGGCTTTGCCTTGATGACGCCAGCCTGCAGCAAAAGATCGGCCGCTTCTTCATTGAAGCTCTTGAAGGTGGTCTTGAAGAAATTCTGGGCGGCTGCCTTGTCCTGCCATTCGAGGTAGGCGGCCGATTCACCAAATTCCTTGCCGGATTGCTTCACATCCTTGCCCATGATTTCGAAGGACTTGTCCTTGTCGGTCTTGATCATCTCGAGCGCGTCATAATAGCTGGCGGCGAGCGCCTTGGCGGCTTCCGGATTGTCCTTCAGGAAGGCTGTGGTGCAGCCGAACGTGTCCATGACGGCGGGATAGTCGAGCGTCGTGGCGATGATCTTGCCCTTGTCCGGCGCGTTTCGAACGCTGGAAAGATAGGGTTCGTAGGTCACGGCCGCATCATTCTGGCCGGCCAGCAAGGCCTGCGCTGCCGGACCCGGCTCCATATTGACGACCTTCACGTCCTTCATGCTGAGGCCGTTCTTGGCGAGGATGAAGGCAAGCAGGAAGTAGGGAGATGTGCCGGGTGCCGACGCGGCGACCGATTTGCCCTTGAGATCGGCAATTTTTTCGATGCCGGGCTTGGCGGCAATGCCGTCGGCGCCGTGGGAAACATCGAGCTGGAAGATCTGCGTGGTGGCGACACCGGCTGCATTCCAGACGATCCAGGTTTCAACCGTGGTTGCGGCGCATTGGATGTCACCGGAGGCAAGCGCCAGATGCCGGCTTGCCTGCGGCACCTTGGTGATGGTCACATCCAGCCCGTGCTTCTTGAAGATGCCGGCTTCCTTGGCGAGCGTCAGCGGCGCGAAGCCGGTCCAGCCGGAAATGCCGATGGCAACTTTCGTGTCTGCGGCATGAGCCGCCGTTGCTGCGAGGAAGGCGGCAAAGGCGGTGGCGATAATCCCAGTTTTTTTCATGATCCGAAGTTCCCTGCTCTTATTTTGAGCACTCGATCCAGGTGCCCATTAAATGCATTTAAGGCATGGTCACTTCGTTTTGTCTAGACATTATCATGGCCCCTGGCGCGATAGCCCGCCGTCAGATTGCCGTGATCGTGATCACGAAGACAAGGGCGTTGCCGTGCAGTTCCAGGGTCCTGCCGGAGGGCTCGGCAAGCAGCGCCGCGTCGCCGGCACCAAGAGCAATTTTGTCATCGCCAAGGTCAAGTTCGAGATGCCCGCGATGACAAAGCAGAAGGGATTGCCCGCCTGCCAGGGACAGTTCCTGTCGCGAATTCACGACAAGGCGGAGCACGCTGTGTCGCAGCGCACTCCGCCTTGTCATGACATTGAGGTCGGTGATCGCGCCGTCGTCGAGTTCAGCGGCAACGGGGACATCCGCCGGAAAGAAAAGCGGTTCGCTTTCCTGCGTGAGCGGCACCGGCCTGTGCCCATCGATGAAGAGCCGCATGCCTTTGCCCTCCAGGATCGACAGCGTGCGGTCGATTCCGGGAAAGACGGAGAAAGGCCCGTCGGAGGCGACGGTTGCCATGCTGACCCGCCAATCGAAATCGGCAAGGCCGACACCTGCAGGCGAAATGGCGATTTCCACCGTTTCGCCGCCGCCGTTCTTCCACGGCATGCGCTTGTGATCGGCGGCGCGCAGGATCTTCATGGCTCAGTTTCCGAGAATGCCGGGCAGGCGCAGGCCCTTGTCCTTGGCGCAATCGATCGCGATGTCGTAGCCGGCATCGGCATGGCGCATGACGCCGGTCGCCGGGTCGTTCCAGAGTACGCGCTCCAGGCGGCGGGCCGCATCGTCGGTCCCGTCGGCGCAGATGACCATGCCGGAATGCTGCGAGAAGCCCATGCCGACACCGCCGCCGTGATGCAGCGACACCCAGGTGGCGCCCGAGGCGGTGTTGAGCAGCGCGTTCAGCAGCGGCCAGTCGGAAACGGCGTCCGAACCGTCCTTCATCGCTTCCGTCTCGCGGTTCGGCGAGGCGACGGAGCCGGAATCGAGGTGGTCGCGGCCGATGACGACAGGCGCTTTCAGCTCACCATTCCGGACCATCTCGTTGAAGGCAAGGCCAAGGCGGTGGCGGTCGCCGAGGCCGACCCAGCAGATGCGGGCCGGCAGGCCCTGGAAGGCGATGCGCTCCCTGGCCATGTCGAGCCAGTTGTGCAGATGCTTGTTGTCGGGCAAAAGCTCCTTCACCTTGGCATCGGTCTTGTAGATATCTTCGGGATCGCCCGAAAGCGCTGCCCAGCGGAACGGGCCGATGCCGCGGCAGAAGAGCGGGCGGATATAGGCCGGCACGAAGCCGGGGAAGGCGAAGGCATTTTCCAGGCCCTCGTCCTTGGCGACCTGGCGGATATTGTTGCCGTAGTCGAGCGTCGGCACACCGGCATCCCAGAAGGCGACCATGGCTTCGACATGCGCCTTCATCGAGGCACGGGCGGCGGCCTCGACCGCCTTCGGATCGCTTTCGCGCTTGGCCTTGGCTTCGGCGACAGTCCAGCCGACCGGCAGGTAGCCGTTGCGCGGATCATGGGCCGAGGTCTGGTCGGTGACGATATCGGGGCGCGGACCGCCGGCCTTCATGCGACGCACCAGTTCCGGGAAGATTTCGGCCGCATTGCCGACGAGGCCGACCGACTTCGCCTCACCGGCCCTGGTCCAGCGCTCGATCTTTTCCAGCGCCTCGTCCAGCGTATGGGCCTTTTCGTCCACATAGCGGGTGCGCAGGCGGAAATCGATGCGCGTCTCGTCGCATTCGACGGCGAGGCAGCAGGCGCCGGCCATGACTGCTGCGAGCGGCTGGGCGCCGCCCATGCCGCCGAGGCCGCCGGTGAGGATCCACTTGCCCTTGAGGTTGCCGTTGTAATGCTGGCGCCCGGCCTCGACGAAGGTCTCGTAGGTGCCCTGCACGATGCCCTGCGTGCCGATATAGATCCACGAGCCGGCCGTCATCTGGCCGTACATCGCAAGGCCCTTCTTGTCGAGCTCGTTGAAATGATCCCAGGTCGCCCAGTGCGGCACGAGATTGGAATTGGCGATCAGCACGCGCGGCGCATCCTTGTGGGTGCGGAACACGCCGACCGGCTTGCCGGACTGGACGAGCAGCGTCTCGTCCTCGTTCAGCGTCTTCAGCGTGGCGGCGATGCGGTCGAAATCGTCCCAGGTGCGGGCGGCGCGACCGATGCCGCCATAGACGACGAGCTCATGCGGGTTTTCGGCGACGTCGGGGTCGAGGTTGTTCATGAGCATGCGCAGCGGCGCTTCGGTCATCCAGCTCTTGGCGTTCAGCTGATCGCCGCGGGGCGAACGGACGTCGCGGATATTGTGGCGCGGATTTACGGTCATGATGATGTTCCCTTGTTTAGCGTTTCAGACCGAGCGCGATCTCTTCGATCCGCGTCAGGATGGATTTGAGATGAATGCGCAGATTGTCGGCTTCCTCTTCGTCATAGGCGAAGGGCGGGGCCTCGGCGGCGAGATGCGTGGATTGGGCAAGCTCCATCTGGATGGCATGCACACCGGTTTCCGGCCGGCCGTAATGGCGTGTCGTCCAGCCGCCCTTGAAGCGGCCGTTGAGGATGCTGTCATAACCCGTCGCGGCCGCGGCGATGGCGACGGTTGCCTGTTCGATGGCCGGATCGCAGGTTTTGCCCATATCCGTGCCGATGTTGAAATCCGGCAGCTTGCCTTCGAAGAGGAAGGGAATGTGCGAGCGGATCGAGTGGCAGTCGTAAAGCACCGCGACCCCGTGAATGGCCTTCACCCGCTCGATCTCGGCGGCGAGAGCGGCGTGGTAGGGCGCATGGTATTCGCTGAGCCGCTTGGCGATATCGGCTTCGGTCGGCTCCGCGCCTTTTTTCCAGATCGCCTTGCCGTCGAAATCCGTCTGCGGGATCAGCCCAGTCGTGTTCTGGCCGGGATAGAGGCTCACACCGGAAGGATCGCGATTGGCGTCGATCACATAGCGGTGGAAGGTGGCGCGTACGGTGGTCGGATTGCCGAGCAGGCCGTCATAGAGACGGTGGATGTGCCAGTCGGTATCGGCAAGCAGCCTGCCGTTTTCGTCAAGGCGCTCCCAGATATCGGCGGGAACATCGGTCCCGGTATGCGGAAAGCCGAGGATGACGGGGGACGTGCCTTGCTTGACCTCGAAAACGGACATGTCAGACCTCCAGAGCCGGCAGGATGCCGCTTGAAACGGATGCGTTAAGGGTGCCGCCGGCAACCAGCATGGCGGCGGCCTTCAGGTCGTTTGCCATGTAGCGGTCTTCCTCCAGCGCCGGCACGGCGGCGCGGATGGCGGCGATCGCCTTCCGAAGCTCGGGGCTGGTTGCAAGCGGAGCGCGAAGTTCGACGCCCTGAGCGGCCGTCAGGGCCTCGATGCCGATGATGGCGAAGAGATTGTCGGTCATCGGCAGAAGCCGGCGCGCGCCATGGCAAGCCATGGAGACATGATCTTCCTGGTTGGCCGAGGTGGGTGTCGAATCGACGGAGGCCGGGTGCGACATCTGCTTGTTTTCGCTCATCAGCGCCGCGGACGTGACTTCGGCGATCATCAGGCCGGAATTCAGCCCCGGCTTCTTGGCAAGGAAGGCCGGCAATCCGTAGGACAGCGCGGGATCGACCAGAAGCGCGATGCGGCGCTGGGCAATTGCCCCGATCTCGCAGACGGCAAGCGCGATCTGGTCGGCAGCGAAGGCGACGGGCTCGGCGTGGAAATTGCCGCCTGACACGACCGAATTGTCCGACAGCACCAGCGGATTGTCGGTCACCGCATTGGCTTCGATCTCCAGCGTGCGGGCAACCGAGCGCAGCAGATCGAGGCAGGCGCCGTCGACCTGCGGCTGGCAGCGGATGCAATAGGGGTCCTGCACGCGCTCGTCGCCTTCGATATGGCTCTGGCGGATCGGCGAATTTTCGAGCAGGGCGCGAAGGGACGCTGCCGTGTCGATCTGGCCGCGATGGCCGCGCAGCGTGTGGATATCGGGATGGAACGGGGCAGACGAGCCCATGGCGGCATCGGTGGACATGGCGCCTGTTATCAGCGCCGATTGCGCCGCCCGGTGGGCGCGGAAGAGGCCGGCGAGCGCCAGCGCGGTCGACGTCTGCGTGCCGTTGATGAGCGCCAGGCCTTCCTTGGCGGCCAGCACGACGGGATGCAGCCCGGCTTTCACAAGGGCGGTGGCGCCATGCAGCCTTTCGCCGCCGAAGAAGGCTTCGCCATGGCCCATCATCACCGCCGTCATATGGGCAAGCGGCGCAAGGTCGCCGGAAGCGCCGACCGAGCCTTTTTCCGGAATGACCGGAATGACGCCGCGCGCCATCATCGCTTCGATCAGCCGCACCAGCTCAAGGCGTACCCCCGAAGCACCGCGCCCGAGCGAGACGAGCTTCAGCGCCATGATGAGACGCACGACATTTTCCGGCAGCGGCTCTCCGACGCCGCAGCAATGCGACAGAATGAGGTTGCGCTGCAGCGTCGCCACATCGGCGCTGTCGATCTTGATCGAGGCGAGTTTGCCGAAGCCGGTATTGATGCCGTAAACCGGCGCATTTCCGGCGGCGATTTCGGCGATGCGATTGGCCGCCTTGACGATGCCGGCGTCGAAGGACGGATCGAGCCTTGCCGGGACGCCGGTCCAGTAGATGGCGGCGAGATCCTGAAGGGAAACGGAACCCGGATGGAGGGTGATGGTCATCGGTCGATCCTCTCGCCCTTGAAGACATGGGAATGAAGCGGGTTGAAGCCGATGCGATAGACGAGCTCGGCCGGGCTCTCGATATTCCAGATCGCCAGATCGGCGGACTTTCCAGCCTCGATCGTGCCGGTCTCCGTCAGCAGCCCGAGCGCACGGGCGCCCTCCCGGGTTGCCCCGGCAATGCACTCTTCCACAGTCAGCCCGAAGAGCGTGGCCGACATGTTCATGGTGAGCAGCAGCGAGGTCAGCGGCGACGTGCCGGGATTGCAGTCGGTGGCGATCGCGATGGGCACGCCGGCCTTTCGCAGCGCCTGGACCGGCGGCTTCTGTTTTTCGTTGATGGCGTAAAAGGCGCCCGGAAGCAGGACGGCAACGGTGCCGGCCGCAGCCATTGCGCCTGCTCCTTCCTCGTCCAGATATTCCAGATGATCCGCCGAAAGCGCGCCATAGGAGGCTGCGAGTTTCGCGCCGCCGAGATTGGAGAGCTGTTCAGCATGGAGCTTGACGGGAAGGCCGAGCGAACGGGCCTTGTCGAAAACCCGCGCAATCTCGTTGACCGAGAAGGCGATGCCTTCGCAGAAGCCGTCGACGGCATCGACCAGGCCTTCCGCCCGTGCCCGCTCCAGTCCGGGCAGGACGACGTCGGAAATATAATCCTGGTTGCGCCCCCTGTATTCGACAGGCGTTGCATGGGCTGCAAGATAGGAGGTGATGACACGCACCGGACGGCGCTCCGCGAGCGCTCGGGCAGCGCGCAGCATCTTCAGTTCCGCCTCGATATTGAGACCATAGCCGGACTTGACCTCGATCGTGGTGACACCTTCCGAGATCAGCGTATCGAGCCGCGGCAGCGCGGCCTCGACAAGGCCCTCGACGGACAGCGCGTTGGTCGCCTTCACGGACGAGACGATGCCGCCGCCGGCGCGTGCGATCTCTTCATAGGTGGCACCTTCCAGGCGCATCTCGAATTCGCGGGCGCGGTTGCCGCCGTAGACGATATGCGTATGGCAATCGACGAGGCCCGGCGTCAACCACCGGCCCTCGAGATCGGCAATCTCGGCCGTCTCGATCAGCCAGGAGGGCAACTCGCCTTCCAGCCCGGCAAAGAGGATGCGCCCGCCTTCGCAAACGATGGCGCCTTTTTCGACTATGCCAAGGCCCGGCAGATCCTGCCGCAAGGTCGCAAGGCGCGCATTGCGCCACAGCGTACGGGGGCTGGAATCGCGGCCCGCTCCGGAAAATTTGTTCCCACTCATCAGCTTTACGCCTTTCCTTACGGGCAAATATGTATATACATAATCGAAAGGGTGACAAGTGGAAATTTATGGCCTTTCGTACAAAGACAAGCGGAGCGGCCAACAAAGAAAGAAGGGGAGCAATCATGACGAGACTTCATGCGGCGGCTGCCTTGCTGGCCGAAGGCTGGCGCAGGAATGTGCGTCTGACGCTCGCAGGCGGGCGCATTGCCTCAATCGAAACGGATGTTGCGCCCGACGCTCACGACGAGCGCCATGCCGTCCTGCTGCCGGCCATGCCGAACCTTCACAGCCACGCCTTTCAGCGGGCGATGGCGGGGCTTGCCGAAGTCCGCGGGCCGGCCAGTGACAGTTTCTGGAGCTGGCGTACCGTCATGTACAAGTTTGCGCTCTCGATGACGCCGGACCATGTGGAGGCGGTGGCCGCCAAGCTCTATATGGAAATGCTGGAAGCCGGCTTTTGCCGCGTCGGCGAGTTCCACTATCTGCATCACGACAAGGACGGCAGCCCCTATGCCAATATCGCCGAAATGGCCGAGCGCATTGGCGCAGCCAGCGCGGAAGCCGGCATCGGATTGACGCTGCTGCCGGTGCTCTACGCCCATTCCGGCTTCGGCGGGGCAGCACCCATCGAAGGACAGCGCCGCTTCATCAATTCCACCGACCGATTTGCTGACCTCTGGGAAGGCTGCCGGCAGGTGACAGGCCGGCTCGCGGGTGCCGAACTCGGGCTCGCGCCGCATAGCCTGCGGGCCGTCACGCCGGAGGAATTGTCCCTCGCCATCGAGCTTGCCGGCGATCGCCCGATCCACATCCATGTCGCCGAACAGGTCAAGGAAGTCGAGGATTGCCTCTCCTGGTCCGGCGCAAGGCCCGTGCAATGGCTGCTCGACCACGCGCCGGTCGACGAGCGCTGGTGCCTTATCCACGCCACCCATATGACCGAGGACGAAACGCGCCTGGCGGCGAGGAGCGGTGCCATCGCCGGCCTCTGCCCGATCACCGAAGCCAATCTCGGCGACGGCACGTTTTCCGCGCCGCTCTTCCTGTCGGAAGGCGGGCGTTACGGCATCGGTTCCGATTCCAATATCCTGATCTCGATTTCCGAGGAGCTGCGCCAGCTCGAATATTCCGAGCGTCTGGCGCTGCGCGCCCGCAACGTCATCGCCACCACCGGTGGTTCCACCGGCCAAGCCCTCTTCGATCACGCGCTTGCCGGCGGCGGCGCGGCGCTGAAGGCGCCATCCGGCCTTGTGGCGGGCAACTATGCCGACATCCTCTCGCTCGACAGGAGTGCCGTTCCCTATCTCTCCGAGGACCGGCTTATCGATCACTGGGTCTTTGCCGGCGGTGTGGCGGTCGATAGCGTCTGGGCGCTTGGCCGCAAGCAGGTTGAAAACGGCCGCCATCTGCGGCGTGAGCGGATCGACCGGCGCTTCATCGCCGCCATGAGCGAGTTGCTGGCGGCATGACGGCCTTTCCTCCGCGCTTCCCAGGCGTTACAGCGGAAGAAGAGCCGGAGCGTGATGATGAGTGAACCCAAGGAAACGACCTTACACCAGCGTATCCTCAGCGATATCGAGGGCCGTATCGTGTCGGGCGAATGGCCGCCGGGCTATCGCATCCCGTTCGAAGTGGAGCTGACGAAGCAGTACGACTGCTCGCGCATGACGGTGAACAAGGCGCTGACCCAGCTGGTCAAGGCCGGGCTCATCGAGCGGCGGAAGAAATCCGGTAGCTTCGTCATCCAGCCGCAGGCACAATCCGCGGTGCTCGAGATCCACGATATCAAGGCTGAGGTCCAGTCCCTCAACCTCGCCTATTCCTACAAGGTCGCAAAGCGCGTTCGCAGGAAGGCGCAGGCGCAGGATCGGCAGATGCTGGACCTGCAGCAAAATTCCAGCCTGATCGAGATCGTCTGCACCCACTATGCCGGATCGCAGCCCTTCTGCCTGGAAAAGCGCCTGATCAATCTCCAGACCGTCCCGGAGGCGGCCGACGAGGGCTTCGAGGAGACGGCGCCCGGCCCATGGCTGTTAAGCCAGGTTCCCTGGAGTGCTGCCGAGCACAAGATCTTCGCGATCGGCGTCGAGGAGGATGAGGGGGCCATGCTTTCCATCCCGGCAGCCACCGCCTGCCTCGTCGTCGAACGACGCACCTGGAACAAATCAGGCCCGGTCACGCATGTGCGCTTCGTCTATCCCGGCAATCGCCACGCGCTCTATGCCCGCTTCACCCCCGAAGCGGTGAAATAGGCTTGATTTCTCAATGAAAAAAGCGCCCGGCCACCTCGTATGGCCGGACGCCTGTTGTTGCCGCCGCACTGGGTCGACGGTTTCCCATAGAAAGCGATTTTCCCGGCGTCAACATCCCTAAAACAGGGGTATTGCGAAAGTCGGCGCTTACGCTCAAACGATGAAGAATGGCCGCTCCCGACGAGCATAAGGCGCCTACGCCTCCTGCGTTTGCGGAATGAGCGGCGGCACCTGGATGAGCACGGGCTTGTTCGCTCCGGATTCGATGAGTTCGAAGACCTTGTTGAGCATGCCCGGCACATCCTGGCGCACCATTTCGATGCCGTTGCCGAGCAGGGTGACGAACGGGTCCCAGTCGAAGCAGCCGAGCACCAGGCTGCGGTCGTCCAGATGGCCGGAGCGGCGAATCCAGCGCATGACGCCTTCGAGCGAGATCGTCGAATTGACGAACATGCCCTTGGGCAGGGCATTGCCGCCAAGGGCGCGTTCGTCCAGCGCCTTTTCGGCCTTTTCCGGCGCATAGCCGCAGGCAAGGATATTCTCTTCGTGCACGGAGACGCCGAGGTCGGCATGGGCCGCGCGAAAACCGCGGATACGTTCGGCCGTGTTGTGGTCGCTGCCGCGCCCGCCGATGAAGAGCAGCGGTTCCATCCTGCCGAGCCTCTGCTCGCTGTTTTTCAGGATGCGGCGCGTCAGTTCCCGCGCGCCGGCAAAATTGTCGGAGATGACAGAGGGCGCAAGTGCGCCCGGCAGGTCGAGATTGAGGCTGCGAACACCGGCCGCCGCGCACATTTCGGTGATCCGGTCAGGATCGGTCGCGCCCGTCGCGATCAGGCATTCGACCTGATAGGAGAGCATGGTGCGGGCCGCCTCCACCTCCAGTTCGGGGTCGCGGCGCGTGCAGGTGATGATCGGGAAAAGGCCGCGCGCACGCGCCATGTCTTCGAAGGTTTCGACGATCGAGCCGAAATAGCGGTTGTCGTATTTCGGCACGATCATGCCGATAATGTGGGACTTTTCGCGCCGCAGCAGGCTCGCCTGCATATTCAGCGCATAACCCTGTTCCCCGGCGATCCGCATGATCTTTTCGGCAAGCTGGGCACTGATCCTGCGCTTCTTCCAGTTGCCGTTGAGCACGGCGCTGACCGCACTCGCCGACGTGCCGGCAAGCTCCGCCAGATCGTAGATCGTCGTCCGCTTCGTCTGCTTCACCTGATTCAAAATGCCCTTCTCCGTTTGGGGTAACTTGACATCAAACGGCAGAAGTGGCAATTCTTGCTTCATCGATTGAGCAAGCTTGCGCAATCGATGATACAAGCCGACTGGCAAAGCCGGTGCAGGGAGGTATTTCCAAGAGGCTGCGGAGAGGCTGTGCTTTCGCAGGGGCGCCTTGCTCGTCGTTTCCATGGCGGCGAGGGTGGCGGCGAGCGGGTGAACCGTAGCGGCTTTCGGCAATGCCTGGGCCTGTGTTTCAATCACACCAAGGAGGAGAAAATGAATTATCGCAATTTGCTTATGGCGTCGGCGACCGTTTTCATGGGTCTTGCCGGTGCCGCCTCGGCTCAGGAAGCTGCGACCGTCGCTTTCCTGATGCCCGACCAGGCATCCACCCGCTATGAGCAGCACGATTTCCCCGGCTTCAAGGCCGAGATGGAAAAGCTGTGCCCGAAGTGCACGGTGATCTACCAGAACGCCAACGCCGATGCCTCGCTGCAGCAGCAGCAGTTCAACTCGGTGATCGCCCAGGGCGCCAAGGTCGTCGTTCTCGATCCCGTCGATTCCGCGGCTGCGGCCGGCCTCGTCGAAATCGCCCAGTCCCAGGACGTGAAGGTCATCGCCTATGACCGCCCGATCCCGGACAAGCCGGCCGACTATTACGTCTCCTTCGACAATGAAGGCATCGGCTATGCGATCGCCAAGTCGCTGGTCGAGCATCTGAAGGCCGCCGGTGTGGCTGACGGCGCCGGCGTGCTGGAGATCAACGGCTCGCCGACCGATGCGGCCGCGGGCCTGATCCGCGACGGCATCCATCGCGGCCTGAAGGAATCCGCCTACAAGACGCTTGCCGAATACGACACGCCGGAATGGGCGCCGCCGAAGGCGCAGGAATGGGCTGCCGGCCAGATCACCCGTTTCGGCGCCGACATCAAGGGCGTTGTCGCCGCCAATGACGGCACGGCCGGCGGCGCGATCGCCGCCTTCAAGGCCGCCGGCGTGAAGCCGGTTCCGCCGGTTACCGGCAATGACGCGACGATCGCCGCCCTTCAGCTGATCATCTCCGGCGACCAGTACAACACGATTTCGAAACCGTCCGAAATCGTCGCGGCCGCCGCCGCCAACGTGGCCGTGCAGATGATCAAGGGTGAAAAGCCGGAAGCCAAGACGACGCTCTACAATACGCCGTCGCAGCTCTTCGTCCCCGCCGTCGTGACCGCCGAGAACATCAAGGCCGAAATCTTCGACAAGAAGATCCAGACGCCCGAGCAGATCTGCACCGGCGAATATGCCGAAGGCTGCAAGAAGCTTGGCATCACCAACTAAACGCGCTTGAGTGAACTCCGGCCGCACCTGTGGCGGCCGGATGTCCCCATGGCAAGAAGGACTGCCCCATGAGCAGGGATGTGAAGGATATGCCGGAGAAGGGTCAGACGATCCTCCGGTTGAGCAATATTTCCAAGAATTTCGGCGCGGTTTCGGCGCTGACCGATATCGAACTCGAGGTGAAGGCCGGTGAAGTCGTGGCGCTGGTCGGCGACAACGGCGCCGGCAAGTCGACGCTGATCAAGGTTCTGGCCGGCGTGCATCAGCCCTCGTCCGGAACGATCGAATTCTGCGGCCAGACCGTCACGCTCGACAGTCCCGGCAAGGCGCTGGAACTCGGCATTGCCACCGTCTTCCAGGATCTCGCGCTCTGCGAAAATCTCGATGTCGTCGCCAACCTTTTCCTCGGCCATGAACTTTCTCCCTGGAGCCTCGACGAGGTTGCCATGGAAGTGCGCGCCTGGACGCTTTTGAGAGAGCTCGCCGCCCGCATCCCCTCGGTGCGCGAGCCGATCGCATCGCTTTCGGGCGGCCAGCGCCAGACCGTCGCCATTGCCCGCTCGCTGCTGCTCGATCCGAAGATCATCATGCTCGACGAGCCGACCGCGGCCCTCGGCGTGGCCCAGACCGCGGAAGTGCTGAACCTGATCGAGCGCGTGCGCGAACGCGGCCTCGGCGTCATCATCATCAGCCACAATATGGAAGACGTGCGCGCCGTTGCCGACCGTATCGTCGTGCTGCGCCTCGGGCGCAACAACGGCGTCTTCACGCCCGATTCTTCCAACCAGGACCTCGTCGCCGCCATTACCGGCGCCACCGAAAACGCCGTCTCCCGGCGGATCGAGCGCAAGACGGGTGCCGCACATGAAACCAGCGGGAGGCCCGCATGAGCCAGAAGATGTCAGAGACGATCCCCCAGCCGGCGGCCCTCGACCGCAGCGACGAGCGCGTGCGCCACGACGACAACGTTACGGGCATGGTCAAGGCCTTCTTCGACCGCGTGCGCTCGGGCGATCTCGGCATGCTGCCGGTTTTCGTCGGCCTGATCGTTATTTCCACGGTCTTTTCGCTGCTCAATCCGGTGTTTCTGGCCCCCAACAACCTCGTCAACCTGCTGTTCGACTGCGCCACCGTCGGCGTCATCTCGCTCGGCATCGTCTGCGTGCTGATGCTGGGTGAAATCGACCTTTCGGTCGGCTCGATGAGCGGTCTTTCCTCCGCCATTCTCGGCGTGCTCTGGGTCAATATGGGCTGGCCGATCCCGCTCGCGATCCTGGTTGCGATCGTTGCCGGCATAATCGTCGGCTCGCTCTATGCGGTCCTGTATAACAGGCTCGGCATGCCGAGTTTCGTCGCCACGCTTGCCGGCCTGCTCGCGCTGCTCGGCATGCAGCTCTATATTCTCGGGCCGACAGGCAGCATCAATCTGCCCTATGCATCGCCGCTCGTCCGTTTCGGCCAGATCCTCGTCATGCCTGATTGGCTGTCCTACCTGCTGGCGCTGCTTCCGGGCCTGATCCTCGTCGTCAACGAAATGCGCAAGCGCGGCCGGCGACAGGCCTCGAACCTGTCCTCGCCACCGGTCGGTGCCCTGGCGGTCAAGGCCATCGTCCTTACCGCGGCGCTGGAATTTGCCGTCTATTATCTCAATCTCGGCCGCGGCGTGCCGTGGATGTTCGGCCTCTTCGTCGCCATCGCCGTTGTCCTGAACTATGCGCTGACCCGCACCAAATGGGGCCGCTCGATGTTTGCCGTCGGCGGCAATCGCGAGGCTGCGCGCCGCGCCGGCATCAATGTGCGCCGCATCTATTTGAGCGCCTTCGTGCTCTGCTCGACGCTTGCCACGATCGGCGGCATTCTTTCGGCTTCGCGGCTTGCCTCCTCCAGCCAGCAGGCCGGCACGGGCGACGTGAACCTGAACGCCATTGCGGCGGCGGTCATCGGCGGCACCAGCCTGTTCGGCGGCCGCGGCAGCGCCTATTCCGCTCTGCTCGGCATCATCGTCATCCAGGCGATTTCCAACGGGCTGACGCTTCTCAACCTCAGCTCGTCGCTTCGCTACATGATCACAGGCGCCGTGCTTGCGATCGCCGTCATCGTCGATTCGCTTGCCCGCCGGTCCCGTGTCAGCCACGGCCGCGCCTGATTACCCATTCTCAAGGAGTATTCGCATGACTGATCTCATGAAGGGCAAGGTTGCCGCCATTACCGGTGCGGCGTCGGGCATCGGCCTGGAATGCGCCCGTACGCTTCATGCCGAAGGCGCAACCGTCGTGCTCGTCGACCGTGCCAAGGACAAGCTCGAGGCGCTCTGCAAGGAAATCGGCGATGGCGCCCTGCCGCTCGTCGTCGATCTTCTCGACGGCCCGCAAGTCTCCGGCATGCTGCCGCGCATCCTGGAGCTGGCCGGCCGGCTCGATATTTTCCACGCCAATGCGGGCGCCTATATCGGCGGCCCGGTCGCCGAAGGTGATCCGGATGCCTGGGACCGCATGCTGAACCTCAACATCAATGCGGCCTTCCGCTCGGTCCATGCGGTGCTGCCGCACATGATCGCGCAAAAGTCCGGCGATATCCTGTTTACGAGTTCGATTGCCGGCGTCGTGCCGGTGGTCTGGGAGCCGATCTATACGGCCTCGAAATTTGCCGTTCAGGCCTTCGTCCATTCTACCCGCCGTCAGGTTGCGCAGCATGGCGTGCGTGTCGGCGCCGTGCTTCCGGGGCCGGTTGTCACCGCGCTCCTCGATGACTGGCCGAAGGCCAAGATGGAAGAGGCGCTTGCCAATGGCAGCCTGATGCAGCCGAAGGAAGTGGCCGATGCCGTGCTCTTCATGCTGTCGCGGCCGCGCAATGTCACCGTCCGCGATCTTGTGATCCTGCCGAACAGCGTCGACCTCTGAGGTTGACAGGGCCGGTTGCGGATTGCTCTAGAGCAATTCCGGCAGGAGCGTGAAGCGGTCTTGCCTGTGCAATTGCGTGAAAACAAAGAGATAGAGCGTGCCTGTCATTTGAAGAAGACGGACATGCGCTAGAACCTGAAACTGCCGATTTGAATCGAGAGACCATGAGCGACACTTCACACGCGCCACAAGCGGGTGCCAAACATGTCATCGGCGTCGATGTCGGGACCGGCAGCGCCCGCGCGGGCCTGTTCGATCTCGATGGCCGGATGCTGGCATCGGCCAAGCGGGATATCACGCTGTTTCACGAGGCGGGCTCGATCGTCGAGCAGTCGAGCAGCGAAATCTGGGCGGCAGTCTGCGCCGCCGTCCGCGAGGTCGTTGCCGCAAGCGGCATCGATCCGGCCTCGGTCGCCGGTCTGGGTTTTGATGCCACCTGCTCGCTCGTCGTGCTCGGCGAAGGTGGCAGGCCGCTGCCGGTCGGCCCTTCGGAAGATCCGAACCGGGATATCATCGTCTGGATGGACCATCGCGCCGTCCCGCAGGCGGAGCGCATCAACGCGCTCGGGCATGACGTGCTGCGCTATGTCGGGGGGCGTATCTCGCCCGAGATGGAAACGCCGAAGCTGCTCTGGCTGAAGGAAAACCGACCGCAGGTCTTCGATGCCGCCTGGCAATTCTTCGATCTTGCGGACTTCCTGACCTGGCGGGCGACCGGCGACCTGTCGCGCTCCGTCTGCACCGTAACCTGCAAGTGGACCTATCTCGCCCACGAGAAGCGCTGGGACGCCAGCTACTTTCACCGGATCGGCCTCGGCAGGCTGGCAGACGAAGGTTTTGCCCGCATCGGGCAGGCGATCGTCGAACCCGGCAGCGCGCTCGGCCGCGGCCTCACATCCGCGGCTGCCGGCGAACTCGGCCTCGATCCCGGAACGGCGGTTGCGGCCGGCCTGATCGATGCCCATGCCGGCGGCATCGGAACAGTTGGCATCGGGGCCGGCCCCGAAGCCAATCTCGGCTATGTTTTCGGCACCTCCTCCTGCACGATGACATCGACATCGCAGCCGGCTTTCGTGCCGGGCGTCTGGGGTCCCTATTATTCGGCCATGGTGCCGGGCATGTGGCTGAACGAGGGGGGGCAAAGTGCGGCAGGTGCCGCCATCGATCAGCTGCTGTCTTTCCATCCGGCCGCTGCAGAGGCAAAGGACTTGTCGAAGCGCAACGGCGTTCCGCTGCCTGTCCTTCTGGCCGACATGGCCGCACAAAAAGCGGCGCATTCTTCGGATGCCGTCAAGCTCGTGGCCGGCCCGCATGTCGTTCCGGAATTCCTTGGAAACCGCGCACCCTTTGCCGATCCCCATGCCCGGGCCGTCATCGCCGGTCTCGACATGGAGCGAGATATCGACAGCCTGGTCTCGCTCTATGTCGCAGGTCTCTCCGGCATCGGCTATGGGCTCCGGCAGATCATCGACACGCAGGCGGAGGCCGGCGTCACGATCGAGAACATCGTCATCAGCGGCGGCGCCGGCCAGCATGATTTCGTCCGCCAGATGCTTGCGGATGCGAGCGGAAAAGCGGTGATCGCAACGAAGGCCGAGGAGCCGGTCCTGCTCGGCGCCGCCATTCTCGGCGCCGTCGCCGGAGGACTGTTTTCGGACATGCGCGCGGCAATGACGAAGCTCTCCGCCGCCGAGCGGACATACCTGCCCGCAGAAGGAGCGGTCGCCGATCTTCATGCAAAGCGCTATGACGGGTTCAAGCAGCTTCAGGCCCTGGCGCGCGTATTGCGGCAGGTCTGAAAGCCGCCTCCTGCCGGCTCGGATCTCAGGGCAGTCCGAAAAACGTCTATCGCTTTGCGCGGTAGCACACGGTCACGGTTTCCGTGCGCGGAATATAGCGATATTCGACAATCATATCGCTGCAGTCGAGACGCCGGCGCTCGGCATAGTGGGCGCGGACAACCGGCCTCGACCGATGTTTGACGGCAGCCGGCCGTTCATAGCCTTGGATCATGTCGGCAGACACGGCTGGGCCGGTCGCAACCGTTACCGCCGCCAGGGACAGGAGTGATATCAATAAGACGCGCATGGCGTTTGCCTCCGAAAAACCTGGCTGGACGCTGCCCGGGCGTCTGCCCTTTTGGGCCTCAATGCCGGCTCACATTCACTTCTGCCGCTGCCGCCAGAAAATCCTCCCTTGCCGCTTCCAGGCTGACGCGTCCTTCGATCGCGCCCTTGCAGGCGTTGCTTGCCTTGACGAATTTCGCGCCCGTGCGCCGCGGCCACATGTCGTGGAGATAGATGAGGGCGTCGAACGGGCCTTTGACGGTCCGGGATCCGGCGTTGTCGAATTCGATTTCGACCGGCTCGCTCCATTGTTCGTTTGGCATCTGGTTTCCTCCTCCTGTGCGAGCGCCACAACGCGGCAGGGCGGAGTTTGGTTCCCGCGCCGGAGATGGGTTGGTTAATCTGGGCTTTATGGCCGGGCCGTGACGGGAAACCGCGACCGGGATGCCTGATTTTTCATGGGGTTTCGAGTTTCCGACGTCATACTAAAACTGATTTTTTGATATGAAACAAAATACTTGATTAATAAAATCGAACAGATTAGCGTGCCCGAAAATCAAATTCAATAAACGAGGAACATCCATGCGGGCTAAAGCGACCCTCAACAGGGAATTTACGATCTCGACCGTCGACAAGCGTGTCTATGGCTCCTTCCTGGAGCATATGGGGCGTGCCGTTTACACCGGCATTTATGAGCCGGGTCACGAAAAAGCTGATAAGAACGGTTTCCGTACCGATGTTCTTGATATGGTGCGCGATCTGGACATGCCGATCGTGCGTTATCCCGGCGGCAACTTCGTGTCGGCCTATCATTGGGAGGATGGCATCGGCCCGCGCGACCAGCGCCCCACGCGTCTCGACCTGGCCTGGCGGACCCGCGAGACCAACCAGATGGGCGTCAACGAATTCGCCGACTGGTCGAAGCTCGCCAAGACCGAGATGATGCTGGCAATGAACCTCGGTTCGCGCGGCCTCAACGACGCCCGCAATTTCCTTGAATATTGCAATCATCCTGCTGGTACCTACTGGAGCGACCTGCGCGCCAAGCATGGCTACAAGGACCCGCACAATGTTCGTATCTGGTGCCTCGGCAACGAGATGGACGGTCCCTGGCAGGTCGGCCACAAGACCGCAACCGAATATGGCCTGCTTGCCAACGAGGTGAGCAAGGCTTTCAAATATTTCGACAAGACGCTCGAGACCGTCGTCTGCGGTTCGTCCAACGACAAGATGAAGACCTATCCCGAGTGGGAGGCGCAGGTTCTCGATGCGAGCTACGACAGCGTCGATTACATCTCGCTGCACAAATATTTCGGCAACGAGGAAAACGACACGCTGAACTACTATGCCAAGGCGATGGAACTCGACCGCTATATCGTCACGATCGGCGGCGTCATCGACTATATCAAGGCGAAGAAGCGCTCCAAGCGCGACGTCAAGATCTGCTTCGACGAATGGAACGTCTGGTATCACGACCGCAAGGAAGACGACCAGCGCTACAAGAACTGGGACTGGCCGGAAGCGCCGCCGCTGCTCGAAGAACTCTACAATCTCGAGGACGCGATCTTCGTCGCCTCGCTGATCAACGTCTTCATCCGCCGCTCCGACCGCGTCAAGATCGCCTGCATGGCACAGCTCGTCAACGTCATCGCCCCGATCCTGACCAAGGCGGGCGGACCGGCCTGGCGCCAGTCGATCTACTATCCGCTGCAGTTCGCATCAAAATACGGCCGCGGCACCGCGCTTGCGGTTTCGGCCGCCGGGCCGACCTATGATTGCGATGTGGCGCAGGACGTTCCCTATCTCGATCTTTCGGCCGTGCTGCAGGAGGACGGCAAGAGCATCGCGCTCTTTGCGATCAACCGCAGCCTCGACGAGGCGATCGATCTCGATGTCGCCCTGCAGGGCTTCAAGGGCGCCAAGATCCTCCAGCACCATACGATGGCGGGAGAGGACCTGAAGGCGCGCAACTCCGTCGAGGACCAGAACCGCATCGTGCCGAAGGCAGGATCCGGCCTCCAGATTGCCGACGACGGCAGGCTCACCGGATCGCTGCCGGCGAAATCCTATCATTTCGTCCTGCTGTCCGTCGCTTCGGCGTAAGCCGATTGCCATCGGGGCAGCGGAGGAGGCTGCCCCGTCTGGCCTGCCTATCGGGAGGATACATGTCTGGAATCAAGCTGAAAGATGTCAGGAAGTCGTTCGGGTCGTTTGCGGTCATCCACGGCGTCGATATCGAGATCGAGCAGGGCGAGTTTGCCGTTTTCGTCGGCCCTTCCGGCTGCGGAAAATCGACCCTGCTGAGGATGATTGCAGGGCTCGAGGAAACGAGCGGCGGGCAGATCAGCATCGAGAACGAGGATGTCACGCACAGGGAAGCGTCGAAGCGCGGCGTTGCCATGGTCTTCCAGTCCTATGCGCTCTACCCGCATCTTTCCGTTTTCGAAAACATGGCTTTCAGCCTTTCGATCGCCAAGCGCCCGAAGGCGGAGATCCAGGAGAAGGTGAAGGCGGCGGCCGATATCCTTCGCCTGACCGACTATCTCCAGCACAAGCCGAGCCAGCTCTCCGGCGGCCAGCGCCAGCGCGTGGCGATCGGCCGCGCCATCGTGCGCGAGCCGCGGGTTTTCCTGTTCGACGAGCCGCTCTCCAATCTGGATGCCGAGCTGCGTGTGAAAATGCGCATGGAGATCGCCCGCCTGCACCGGCAGATCGGCGCGACGATGGTCTACGTCACCCATGACCAGGTCGAGGCGATGACGCTTGCCGACAAGATCGTCGTGCTGAAGCAGGGCATCGTCCAGCAGGTCGGCGCACCTCTGGAACTCTATCGAAATCCGCAGAACATGTTCGTTGCCGGCTTCATCGGCTCGCCGGGCATGAACTTCCTGAAGGGCAAGGTCATCGTTGCCGGCCAGGGTTCGGCACGGATCGAGCTCGATGACGCGCCGGGCCAGGTTTTCGATCTGCCGACGCGCACGCCTGTTGCCGAGGGCGCAGCCATCAATATCGGCGTCAGGCCCGAACATATCGGGCTTGGTTCTGGCAACGGAGGCCTGGTGCTGCCTGTCACTGCCGAGTTTACCGAGGAGCTTGGCGGCACCGGATATCTTCACGTGCTGACCGCGACCAATGCGGAAATGACGGTCGAGTGCCGCGAAAGCAGGCCCCAGCCGAAGGAGAAGATCAGCCTCTCGCTGAGAGTGCCTGAGATGCTGGCTTTCGATGCCGAAGGCAGAAGGCTCAGCTGATTGACCGGAATCCGGAAGTTCGCCCCGGAAACCGGAACGCAATGCAGGAGACGTGGTCGCAAGCCTTTGGAGGAGGCTGGCGACAGAAGCGGCCCCGTGCAGCGGGGTGATTTCAACCTATGCCTTAGAGGAGGAACAAACGTGAGAAAGATCTTAAAACTTGCCGTCTCGGCGGCCATTGCCTTGCTGCCCTCGGCCGCCGCATTCGCGCAGACAGACATTACCTGGTGGGATTTCCTCAGCGGCGGCGACGGCGTGCGCATGAAGGCCCTCATCAAGGAATTCAACGACACCCATCCCGACATCAAGATCAATGCCACGACGCTTGAATGGGGTGTGCCTTTCTACACCAAGGTGCAGACGTCAGCCGCCGTCGGTCAGCAGCCCGATATCATGACCTATCACATGTCGCGCTATCCGCTGGCCGTGCCGACGGGCATCCTGCGTCCTTTCACGGACGAGGAGCTGGCGGCCGCCGGCATCAAGAAGGAAAACTATGTCGATGCGGCCTGGAAACAGGCGACCTTCGACAACAAGGTTTACGGCATTCCCTTCGACGTGCACTCGATCGTTCTTTATTATAACAAGACCATCCTGAAGGAAGCCGGCCTGCTTGGCGACGACGGCCTGCCGAAAGGCCTCGACGGTCTCGACAATTTCAATGCCGCCCTCGACAAGATCAAGGCGACCGGCAAGGTCGAATATCCGCTGTCGCTGCATACGGATGAAGGCGGCTCCATGTGGCGCGTCTTCTACACGCTGCTTTCCCAGCAGGGCGCCAAGTTCATCGACGGCGACCAGATCCTGCCGGGCGATGCCGGCGTGAAGGCGCTGAAGACCATGGCGAACTGGGTTTCCTCGGGCTATTCGCCGAAACTGATTTCCTATGAAGCCTCGATCGCGCTCTTCACCTCGGGCAAGGCCGCGATGCATATCAACGGCGTCTGGGAAGTGCCGACGATGACCGACCTCGCAAAGAAGGGCGAGCTTGGCTTCGAATGGGGCGCCATCGAAATCCCGAACCTGATGGGCACGCAGGCCACCTGGGCGGATTCGCATTCCTTCGCCGTCCCGAACAGCGACAGCAAGCCCATCACCCCTGAAAAGCTGAAGGCGGTGCTGCAGATCATTGCCTGGATGAACGAGCACAGCATCTCCTGGGCAAGCGCCGGGCACATCCCGGCCTACAAGCCGGTGACGGACAGCAAGGAGTTCAAGGAGATGCAGCCGAACGCCACCTATGCGAAGCTTGCCGATACCGCCGTCTTCGACCCGGTCTCCAAGCTCGCGGGTGTTGCCGGCCCGATCTACGAAGCAACGCAGAACTTCGTCGTTCCGGCACTGAACGGTCAGCTCGATCCGGAAGATGCGATCGACCAGATGCGCGAAGAGCTGGAAAGCCAGAAGTAGGAAGTCGCTGGCCGGAGCCCGCCTCCGGCCAGTCCTTCGTCCAGGGAGATGATCTGTGGTCAACACTGAAAAGCGACGCAAGACGCTGACGGCGATCGTCATGATCGCACCGTTCCTGATCGCCTATGCGACCGTCTTTGCCTATCCGGTCTACAAGATGTTCGCCTTGAGCTTTACCGACGCCCCGCTTGTCGGCGAAGGCCAATGGGTGGGCTTCGACAATTATGTGAGGCTCTTCCACCAGAAGCTCTTCTACACTTCGGTCTGGAACACCGGCTATTTCGTCGTGCTGACGGTCCTCCCGAACACGCTGATCGGCCTTGGCCTTGCGCTGATGGTCGTGCGCCTGAAAGGCTGGATGCAGAGCCTGGTTCTCGTGCTCTTCTTCATTCCTTACATCCTTCCCGTTTCCGTCGTCACGCAGATCTGGAAATGGGTTCTCGACCAGCAATTCGGGATCGCGCAATTCATCATCGAAGCCTTCACCGGCGCGCGCGTCAGCGTCTTTCGCGATCCGGTCTGGGCCATGCCGATGGTGGCGCTCGTGACTGTCTGGTGGACCAACGGTTTCAACCTGCTGCTCTTCATTGCCGGCCTGCGCAACATTCCAAACGACTATTACGAGGCGGCGATGCTCGACGGCGCGACGCGCTGGCAATGTTTCAAGCGCATCACCTGGCCGCTGATCTGGCCGGTGACGGCGCTGGTGCTGACGTTGCAGCTCATCCTGCAGCTCAAGATCTTCGACCAGGTCTATCTTCTGACCGAGGGCGGACCCTTCAATTCCACCTATGTGCTCCTGCAGCTCGTCTATCGTGAGGCTTTCCGCTCGAACCACGGCGGTCTCGGCTCCGCGGTCGCGGTGATCCTGTTCCTGATCATCGTCGTCGTTTCCGTGCTGCAGTACCAGCTTCTGCGCGTGAGGGAGCGCTGAGATGCCCGGCAAGACAATCGGCAACGCGCTGCTTCTTATCCTGACGCTGGTGATCGCCTGCACCTGGGCTTTCCCGATCTACTGGGCGATCGTCACATCCATCAAGCCGGAACAGGATGTGGTCAACAAGACCACGCTTATTCCCGACGTCCTCAACTTCTCGGCCTATTATTACGCGCTTTTCGAGACGAAGCTGTCGACCTGGTACCTGAACTCGATCGTGACGTCGGTGACGGTCACTGTTGTCGTCATCCTCATCAGTGTCATGTGCGCCTACGCACTGTCGCAGATCGTCTTTCCCGGCCGCAGGCTTCTCTACGGCATCATCCTGGCAAGCTTCATGGTGCCGTCGCAGGCGCTGGTCATTTCGCAATTCGTGCTGATGCACAAGCTGAACCTGATCAATACCTGGGGCGGCATCGTCCTGCCGCAGCTGATCGTCCCGGTCGTCGTCATCGTCTACAAGCAGTTCTTCGATTCCGTGCCGAAGGAGCTGCGCGAAGCTGCCAAGCTGGACGGCTGCGGCGAATTCCAGATCCTGTTCAAGCTCTATCTGCCGCTGAACTGGGGCATTACCACCGCGCTTGCGATCATCACCTACATCATGGCCTGGAACGCCTTCCTCTGGCCGTTCCTCGTCACCAACTCCGACGACATGATGACGATCACCGTCGGCATCACCCAGACGAGAGACGCATTCGGCGTCAAATATGCGCGCGATATGGCGGTTGCGATCCTTGCCGCGATGCCGGTCGCCGTCGCCTACCTCTTGTTCCAGAAGCGGGTAACGCAGGCCCTGATGCTGTCATCGGGCATCAAGGGATAGGCGCATGAAAGATTTGCTTCCGGGCCGAGGTGAGAAGGCCCTGCCGGTCCGCGACAGCTCTCCCGAGGCGCGGGCCGGCGCCCCCGAAAAAGAGCGGCGACATGGGACATGACGCCGTGATATCAGCGGAAACCAACAAGAAAGACTGGAGAACCAGTATCAAGGTATGGAGACGAAACTTCTGACCGTCGATCCGATGAGGGACGTTGATGTCGTCCAGGCACTCGGTTCCCCGACGCGTATCGAAATCCTCAACCTGCTGCGCCAGAAGGGGCCGCTGAATGTCAACGACATCGCGGCGCAGATGCGCTTGCCGCAATCGACGACGGCAACCAACCTGAAATCGCTCGAGCAGGCGGGCCTCATCCAGACGCAGACGATGAAGGCGACCAAGGGAAATCAGAAGGTCTGCTCCAGCATCTACGACGAAATCCTCATCCGCTTCGATACCAACGGCACCAAGGCTAGCGAGGACGTCGTGACCGTCAGCATGCCGATCGGCCTCTTCACCGAGTTCGACGTGGAAGCACCCTGCGGCCTCTGTTCGGTCAACAACGTCATCGGCATGCTGGACGTGCAGGAGGTCTTTCTCGATCCGCAGCGCATGCAGGCGGCATTGCTCTGGTTTACCCGCGGTTACGTCGAGTACAAATTCCCGAACAATGCCAAGGTGACGGGCAAGAAAATCCGCAAGGTCGAATTCACCGCCGAGCTGAGCTCCGAGACGCCGGCCACGAATGCCAACTGGCCTTCCGACATTTCGATATGGGTCAACGGCATCAAGGCGGGCCACTGGACCTCGCCCGGCGATTACGGCGATCGCCGCGGCATGTATTCGCCGTCCTGGTGGAAGCTCTCGGGCTCGCAATACGGCAAGCTCAAGACCTGGACGATCGACGAGACCGGCACGTGGATCGACGGCGCCATGGTTTCGACCCAGACCATCGCCTCGCTCGGTATCGCCGACCATCACTCGATCCGCTTCCGTATCGGCATCGACGAAAACGCCGACAATCCCGGCGGCATGAACCTCTTCGGCAAGGGGTTCGGCGATTTCGACCAGGATCTGGTCATGTCGATCTATTTCTGACGGACGACGGCAGCCCGATTGTCGCAACGGGCGCAATCGGGCTGCCCGCCCTTGCCTCCCGTTTCAGCAGGAAAGCTTCTTTGCCGCACCGGTGCCATATCCCCCGACTAGATGGGAACAAGGCCCGCGGAGTGGCGCGCCGAAGAAGGACATGAGATGCAGTTGAACGGCCAGTTGAACCCGAACGATCCCGAATTCTTCAAACTTCTCACCGGCAGCTTCCGGCGTCTTGTCGGCAGAGACCTTCTGCCGAGGGACCGGGGGCCTGAATGGCTCTATGGCGATGCCCCGTTTGTCGTGCTTGCACACAACACGGCTGCCGATCCCGTCTTCGTCTATGCCAATTGTGCCGCGCAGAGGCGTTTCGGCTATAGCTGGAGCGAGTTCGTAAAGCTGCAATCCCGATTGTCCGCCGGCCCCGGCGAGCGGTCGGAGCGTCAGGCTCTGCTCGACGCGGTGGCACGAAACGGTTTCATGGCGGGCTATCGCGGCGTCCGGGTCACGAAATCGGGGAGCCGATTCTGGATGGAAGACGGCATAGTCTGGCAGCTGCGGAACGCGGAAGGACAGGACTTCGGCCAGGCGGCGACATTTTCGCAGTGGGCCGAGGTGCCGCCCTCCTAGATCGTCGCCGTGCCTGGTTTCATGCCGCGCTTGCCCGGAATGCAGAAGACTTGCCGATCTCGGTCGCTTCTGACTTTCTTTATGGAAACGTCGTCCGGGAAGCGAGATGCCGCAGCCCGATCCAGAGGAGAAGATCGACGCAACGTTCCGCAACGGCTCACTGACGGCGGCGGGGATCATTCTCGGTTTCTCGCTGAACGTCATCGGTCGCTGGGTCTCCCACCCCAATGACTGGAGCGCCATCGACATTGCGCCGATGCTGTTTCTGACCGTCGGCATCACCCTCCAGGTGAAGGTATTCGCAGACCTGCCGGCGCGGGATTCCCTGATCGCTGAAAAATACGACCGCTCAGGCGCCTATTCCTGATCGGCCTCGCCATCGTGGCGATCGGCATGGGGATCGCGTTGCTGAACGATAATCTGGGGCTGGGCTCGATGCAGATGTTGGGGTGAGGCGTACCCAAAGAAAAATTTTCAGCCAGACGATGCAATCCGCAAGATGGCGGGTGCCGCCTTGGCGGCAGAGGGAGATTTTTGTTGTAAGTCAACCGATCGTTCGGCAACATTACTTTCTTGCTGCTAGAATTGAGAAGTATTGCCACCAGCGCGTTGGGGAGACGGGCATGTGCGCAGAGCTTGTTGAACGTCGTTTGGCGGCTATTCTTGCCGCCGATGTGGTGGGCTACAGCCGTCTCCTGGAGGCGAACGAGGAAGATACGCTCAATGCCCTTCGCCAGCATCGACGCGAGCTCTTCGATCCTGCTGTTGCGACCCATGGCGGACATATAATCAAGGTCATGGGCGACGGTTTTCTCGTCGAGTTCGGGAGCGTGCTGAGTGCTGCCCGTTGTGCGGTCGAAATCCAGCGCGGCATGATGGAGCGCAATGCCGGAATCCCGGCGGACAGGCATTTTGCGTTCCGAATAGGCTTGAATCTGGGCGACATCGTCTTTGATGCGGATGATTTTCACGGGGATGGCATCAATGTCGCGGTCCGGCTGCAGGCCCTTGCTGCGCCCGGTGGTATTGCCTGTTCGGCAGCCGTGCGCCACGAAGTTGCAAACAAGCTCGATCTGGATTTCGCCGACCAGGGCGCCGTGACCGTCAAGAACATTGCCCGTCCGGTTCACGTCTATTTTGCCGATTGGGGCAATGTCGCCCCCAAAGAGGAGGCTCCGCCTGTCACGGGTAGTCACACAAAGGCACCCGTCAACAAGCCTTCGGTCGCCATCCTGCCATTCGCCAATATCAGCAACGATCCCGAGCAGGATTTTTTCAGCGACGGCATTACCGAAGACCTGATCACCGATCTGTCGAATGTTTCGGGCCTGTTCGTGCTGAGCCGCAACACCGTCTTCGCGTGGAAGGGCCGCAGCGAGAACCTGCAGCGCATCGCCGCCGAACTCGGCGTCGCCTATATCGTGGAAGGCAGCGTGCGCAAGGTGGACAATCACGTCAGGATCAATGCGGAATTGATCGAAGCGGCCAGCGACGGCCATGTCTGGGCCGCGCGTTACGACCGCGACCTCACCGATATCTTCGAAATGCAGGACGAGATCGTGAAGGCGATCGTCGAGCAACTCAAGGTCAAGCTGCTCCCGGAGGAAAAGAAGGCAATAGAGCAGGCGCCGACAGGCAATGTCGATGCCTACACGCACTTCCTCAGGGGGCGTGAATATTATCATATCGCCTCCCGCTCAAACCACCTGATGGCCAGGCAGAGTTTCGCAAGGGCCATCGAACTGGATCCGGACTATGCCCGCGCCTATGCCGGTATTGCGGTTTGCGACGCGCGCCTGCGGTCCCAGTTCGGCTCGGAAATTCCGGTGGAGGATATTCTCGCCAACGCGGCGAGGGCGCTTGTTATCGACGCCAATCTGGCCGAGGCCCATGCCGCCAAGGGGTTTGCGCTGGCGGTGGCCGGCAATCGCGCCGAGGCGGTTTCAGCATTCGTGCAGGCGTTGTCGCTCGATGCCAATTGCCACGAGGCCAATAGATACTATGCGGAATTCTGCGTCACCGACGGTCAGTTCGAACTGGCGGCGACATATTTCCAGCGCGCGATGGAGATCAAGCCTGCCGATTATGGTGCGCCGATCATGCTTGTGAACGTCTTTCGTTCGCTGGGGCAAATCGACAAGGCCAGGAGCTACGCTCGGATTGCCTTGAAAAAGGCGGAGGAAGAGCTGCACCTGCATCCGGAAAATGCCAATGTCGCATGTCTCGGCGCGACGGCGCTGGCTTTTCTCGGTATCCGCGACATGGCGCTGGACTGGTTGGCGCGTGCGCTCGCGACCGATCCCAACGACATCAACATTCAGTACAATGCCGCCTGCACCTATGCATTGCTCGGCGAAATCGACCGGGCGATAGACCTGCTCGAGGTCTGGATGCCCCAAGTCGGCATCGAGATGCGGTTATGGTTCAAGAACGATTCCGACCTCGATCCCATCCGCGATCATCCCCGCTATTCGAGACTGCTTGAACTGTCCGAATAGCGCCCGCATGCCGGCGGCAGCCCACTAGTACTATTTCAGTACTTGCTAAATATGTCGCGAGCGTCGAGGATCAACTTAAACTGGCATTCAGAAAAGTCTATTGAGGGGGAAGCGGATGGGCACCCGGTTCAGACTTTTTGTGCAGCCTCCGTTTGAAGATGCTCGGTCAAGCCCCGAGATTGTCGAAGTGTCGTCGCCGCGGGGCAGCGTGAAAGCTGGTCCGGCCGACGATCGCATGTTCGTCGTGGAGCCGGTCGGCAAGATCAATCCTTACGGTGTGAACCGCGGCCCTCTCGGAACCCCCTATATGTATCTGCCGCCCTGGACGGGAAGGATTATCGAGCCGGCCGCTCCTGACGCGTGGGGCAATTTCGACTATCTGCAGCCTTCCACGCCCGGCTTCGAAGCCGCGCATGTGTTCGGCTGCGTGCGGTTCACGCTGGATGTCTGGGAGCGCTATCTCGGCCAGCCGCTCACCTGGCATTTTCGCGATCATTACGACCGTCTGGAAATCTCCATCCTGCCGCAGTGGAACAATGCCCAGTACGGCTATGGTTTTCTCGAAGTCGGCAGCCAGTTCGAGAAGGACGGGCGCATCCTTCCCTTCAGCCTGGATTTCGATGTCGTGGCCCATGAAGTGGGGCACGCGATCATCTTCAGCGTCCTGGGCGTGCCGGAGCCGGGAACCGAATATCCGGAATATCTCGGCTTCCAGGAGGCATTTTCGGACTGCGTGTCGCTGATCGCTGCCATGCATTTTCCCTCGGTGATCGACAATGTTCTTGAGGAGACAGGCGGCAACCTTCACCGCGCCAATCGCCTGTCGCGCTTTTCGGAATTTTCGCCGCATCGCCAGATTCGCTCGGCAAACAACAAGAGGACGATGGAAGAGTTCGCTCATGGCTGGAAGGACGAGCACGAACTCTCGCAACCGCTTACCGGCGCGCTGTTCGACATTATCGTCGATATCTTCCACGAGAGCCTGGTGGCGCGCGGCCTGATTTCGCGGGCGGTTGAAGATCTGGCGGATATTGCCGAGTTCGATGCCTCTGTCGAAGCGTCCGTGCAAGATGCTTTCGACCGCGCTTTTGACCGCAACTCCGATGGATTCGTCGAGGCGCTGCTTGAGGCACGAGATATCGCCGGCACCTATCTGGCAGAAACCCTCTGGGCTCTCGCGCCCGACTTTCTAGATTATGGCGACGTCGCCGAAGCGATGCTGGCAATCGATCGGGAGGAAAGCGGCGGCCGGTTCGCCAGGATCATTGCCAGAAATTTCGGTCAGAGGGCGATCGGTGAATTGCATGCCGGCAGGCACCTCAAAGGCGGCGAGCACCGCAGCCATGTTCACTCCGGGCGGATCTTGCTGCCGATAGATTATCTGGAATTTCCGAGGATGAGCTATCGCGAGCAGGTTTTGCTGTCGAGATCAGGCATTGGTCAATAATCAGTAGATGGAGGCAGACGTGGCAGACGAAGAAACATTACTCGGAGTATCAGCTGTATACTTGTTCGGGCGCGAACTCAGCGATCTGATTATCAGAGGCAGCGTCTACGGGTCCCTCGATATACCCAGGACGGGAAGGAACAGGTTTCTACGGCGTCAGCTAGGTTCGGATGAGGCCACGCTCGCGCGAATCTATGCCTTCTCTTTCGAGGGAGTTTTCGTAGAGCTGGCGCGTCCAGCAATCTTCGTCGTTCACGGCTCCGGCGCGGATCCCGATGGCCCCCCTCCGAGTTCTCTCAGGTACGACGCCTTGTCTCGTTCTCCGGGCTCAAGTGCACGAACGGGCCTCGGTTCCCAAATTGGAGCTCTTGCCCGGGAGATGAGGGTCTGGATCTATGACAAATCCGACCTCTCGATGAGACTCGATGCCGAAACAGGAACTTTTGAGCAAATTTTACTCTCGGCTGAACTCTCGGCTGATCCCAGAGCAAGCGGTGGAATGTCTCGTTCGGGCGGCTCCTTTTCACGTTCCGGGGGCGTGATGTCGAGATCAGGCGGATTCTTACCTCGCAGATCAGGCGATAGTGATTGACCCATAGGACCAGACTGGGGAGGCCAACATGTCCGACGGTAAAGCTGCAGCTGACGTTGAAATTCTTATTTTGGACCCGGACCCTGTGGAGGCTCCGCTTTTCGCCAATAAGAGCTTTAAGATCGTAGGTCACGGCTTTAGCAAGAAAAAGATAGATGTATACATATCGAGTGATAAAAACGGAAATAATAAAATTTCAGAAATCAATGTAGATATCGTTGATCAGACAACAATAACGGATGAGTTCTTGATGGTATATGCCAGGCCGCGGCTTGGTGCTCCGATGAATACAAAACTATGGGTTGTTGTGGAGCTTAACGGCAAATTTCAAAGTTCCATCGAAGGATTTAAGGTCGTTTAATTTTCTTGACGAAAGTTAGTGACCAGCCAATTCGCCAGGACTTATTTCCTACCGGCTACGGCCGATGCTCGCATACATGCCCGTCGTCCGGAACTCCGTCGGCGTGATGCCGTAAACCCGCCGAAAAACCTTGGCGAAATAATTGGCATCCTCGAAGCCGCACATGATCGAGACTTCCTTGACCGGCAGGAAATCCGCCTTGGTCAGGAGCTTGGCGGCGCGCTGCAGGCGTTGCTGCAGCACATATTCGGCCGGCGGCACGCCTTCGCTTTCGGCGAAGCTGCGGGAGAAATGGGCGCGGCTGAGGCCGACGATCGCCGCAAGCTCGCTGACCGGCAGCGGTTTTTCCAGATTGGCGTTGATATGGTCGATCACCGGCTGCATGGCGCTCTGCTCGGCCATGAAGGCGGGTGAGCCGAAAATGTCGTCGTAGAGCGCCATGGCGGCTTCATAGGCGATTGCCGAGGCCGAGCCGGGGGTGTTTGCGCCCTTGACAAGGCGCAGGCTGCAATCGGCCAGATGATCGATGGTCGACTGCTGCAGTTTCAGAACCGGACCGGCGAGCGCCAGCACCATCTTGTGGATGCGCAGCGTCTCCTCGCCGTTCATCGAGATCCAGAAATATTCCCAGCGCTCGCCCTTTTCCAGCCAGTAGCGGTGGTTATGCGGTACGAGCACCATCATCGTATCGCCGCTCTGGAGCTTGTAGTTGCGGTTCTGGTAGCGCAAGCGGCCGGTGCCGCTGATCGTGTGCTGCAGCACCGTGAACGGTGTCTGGCCGCGCTTCCGGCCGTCCCAGTCATAGGTTTCGTCTTCGCGCACCTCATAGCCGGCGCTTGTCGGCATGGCGTGCAGGCGCTGGCGGCCGCGCGGCAGCGAAACCGTCCTCATCGACTGGCCGTTGGCGATCAAATCCTGCAGCACAAAATTACCCTCGAAAGCATAATCCTTCTCTGGCCGCTCTGCCGAATATGCGCATAATCCCCTCTCACAAGAGGAAGAGATCGCGGTCGAAAGAACGGCCGGGAGGAATACAGGCACCATTTCCGGTATTTTTGGACGACATGCGCAAGCATGGCGCCCGGCCCTCCTTTGCTGTCTTTCTCCCTAGCATTTGATCGGATCGAGGTGAAGGATATGAGTTTCAAAATCGCTATTATCGGGGCAGGCAGCGTCGGCTTCACCAAGAAGCTGTTCACGGACATTCTCTGCGTGCCGGAATTCAAGGATATCGAATTCGCGCTGACCGACCTCAGCGAACATAACCTTCAGATGATCAAGGCCATTCTCGACAAGATCGTCGAGGCAAACAGGCTGCCGACCAGGGTGACGGCAACGACGGACCGGCGCAAGGCGCTCGAAGGCGCACGCTACGTCATCAGCTGCGTGCGCGTCGGTGGGCTGGAAGCCTATGCCGACGATATCCGGATTCCCCTGAAATACGGCATCGACCAGTGCGTCGGCGATACGATCTGCGCTGGCGGCATTCTCTACGGCCAGCGCAACATTCCGGTCATCCTCGATTTCTGCAAGGATATCCGCGAGGTGGCGGCACCGGGGGCCAAGTTCCTGAACTATGCCAACCCGATGGCGATGAACACCTGGGCCGCCATCGAATATGGCAAGGTCGATACGGTCGGCCTCTGCCATGGCGTCCAGCACGGTGCAGAACAGATCGCCGAAGTGCTCGGCGCCAGGTCGCAGAGCGAACTCGACTATGTCTGCTCCGGCATCAACCACCAGACCTGGTTCGTCGATCTGCGCCTGAACGGCCGCAAGATCGGCAAGGACGAGCTGGTTGCCGCCTTCGAGGCGCATCCGGTCTATTCGCAGCAGGAGAAGCTGCGCATCGACGTCCTGAAGCGCTTCGGCGTCTATTCGACCGAAAGCAACGGCCATCTCTCGGAATACCTGCCCTGGTACCGCAAACGGCCGGAGGAAATTACCCGCTGGATCGATATGTCCGACTGGATCCACGGCGAGACCGGCGGTTATCTGCGCCACTCGACCGAGACCCGCAACTGGTTCGAAACGGAATTCCCACAATTCCTTGCCTCTGCCGAAAAGCCGATCGATCCGGCCAAGCGCTCCAACGAACACGCAAGCCATATCCTTGAGGCGCTCGAGACCGGTCGTGTCTATCGCGGTCACTTCAACGTCAAGAATACCGGCGTCATCACCAACCTGCCGTCGGACGCGATCATCGAGTCGCCCGGCTTCGTCGATCGCTTCGGCATCAACATGGTCTCCGGCATCACCATCCCGGAAGCCTGCGCGGCAACCTGCATTTCGTCGATCAATGTCCAGCGCATGTCGGTTCATGCCGCTATCGCGGGTGATATCGATCTCCTGAAGCTCGCCGTGTTGCACGATCCGCTTGTCGGAGCCGTCTCGACGCCGGAAGAGGTGTGGCAGATGGTCGATGAGATGGTCGTCGCCCAGGCCCGCTGGCTGCCGCAATATGCGCATGCGGTCCCGGCCGCGAAGGAGCGGCTGGCGAACGCCAAGGTGAAGACGAGGGAGTGGGAAGGGGCAGCACGCCGCCATGTCCGCTCCATTGAGGAGCTTCGCGTCGAAAAGGCGGCGCTGAAGCAGGCCGTCTAGATCAGGTGAAGGAGGCTGCGGCGGTCTTCGGGAGGAAGGCCGTCGCACTCGAGCTTCCGTCATCATGTTTGAGGAGAAGCGGAGACGCGTGCGAGCGCTCCGGAACAAGAGGGAGAGACGATGACGAATTTCCGTAAAATCGGCATCCTGGCGGGATTGGCGCTTGGCGTTTCAGTCGCGGCCCTGAATGCCCACGCATCCGAGCCGACGGTGCCGCCGGCCCCGCCGGCATTCCCGGCGGAAGGCAAGATCAAATATGTGTCGCGCGACTCCATCCTGGAGTTCAAGGCGCTGCCGGAATATCACGAGCCGGACTGGGTGACGAAGAATTTCGTCGACAGCGGCAAGCTGCCGCCGGTCAAGGATCGCCTGCCGAAGGAGCCGCTGGTCTTCAAGACCGGCAACATGCCTGACGGCACCGGCGTCTATGGTGACGTGATGCGCCATGTCATCGGCGGCCGGCCGGAAGGCTGGAATTACGGCGCCGGCCAGACGCAGGGCTGGGGCGGCATCGATATCGGCCTCTCCGAATGCCTGACGCGCACTGCGCCGCTCTTCCAGGTGGAAGCCAAGGATACCGAGCCGCTGCCGAACCTCGCCAAGGGCTGGGAGTGGTCGCAGGACGGCCACAAGCTCACCATGCATCTGATCGAAGGGGCCAAATGGTCCGACGGCGCGCCGTTCAATGCCGACGACGTCATGTTCTATTGGGAAGACGAGGTTATCGATCCGAACGTGTCGCCGCTTGGCGGCGGCGCATCGCCGGAAGCTTTCGGTGAAGGCACGACGCTCACGAAGATTGACGACTACACCGTCGAATGGACCTTCAAGGAAGCCTTCCCGAAGCAATACCTCTATACGATGGCCTACCCGAACTTCTGCCCGGGTCCCTCGCATATTTTGAAGCCGCAGCATCCGAAATATTCGAAGAACACCTACGACCAGTTCAAGAACGCCTTCCCGCCGGAATTCATGAACATGCCGGTCATGGGCGCCTGGGTGCCGGTCGAATACCGGCCTGACGATATCATCGTCATGCGCCGCAATCCCTATTACTGGAAGGTCGACGAGAAGGGCAACCAGCTGCCTTACCTCAACGAGCTGCAGTACAAGCTCTCGACCTGGGCCGACCGCGACGTGCAGGCCGTTGCCGGCTCCGCCGACTTCTCGAATCTCGAGCAGCCGGAAAATTTCGTCGCCTCGCTGAAGCGTGCCGCCGAAAAGACCGCTCCGGCGCGTCTTGCCTTCGGCCCGCGTCTCATCGGCTATAACCTGCGCATGAACCTCTCGGCCAACGGCTGGGGTGATCCCGACGCCCGCGGCCAGGCGATCCGCGAACTCAACCGCAACGAGGACTTCCGCAAGGCCGTGACCATGGCGATCGACCGCAAGGCGATCGGCGATTCCCTCGTCAAGGGTCCGTTCACGGCGATCTATGCCGGCGGCCTGTCTTCGGGCACCAGCTTCTACGATCGCAACTCGACCGTCTATTATCCCTTCGATCTCAAGGGTGCCAAGGCGCTGCTTGCCAAGGTGGGCCTGAAGGATACGGATGGCGACGGCTTCGTGAACTTCCCGGCCGGAACCGAAGGCGGCAAGGATGTCGAGATCGTGCTTCTCGTCAACAACGGCTACGCCACCGACAAGAGCCTGGCTGAAGGCGTCGTCGGCCAGATGGAAAAGCTTGGGCTCAAGGTCATCATCAATGCCCTCGACGGTCCGAAGCGCGATAATGCGCATTATGCCGGCCAGTTCGACTGGCTGATCCAGCGCAATGCGTCCGAACTTGCCTCCGTGGTGCAGAATACCGAGCAGCTTGCCGCGGTCGGCCCGCGCACCAGCTGGCATCACCGCGCCGGCAAGGATGACCAGCTCGATCTCATGCCCTACGAGAAGGAACTTGCCGACATCGTCAACAAGTTCCGTGCCAGCCAGGACAATGACGAACGTGTAGCGCTGATGAAACAGTACCAGAAGACGGCGACGGAGCATGTCGACACCGTCGGCCTGACGGAATATCCGGGTGCGCTGATCATCAACAAGCGCTTCTCGAACATCCCTGAGGGCACGCCGATCATGATGTTCAACTGGGCCGAAGACTCCGTCATCCGCGAACGCCTGTGGGTGGCCGCAGACAAGCAGGGCAAGTACGAACTCTTCCCCGGTCAGTTGCCCGGCAAGCCCGGCGACAAGGGTCCGATTAACTAGCTCCCTCCCGAAAGAAGAAATTCCGGCCGCGCGTGATGCGCGCGGCCGGTCAGAACCAACAAGCCGGCCGCGCTGGAGACGAGCGGCTGACGGCAAGGAGAAGCGAACCGTCCGATGCTACGATTCCTGCTCATGCGCATCGCCTCGGCGATCCCCGTCCTCTTCATCCTGAGCGTAGTAACCTTTGCCATCATCCAGGCACCGCCCGGAGATTATGCAGACTATATCCGTTCACAGCTGATCAATCAGGGCGGAGCCTCCTTTGCCCAGGCCGATGCGCAGGCTGAGGCCTACCGTGTCGAGCATGGCCTCGATAAGCCGCTCGTTGTCCAGTACGTCAACTGGGTCAAGGGCATCGTGACCGAAGGCGATTTCGGCTACAGCATGTATTACAACAAGCCGGTGGCCGATGTGGTCGGCGAGCGCCTGCCGCGCACGCTGGCTCTGGCGCTGGTCTGCCACATCTTCGCATCCATTCTCGGCATTACCTTCGGCATCTGGGCGGCCACCCGCCAGTATAGCTGGATCGACAGCCTCCTATCCGGCATCTCGTTTCTGGGCATGACGGTGCCGCGCTTCCTCATGGCGCTGATCATCGTCTATCTGCTCGTCTTCCAGTTCAACGTCACGGAGATCGGCAGTTTCTTCTCGCCGCAATATGGCGGGGCGCCGTGGTCCTGGGCGAAATTCATGGATCTCGTCAGCCATGTCTGGCCGGTGGTCGCGATCGCCACCTTCGGCGGGCTCGCCTATAACATGCGGGTGATGCGCGGCAATCTGCTGGATACGCTGAACGCTCAATATGTCGAGACGGCGCGCGCCAAGGGCCTTTCGGGCGGGGCGGTCGTCATGCGCCATGCCGTGCCGAACGCGCTGCATCCGCTCGTCATGTATCAGGGTGTCGTGCTTCCCTACATGCTGACGGGCGAGATCGAGACCGCAATCATCTTCACCCTGCCGACCGTCGGTCCGGCCATCGTCGGCTCCATGGCGATCGGCGATGTCTATGTCACCGCGACCTTCATGCTGGTGCTCTCGGCGACGCTGATCGTCGGCAATATCATCGCCGACATGCTGCTTGCCATGCTCGATCCGCGGGTCCGTCAATATGGAGGAGCCTGATATGTTTGCCTTCGACTCTTCCACGCCGCCACCGCCGCATGAGGAAACGGTCAAGAACGCCGGCCACGGCAATGAGAGCTACATGGCGCTGGTCTGGCGCCGTTTGCGGCGCTCCTGGACCGGCATGATCGGCCTGATCCTCGTCGGCCTCCTGATCATTATGGCGCTTTTTGCCGATTTCTTCGCGCCGATGGACCCGAAGGCGACCGATGTCGGCTTCGCGCCGCCGCAGCTCGTCAGCATCCACGACAAGGAAGGCAATCTCGTCTGGCCGCGCGTCTATGCGCTGGCCGATTCCGAAGAGCTTGATCCCGTCACCTTCCAGCCGATCGTCGGCCTGGATTATGACAATCCGCGCCTGCTCGGCTTCTTCGTCAAGGGTGCCGATTACAATCTGCTCGGCCTCATCCCCGCCAATCGCCATTTCTTCGGTTCGGCCGATGGTCAGCCGGTGCATTTCCTCGGCACCGACAAGTTTGGCCGTGATGTGCTCTCGCGTGCCATCATCGGCTCGCGCATCTCCTTGATGATCGCGCTGACGGTGGTCTTCATCGTCACCGTCGTCGGCACCATGGTCGGCATGGTCTCAGGCTATTACGGCGGCACTTTCGATATCTGGGTGCAGCGTTTCGTCGAACTGGTGCTCGCCTTCCCGCAGCTGCCGCTCTATCTCGCGCTGACCTCGCTGATCCCGATCACGGCGCCGACCAATGTCTTCCTCGCCTTCGTGATCTTCGTCATGTCCGCGCTCGGCTGGGCGCAGATGTCGCGCGAGGTGCGCGGCAAGACGCTGGCGCTGGCGCGTATCGAATATGTGCGGGCGGCAATGGCGGTCGGTGCCACCGACCGGCGCATCATCTTCCAGCACATCTTTCCGAATGTGATGAGCCATGTGATCGTAGCCGTCACCATCCATATTCCAAGCGTTGTGCTGCTCGAATCCTTCCTTGGCTTCCTGGGTTTTGCCGTAAAGCCGCCGCTGATTTCCTGGGGGCTGATGCTGCAGGATACGGCCAACTATTCCGTCATCGGAACCTACCCCTGGATTCTCGCTCCCGTCGCCTTCGTGCTGATCACCGTCTTCGCCTTCAATGCGTTGGGCGACGGTCTGCGCGATGCGGTCGATCCCTATTGAGGTGATGAAGATGGCTCTCGCTCTCGTCAGTTCCTTCGCCCCGCCCGTCCGTCACGATCACGATGGCCGCACGGAAAGCCCTGTTATCGATGCGCGCAATATCGGCGTGAACTTCAAGGTCGAGCACGGCACCGTCGAAGCCGTGAAGGACATTTCCTTCCAGCTCTATCGCGGCGAAACGATCGCCATTGTCGGGGAGTCCGGCTCCGGAAAATCCGTGACGGCGCGCACCGTCATGGGCCTGCTTTCCAAGCGCGCGGTCATCTCGCCGCGCTCGAGCGTCGAATATGATGGCGCCAATATCCTGAAATTTTCCGAGAAAGCCCGCCGCAGGCTGCGCGGCGACCGCATCTCGATGATCTTCCAGGAGCCGATGAGCTCGCTGAACCCGATCTACACGATCGGCAGCCAGATCGTCGAGGCGATCCGGGTTCATCGCAAGATGAGCCGCAGGCAGGCCGAGGCACGGGCACTGGAACTGCTGAATCAGGTGCAGATCCCCGATCCCGAGGCGCGGTTGCGCCAATACCCGCATCAGCTTTCCGGCGGCCAGCGCCAGCGCGTCATGATCGCCATGGCGCTCGCCAACGATCCCGATGTGCTGATCGCCGACGAACCGACGACGGCGCTCGACGTCACCGTCCAGGCACAGATCCTCAATCTCATCCGCAACCTGCAGAAGGAATTGCGGATGGCGGTGATCCTCATCACCCATGACCTGACGGTGGTGCGCAAATTCTCCGACTATGTTTACGTGATGCAGCATGGCGAGATGCGCGAGCACAATGTGACCGAACAGCTTTTCGCCAATCCGCAGCACCCCTACACCAAGCATCTGCTCGCATCCGAGCCGCGCGGCCAGGCCAATCCGCTGCCCGAGGGATCGGATATCATTCTCGATGCGCGCGGTGTGCGCGTTTCCTTCATGATGCGCCACGGCGGTTTCTTCAAGCCGGAGCTGCGCGAGCTGGTCGCCGTCGACAGCCTCAATCTGACGCTGAGGCGGCACGAGACGCTCGGCCTCGTCGGCGAATCCGGTTCGGGCAAGACCACCTTCGGCCAGGCGCTGCTGAGGCTCAGCGATACGGACAATGGCGAGATCTATTTCGACCGGCAGCCGATCCACGGCAAGTCGCGGGCGGAAATGCGGTCTCTGCGCTCGCGTATGCAGGTCGTCTTCCAGGATCCCTTCGCCTCGCTCAATCCGCGCATGACGATCGGCCAGATCATCGAGGAAGGGCTCATCGTCAACAAGCTCGGCGCCAGCAGGGCAGAACGTCTCGACCGCGTGCGCGAGGCCCTGGTCGCCGCCGGCATGCCCGGCAATATCCTCTCACGCTTCCCGCATGAATTTTCCGGCGGCCAGCGCCAGCGCATCGCCATTGCCCGGGCGATTGCGCTGGAGCCGGAATTCATCCTGCTCGACGAGCCGACCTCGGCGCTCGATCTCTCCGTCCAGGCGCAGATCATCGAGCTGTTGCGCAAGCTGCAGGACGAGCGGGGTCTGAGCTACCTTTTCATCTCGCACGACCTGAAAGTCGTGCGTGCCCTCTGCCACCGTGTCATCGTCATGCAGCACGGCAAGATCATGGAAGAGGGACCTGTCAACGAAGTCCTTTCCAATCCCAAGACACCCTACACCGAACGGCTCGTCAAAGCCGCTTTCGAGGTAGCCTGATTTCAGAATGCCGGAGGTTCATATGGCAAATCCCAGAATAGCGTTCATCGGAGCTGGCTCCACCGTTTTCATGAAGAATATCGTCGGCGATATCCTGCAGCGTCCGGCGCTGTCGGGGGCCACGATCGCGCTCATGGACATCAATCCGCAGCGGCTGGAAGAAAGCGCCATCGTCGTCAACAAGCTGATTTCCACGCTTGGCGTGAAGGCGAAGGCGGAGACCTATTCCGATCAGCGCAAGGCGCTCTCGGGCGCCGATTTCGTCGTCGTCGCCTTCCAGATCGGCGGCTACGAGCCCTGCACTGTCACCGATTTCGAAGTGCCGAAGAAATACGGCCTGCGCCAGACCATTGCCGACACGCTCGGCGTCGGCGGCATCATGCGCGGCCTCAGAACCGTGCCGCATCTCTGGAAGATCTGCGAGGATATGCGCGCCGTCTGCCCGAACGCCATCATGCTGCAATACGTCAACCCGATGGCGATCAATACCTGGGCGATTGCCGAGAAATACCCTGATATCAAACAGGTCGGCCTCTGCCATTCCGTGCAGGGCACGGCGATGGAACTCGCCCACGATCTCGACATTCCCTATGACGAGATCCGCTACCGCTCGGCCGGTATCAACCACATGGCCTTCTACCTGAAGTTCGAGCATCGCCAGCCGGACGGTTCCTACAAGAACCTTTATCCCGATCTGGTGCGCGCCTACCGCGAGGGCCGCGCGCCGAAGCCCGGCTGGAATCCGCGCTGCCCGAACAAGGTACGCTACGAGATGCTGACGCGTCTCGGCTATTTCGTTACCGAAAGCTCGGAGCATTTCGCCGAATACACGCCATACTTCATCAAGGAAGGCCGCGAGGACCTGATCGAGAAGTTCGGCATTCCGCTCGATGAATATCCGAAGCGCTGCATCGAACAGATCGCCCGCTGGAAGGGGCAGGCGGAGACCTATCGGTCTGCCGACACGATCGAAGTCAAGCCGTCGAAGGAATATGCGTCCTCGATCATCAATTCGGTCTGGACCGGCGAACCCTCGGTCATCTACGGCAATGTGCGCAACAATGGCTGCATCACTTCACTGCCGGCCAATTGCGCCGCAGAAGTGCCTTGCCTCGTCGATGCCTCCGGCATCCAGCCGACCTTCATCGGTGATCTGCCGCCGCAGCTGACGGCGCTGATCCGCACCAACATCAATGTCCAGGAACTGACGGTCCAGGCACTGATGACGGAAAATCCCGAACATATCTATCATGCCGCGATGATGGACCCGCATACGGCCGCCGAACTCGATCTCGACCAGATCTGGTCGCTGGTCGACGAACTGCTCGCCAGCCATGGCGACTGGCTGCCGGAATGGGCACGGCCGAACAAGGTACGCGCCGCCTGAGATGCGAAAGACTATCAGCGCCGGCAATGATGGCCGGCGCTGATGGCTTGCACGGTCAGGACAGTCTACCCTCGTCGTCGATCAAGGTCAGCCGGCAGGGCGCCTTGTCGCCCCACCGCCACAGGACAAGATTGATATCTTCGGCTCTCGCTGCGGGCGCGAAACTCCTGACCAGCAGCCCGTGATAGCCTTCGGATGCGAGGTGTCGGGCAAAAGCCTGCGTCCTCGCTTCGCCCTTGACCCTCATTTCATCGCGCCAGCCTGGTGAGGCAAGTGCCGCGGCATCGATGCCGAGCGCCTGGAGGGCGCTCTCGTCCCTCGTGTCGAAGACGCGTTCGATATCGGCCTCGTAGGAGACGAGTGTCGTCGGCTGCAGGCTGCCGACCTGATTGGCCTCCCTGAGCGCCGTCAGTACCGAGAGCGACGTATAGAGCGCCGGCATTCCCTTGGGATTGAAGCGACCGCCATAAAGCTCCGCGCCGCGGCCGGAGAGCGGCTGGCGGGCATAGATCGGGTTCAGCGCGCGATAGAGCTTTCCTTCGTAGCGCATCGGCCGGGATCAGGCGTGGACGCCGGCATCGATCGCATCGATATAGTCGAGCACTTCCTCCGCCCGCCCGTCGCGAACGAGCTGCATCGCCGTCTGGCCGGAAAAGCCCGACAGGGGTTCGGAACGATACCAGGCATAGGCCATCAGCGCCGATCCGAAGCGGGGTTCGACCTTATTGACGACCTCGATCATCTCGCGCAGCCGCCGCTGCGTCTTGTCCGAGCGCAGTCGGTCCTTGCGCTGGATCGCATCCTTGCCGAGACCGGCGGTGCGGGCAATCTCCTCGCTGGTCGTGCGGAAGGCATCGGCGATCTTGCGGGGGGCGAACAGCCCGTCATCTGCATATTGTGCCAGGCCCATGATCCATCTCCATGCCGCTATCATTGACACTATATAGCGTCAAAACAGGTGGCATTCAATGATCTCGCTACTTTTGCCGGTATTGCTGGCCAATCTTTTCGGCCGCCTTCGCGCTCAGCGGCCGAAGAACAGCGTTTCGGCATTTTCGATAAAAATCCTGCGGGCAAGCGCGGCCTCGCCGATCGCCTCCTGCATGCCGTCGATCAGGTCGGCATCGTCGGGCATGTCGTTCCAGAGCTCGGTATGCGGCCAGTCGCTGCCCCAGAGCAGTTTTTCCGGATGGCTGGCCGCAAGCGCGCGCACCACTTCGGCAAAGCCGGCATAGCCGGGCTCACGCGTCAGCCGATAGGGAGCCGTCAGCTTGATATAGCCGCCGGGATGATCGGCGAGCCGCTGCAGCGCCGGAAGGTGCTGGCGCCATGCGCCGTCGGCGAGCGGTATGAAACCCAGATGATCGATCACGAAGCGGATGCCGAGAGACGGCAGCCGTCCGGCAAGATCGTCGATCTGGTCCGGGCTGACCTGAAGCTGCAGCGACCAGCCGAAATCGCGGATCGCTGCCGCAAGCCTCTCGGCGGCCGCCAGCGGCAAGCCGCCCTTGTTGCGGGTGTTGATGCGAACGCCGCGCACGCCGAGCAGATCCAGCCGGGCGATCTCGTCGGAGCCTGTTTCGGGTTCGATGACGACGATACCGCGCAGGCGCTCCGGGAAGGCGGCCAGGGCCTCGATCAGAACCCGGTTGTCAAGGCCGTAGACGCTCGGCTGCACGAGGATGCCCCTGGCGATGCCGAGCCTGTCGGCGAAGGCAATCCAGTCAGCGGTCGTCGCGATCCGGGGCGTATAGCTGCGGGGCGTGTTGAGCGGCGCGCCCGACCGGAAGACATGGAAATGCGTATCGATCGTGCCCTGTGGCAGCGGCTTTGCGGGAAGACGCGCCAGCGGCAGGCGCGGCAGGCAGAGTGGCGCTTCATTGTCCGCGAGGCTCATTTCCCTTCCAACTCCTCATGCTGGAGGAAATCGAAATCGACGCCTTCGTCGGCCTGCAGCACACGCGTATGATAGAGCTTGGCATAACCGCGTGCCGGCTCGGCGGCCGGTACTTTTCCAAGCTCGGCCACACGCCGGTCGAATTCGGCCGGGTCGATGGCAAGGTCTATGCGTCTTTCCCGGACGTCGAGGCGAATTCGGTCTCCGGTTCTGACGATCGCCAGCGGTCCGCCCGCCGCTGCTTCCGGGGCGATATGCAGCACGATCGTCCCGAAGGCGGTGCCGCTCATGCGGGCATCAGAGATGCGCACCATGTCCTTCACGCCCTGCCGTGCAAGCTTGCGCGGGATCGGCAGATAGCCGGCTTCCGGCATGCCCGGCGCGCCCCTGGGGCCGGCATTGCGCAGCACGAGAACGTCGTCCGGGCTGACGTCGAGGTCGTCGCGATCGATCCGCAGGGCCATGTCCTCGACAGAATCGAAGACCACCGCTCGCCCTTCATGCTGCAGCAGATCCTTCGATGCCGCCGATTGCTTGATGACGGCGCCGCGCGGCGCCAGATTGCCGTGGAGGACGGCAATTGTGCCGATCGGCTTCAGCGGCTTTTCCACGGTGCGGATGATGGTCTGGCCGGGCTCATCGGGAGCCGCGTCGATCACCTCGCCGATCGTCTTGCCGTAGATCGTCCGCTGACTGCCGTCGATCTCGTGGCGCACCGCCTTCAGGAGCGCCTGCACGCCGCCGGCCTCATGGAACTGCTCCATATAGTGCTGGCCGGAGGGCTGCAGATCGACAAGCAGCGGGATGATCTTGCCGAGCCTGTCGAGCTCGGCCATGTCGAGGCGAAGGCCGAGCCGCCCGGTAATGGCGGCAAGATGGACGACGGCATTGGTCGAGCCGCCCATTGCCTGCAGCGCGACGAGGCCGTTGCGGATGGCGGCGGGTGTGAGGATATCGCGCACGGTCGGCGCATCTTCCTTGGCGGCGAGCCCGGCGGCGACGCGGCCGGTCTCTTCGGCAAGCCGCACCCGCTCGGATTCGGCAGCAGGTGCCGATCCTGCCCGCGGCAGGCAGAGCCCCATCACCTCGGTCAGGTTGGCCATGGTGCTGGCTGTGCCCATGACAGTACAGGTGCCGACCGAGCTTGCGAGCTTGTTGTTGACGTCGGTAATTTCCGCCTCGTCGATTTCGCCGGCGCGGAAGCGGCCCCAGAAACGGCGGCAATCGGTGCAGGCGCCCAGCCGTTCGCCCTTGTGATGGCCGACGGCCATCGGCCCGGTCGGCAGGAAGATCGCCGGGATCTCGCTGCTGGCCGCCGCCATGATCTGTGCCGGCAATGTCTTGTCGCAGCCGCCGATCAGGATCACGGCATCCATCGGCTGGGCGCGGATCATCTCCTCGGTCTCCATCGCCATCAGATTGCGCAGGTACATCGAGGTCGGCGAGGCAAAGCTCTCGTGAATGGACATGGTCGGGAAGACCATCGGCATGGCGCCGGCCAGCATGACGCCGCGCTTGGCGGCTTCGATCAGCTGCGGAACATTGCCGTGGCACGGATTGAAATCGCTATAGGTATTGGCAATGCCCACGATCGGCCGATCGAGGGCGTCATCCGAATAGCCCATCGCCTTGATGAAGGCCTTTCTGAGGAAAAGGGAAAAACCCTGATCGCCGTAACTCGTCAGCTTGCGACGAAGACCGCTCGACATTGTTCCTCCCTTATCCCTTAAATTGAGCTCAAGCCTAGTGGGATATGCAAGATTGTCAATAAAGAAGATGTGTCGACACTCTTGCCTATCGCTGCACTTGAAGGGGTGAACAGCAGAAAATCTAAGATAATTCGACATATCTTCGTTTTTTGGTCGCTGAAACGCATTGGCATTTCTACTGGCGACGTTTAAATTATCGATAAAATGAGACGGGAGCAGTCATGGCAGAGATCAAACGAAGGCGGGTGGGAATTATCGGCGCCGGCTGGGTCAGCGAATATCACCTGCCTGCCTGGATGAAGCAGTCGGCGCGCGCCGAGGTCGTGGCGATCGCCGATCCGGCCGCGCAGGCGCGCGCGGCCAGAAGCAGGGCCTTCGGCATTGCCAGGACTTATGCGAGCGCAGAAGCGATGCTGGCGGAAGAAGCGCTCGATGCGGTCGATATCTGCGCGCCGCGTGAGGTTCACGTCGAGCTGGTCCGGCTGGCGGCGCAAAGGGGTCTCGATATTCTCTGCCAGAAGCCGCTGGCACCGGACTACGATCAGGCGGCGGCGCTCGTTGCGGAGCTGCCGGAAGCGATCCGCCTGATGGTGCACGAGAACTGGCGGTTTCGCGCCTATTACCGCCGGCTGAAGGCCTGGCTGGAGGAGGGTATTGCCGGCGATATCAGGCAGGTCCAGTTCGAATTCTTCTCGAGCGGCATGATTGCCGATGCCGAGGGCAACAGGCCGGCGCTCGTCCGCCAGCCGTTTTTTCGCAGGCAGCAGCGCCTGCTCGTCATGGAGGTGATGATCCATCATCTCGATACGCTGCGTTATCTGCTTGGCGAACTGGAGGTGGTGGCCGCACGGCTCGAACGCAGCAATGACGATATCGTTGCAGAAGATGTGGCTTCGGTCGTGCTGCGCCGTCTGGACGACGGGGCAATCGTCACTGTAAACGCCAATCTGGCGGTGCATGGCGCGCCGCCGGCGCCGCGCGATCATCTGCGGATATTCGGGACGCAGGCGACGCTGGAATTGTATGGAAGCCGTCTGTCGGCCAGGGGCCGGGCCGAGCGCGAGGAAGAGTTCGATGCGGATGCCGTCTATCAAGGCGCCTATGACGCAACGATTGCCCATTTCCTCGACGGGCTGGATGGCCGTGTGGTGATGGAGACGATGCCTGCCGACAATATCAGGACGCTGGCGCTGGTCGAGGACATCTACCGGCTGAGCCGGTTCGACGCTCGACACAAACCGCGATAAGATGGCTTGCCGCCGGAGGATTATGGATGCAGACGCTTGACGATATCAGAGAGGACGAGATCGAACACGACGATTTGAGCATCGCGCGTGCGCTCGAGGAAGACATCATCTTCGGGCGGCTGGCGCCCGGCACGCGGCTCACCGAAGATACGCTGCTGGCGCGCTTCCACGTCACCCGCCATTTCGCCCGCCAGGCGATCGTCCAGCTGGAGACGATGGGCATCGTCGTGCGCGAGCGCAACAAGGGGGCGACCGTGCGCTCCCTGACCCCGCGGCAGGTGCAGGAAATCTACGACGTGCGCGAGTTGCTGCAGCGTCAGGCCGCCCTCTGGATTCCCTTGCCCGCGCCCGACGAATTGATCGCCGAGCTGACGGCGCTGCACGAGGAGCACGGCCGGCACGTCGAATCCGGCTACCTGCGCGGCGTACACGAGACGAACGACAAGTTTCACCTGACGCTGTTCAGCGCTTGCGGCAATTCCCATCTCGTCCAGTCGATCGAGCTTTACATGCGCCTCAGCCTGCCGGTGCGCGCCAACTCCATGTCCAGCAAGGAATCGCTGCGCATCTCGCACGAGCATCACCGGCTGATGATCGAGATGCTGAAGGGCAGGGACAATTGGGTCCTCGCACAGCTCTGCGTCGATCACCTGCAGCCCAGCAAGAAGCGTTATCTTGCCTATGTGAGCGAAAACTGACGGCCTAACCGGGTGGGCCGGCGATCGTACCGGCCGACGCCAGCGGGCCATGCGTTCCCTCGCCAAGGAGGGCCATGACCGCGGCGCGTTCCGGCGCGCCAAGCCTCCCGCCGAAGGTGCTGCATTTCAATGCGGCGGCGGCAGAGGCCATCCGGATGGCGGCATCGGTCGCCAATCCCTCTGTGATCGCCAGCGCATAGGCGCCGTGGAAAATGTCTCCGGCCGCGAGCGTATCGACCGTCCTGACCCGAAATGCGGGCACATGCGCGACGCCTGCGGTTTCGTCGTTCCACCAGTAGCTGCCCCGCTCTCCGGCCGTGACGACGACCAATGCCTGCGGATATTGCCTTTTGAGGAACGGCACCATGCCGGCCGGATCGTCGACCTGCGAAAGGCTGCAGGCGGCCGGCTCCGAAAAGATGATATGGTCGGCATGTCTCGCCAGCATATCGATGATATCAGGCGGAGCGACATCTCCGTCGAGGATCGCAGGCTTTCCCGCCGCCCGCGCAGCCTGAAGGACCTTGAGGGCGAGAGCCGGCCAGCGCACGTCGACCATGACGGCATCGAATGCCGCGAGATCGCCGGCCGTGACCGTCCTGACATCTTCATGCAGGCGTGGATCGTAGAAGGGGATGATCAGCCTTTCCCCATCGTCGTCGATGAGGATCGACGAAACGGCCGAGCGGGCGCCGACCACCCGTGCGCTGCCGCTGACATCGATACCGGCCTGTTCCAGTTCCGACAGGATCTGCTGGCCGGCCTGATCGCCGCCGACGGCGCCCCACAGGCTTGCCAGGCCCCCGAGGCGGACAATCGCATAGGCCGCGCTGGACGCCATGCCCTCGGCCACCTGCAGCATCTCATGAGGCAGGACCTTGCCCGGCGCCTGCGGAATCGTGCGGACACGAAACAGCGTGTCGAGCACGGCCGCGCCGACGCACAGCACATGGCGCTGCCTGCGGTCCGGATCGGGAAAAGTCGTGTTCAAATGCGCCGGCCAGTCGACTTGTCGAACAGGTGCACACTTGCCGGATCGATGGAGATCGAGACGGTATCGCCATAAGCAATCGCCAGCCGTTCGCGGAAGAGGCAGGAAATCTCTTCGCCGCCGCAGTCGAGCTTGGCGAAGATTTCCGATCCGGTTCCCTCGACGATCTCGGCGCGGCCGGCAATTCCGCCCTGGCCGGCGCGGATATGTTCGGGACGGATGCCGTAGACGAGCTCACCTGCGGGCGGTGCGCTCTTGATGTTTTCCGGCAGCGGCAGGACGAGGCCCTTCTGCGTGCGGAACACGCCCTCCTCGATCTTGCCGTCGATGAAGTTCATCGAGGGCGAGCCGATAAAGCCGGCGACGAAGAGATTGGCGGGGCGGTCATAGAGTTCCAGCGGCGCGCCGACCTGTTCGATGACGCCATCGTGCAGAACGACGATCTTGTCGGCCATCGTCATTGCCTCGATCTGGTCATGGGTGACATAGATCGTGGTGGTCTTGATGCGCTGATGCAGCGATTTGATTTCGGCGCGCATCTGCACGCGCAGTTTGGCGTCGAGATTGGAAAGCGGCTCGTCGAACAGGAAGACCTGCGGATCGCGCACCAGCGCCCGGCCCATGGCCACGCGCTGACGCTGACCGCCCGAAAGCTGCTTCGGATAGCGGTCGAGCAGCTTTTCGAGGCCGAGAATGTTGGCGGCCTTGTTGACACGCTCGGAAATCTCCGAAGCATCGGCCTTCTTCAGCTTCAGGGCAAAGCCCATATTGTCGGCGACGCTCATATGCGGATAGAGCGCATAGTTCTGGAAAACCATCGCGATATCGCGGTCGCGCGCCCGCAGGTTGCTGACGTCACGAGTACCGATCCGGATTTCGCCGTCGCTCATTTCTTCAAGGCCGGCGATCATGCGCAGCAGGGTGGACTTGCCGCAGCCGGACGGGCCGACGAGCACGACGAATTCGCCGTCGGCAATATCGACGCTGATGTCCCTGATGACGTTGATGGCACCAAAGCGCTTCTGGACGTTTCGAATATTCACATTTGCCATGTTGATGGTCCTTTCAGTGCCCGCGTCAGCCGCCCTTGACGGCACCAGCCGTCAGGCCGGCCACGATCTGCTTTTGCGCAAACATCGTCAGCACCAGCACGGGCAGGGTGACGATGAGCGCGGCTGCGGCGAGCGGCCCCCAGCTGACCTGCTCGAAGGACAGCATGTTGTAGACGGCCACGGGCAGGGTTCTGGTTTCGCGGCTCGCAAGCACGATGCCGAAGACGAAGTTGTTCCAGGAGAAGATGACGGAGAGGATGAAGGCGACGACGATGCCGGGCCTGGCGATCGGCAGCGCCACCAGACGGAATACCTGCCAGGACGTCGCCCCGTCGATGCTGGCTGCCTCCTCAAGCTCCATCGGCGTCGTCTCGAAATAGCCGATCATGATCCAGACGACGATCGGCACGGTCACGACGAGGTGGATGATGATCTGCGGCCAGAGCGTGCCGAGCAGGTTGAGCCACTGGAACAGCAGGAACAGGGGAATGAGGAAGGACAGGCCGGGTGTCATGCGCGCGATCATGATGACCATGGCAGAGCGTTCGGCCTTCAGCCGCGCGATGCCGTAGCCGGCGGGCACGCCGATCAGCAGCGCAAGCAGGGTTGCGCCACCGGTGACGAGGATCGAGTTCCAGAAATAGAGGAAGAAATTGTTCTCCTCGAACACCTTCACATAATTCGACCATGCGAAACGCTCGGGAAGGAAGATCGGCGGATAGGCGCCGTTGTCGATTTCATATTTGAGCGAGAGCGAAATCATCCAGAGGAAAAACAGGATGACCGGGGAGACCATGACGAGGGCGACAAACAGCAGCCCGAGACGGTCGATCGTCTTGCGTTTCATCAGCGTGTCTCCGTGTCGGACCAGTTGGCGCGCTGCCGGACCATCATCAGCACGAAGGAAAGCGCGACGATGATGATGAAGAAGACAACCGCCATCGCCGATCCATAGCCGATGTCGTAGTAGGAAAAGGCCGTGTTGTAGAGGTAGATGTTGATCGTTTCGGACGCCGTGCCGGGGCCGCCCTGCGTCATCGCGTAGATGATGTCGAAGCTTTTCACCGCATCGATGCTTCTGATGATGACGCCGATCATCAGGAAGGGCGCGATCATCGGCAGGGTCAGGTAGCGGAACTTCTGCCAGGCGTTTGCCCCGTCGATTTCGGCACTTTCATAGGGCTCGCGCGGAACGGCGGCGAGCCCGCCCAGGACGATGAGCATGATCAGCGGCGTCCACTGCCAGGTCTCGACGAGCACGAGCGAAGGGATGACGCTTTTCTGGTTGTAGATCCATTCCTGCGGCCCGATGCCGACAAGCGACAGAAGGTAATTCAGCACGCCGAGCTGCGGATGGAACATCATGGTCCACACGAGTGCGATGGCAACGGGTGTCGCCATCATCGGCATGACGAAGACGCCGCGCAGCAATCCCCGGAAGGGAAACTGCGCGTCGAAGATCAGGGCGGCGAGCGTGCCCAAAAACAGCGGGGCAACGACGGCAAGCAGCGTATAGAGCGCTGTGTGCCACAAGGACTCCCAGAAGCGCATGTCCACCAGCAGCCGGGTGTAATTGTCCAGGCCGGCAAAAACCACCGGCTGGCCCAGGGTCCAGCTGTTCACGCTCATCCAGAGCGTGAACACCCAGGGAAATACGATGACCGCGGCGATGACGACCAGCGCCGGGACAACGAAGGGCCAGTAGTTCGGAGCAAGCCTTCCAGGCTTGCTCCTTCCATGTGCGGTGTCTTCAGACCGCGCGGTGTCCATGCTCACGGATGCCATTATCCCTCGCTTCGGGCCAGTACCGGTTCGAACTGCGCCGTTGCCGCCTTCAGTTCCGCTGCCGGATCGGCGCCGCCGATCATGTTGGTCAGGCCGACGCCGTAGATGTCGCGGAACTCTGTAACCGGGATGATGACCGGCAGCGCGAGCTGCGAAACCTTTGCCGAGCCGGCGACGGCATCGACCCAGCTGCTCGGCATGGTAACGCCTTCGCGAACCTTGGGGTCCTCGAGAACCGAGTTGCGGAACGGAACGCCGGCACCTGCCTGCAGCAGCCGCGCGCCCATATCGTGGGAAATGACCCACTGGCAGAAGAGATAGGCTGCTTCCTTGTTCTTGCTCGCCGCCGTCACGCCGATGCCGTCGCCCGTCGTTGCGGCCGCCTGCGCCTTCGGCCCCTTCGGCATGACGCCGTAACCGACCTTGCCGACAACCCGCGACTTTTCCGGGTTCTCGATCGGCGGCGCAAAACCGACGCCGTCGAGCCACATGCCGACCTTGCCCTGCAGGAAGGCCGACTGCGCTTCCGCCCAGTTGAATCCGGAAACGCCGACCGGTGCGGCCTTCGTCATCAGCCGCTGATAGAGTTTTGCCGCTTCGACAGCTTCGTCCGAGGTCGTGCGCAGCTTTCCGTCCGGGCCGAGAGGCGTCGAGCCATAGCCGAGCAGCAGGGTCGTCCAGACGGGGACGTTGGCATTCTTGAGGCCGCGGGCGACGAAGCCGTAGGTATTGGACGACGGGTCCGTCAGCGCCTCGGCGGCACTGACCATCTCATCGAAGGTCGAGGGGTAGGAGAGGCCCTTCTTCTCGAAGAGTTCCTTGTTCCAGTAGACGATCCAGTAGTCCACCGAGAAGGGAAGCGAGCGCAGCACGCCTTGCGAATCCTTGGCGAACTGAAGGCCGGCTTCGGCAAAGTCGCTCTCGACCAGCGACGGGTCGGTCAGCGACGGATCCTTGACGAAGCCGCTGATATCGGCAAGCCAGCCGCCCTTTTCGAACTGGCGCTTCTGGACGTGGTAGCTGAGGTGGACGACGTCGAAGCTCGGCTTGCCCGAGCTGAGTTCGATCGTCGTCTTCTGACGCTGCTGCTGCTCGGGCGTGGCCTCCGCATTGACCTTGATGCCGGTCAGCTCTTCGAATTCGCTCAGATATTTCAGGATCGTTTCGCTGCGCGGGCTCTTGACGAGGTTGACCTCGAGCGTCGTTCCGGCAAAGCGCTTCCAGTCGACGGCTGCCGAAGCGGGCTTGATGCCGAGCAGGCCGGCAGCACCAATGGCTGCGGAACCCGCCAGGAAGTTTCGACGCGTCGGACGAATGAATGATGATGACATGCTGTTCTCCTCCTCTGTGTGGCCTGCGATCTCCTCACCGCAGGCGTCGGTCTAAATTCTCAGCGCACGGCTTCGTGCGTGGTTGATATGTGCGGCAAGCGCATCGACGGCCTCTTGCGCGTTCCTTTGTTCGATCGCCTCCAGCACGCGAAGATGCTCGCCCATGACCGGGCCGACGCGCCCGTCGATGCGAAAGCGCTCCTGGCTGATCAGACGCATCTTGATCGAGTTGACGCGGTAGGCGTTGGAAATGATGGTGTTGCCCAACGCATCGATAAAGGCGTCATGCATGCCCCAGTCCACAGCCTGGGCGTGGACTTCCAGTTCATGCGAATGATTGCCGCCTTCGATCGCCGCGACGATCTCGCGATGTTCCTTCAGAAGTGCGGCAATGGTCTCGTCGCTTGCCGTTTCCGTGAAGATCCCGACAGCTTCCTTTTCGAGAAAAAGCCGGAGCTGGAAGGCTTCGCGGATGAGATTGAGGTCGATATGGGCAATCTGCAGACCGCGCTGCGGCACGGTCTTGATGAGCCCCTCGGCTTCGAGCCGCGGAATGAGTTCGCGGATGGCGCCGAGCGTCAGTCCGGTCAGTTCGACCAGCCTGCGCTGGGAGACGAATTGCCCGGGGCGGACGTCGCGCGCCAGCAGATGCCGGGTAAAGCTCTCGTAAGCTTTCTCTCTCAGCGTCGGCTGTTCGTCGGCTCCATCCATCGGGCTCTCCTCGTACATAAGCGCTACGCTGCCTTTGTGCGGAAAAGTGCGTCAAAGGCAAGGGTAAGCTCGCGCCGACCGTCAGCCGAGATCGACGTCAAGGGCGGGCGAACCGCAAGCCATGTATCATCGCCCGTCATCTTTGACACCATGACTTTCACCGCTGGCGTGACGGGGTGCTTGAGAAGCTCTGCGACAAAGTGTTCGACGCGCGGATCGTCATGGCCATCGACAGCCATGGCGCGGACTTCGTGCGGCGCGAAGTTTGCCATGCCGGAAATCGCGCCCTGACCGCCCATGCGCACACCCTTGGCGAGGTGGCGCTCGTCACCGATCAGAATGATGAGGTCGCCGTGCTGGCGCAGCAGCGCTTCGGTATAGGGCCAGTCACCGGACGAATCCTTGACGCCTGTGACGACGGAGGGGAAGGCCTTTCGCAGACGGCTGACCAGATCGACGCTCAACGCGACCATCGTTACTGAAGGAATGTTATAAACCAGCACGTCACGCGCCGTATCGCCCACACGCGCAAACACATCCGCAAACCAGGCGAAGATGCCGTCGTCGCTCACATTCTTGAAATAGGAGGGTGGGGCAAGCAGGATATTGCGCACGCCCTTCGACAAGGCCTGCGAAACCTGCTCCGCCGCATCTTCGGCGGCATCGACCAGCACGCCGACGACGATCTGCCGCGGCTGGATGCCGGCGGCGATGAAAGTGTCGAGGATGCGCTGCCGCTCCTGGCTGCCGATGGAGGCGCCTTCGCCGGTCGTTCCGAACAGCGTGACGCTGGCGCAGCCCGAATCCAGGCTCCCCTTTGCCTGAGCGAGCATGACCTCGGCGGCAATCGCGCCGTCGTCTTCAAAAGGCGTCGCCAACGCGACCGACAAACCAAACCCCGTCACCAATAAATCTCCTTCATGTCAGTATCGAATGGCTAACATGTCAGTTGTCGACTGTAAACCTTTTTGTCGTGAATGGCAGATGTCGAGGTGAGGGCTGTGGATTGTCGGGGCAGATTGCCGCCGCGTTCAGGGGGGCATTGCCGGTGCGGCCGCGAACAGGCCGGTATGTCAGGGCGCATTACGATGTGGCGCGCGACAGGCCATGTGCGGCAAAGGCGTGGATCGGCCGGCGGACGGTCTATCTTTCCGTCAGCGAACGGCTGTCGCGGTGCGCGGGATCAAGGGGAAGGGCGCTTGTCCGATCTCTTCGGGGATCAGGGAGCGCAACTTGGAGGGTTGCGCTCCCTTTGGCCTGCCGTCTCACCAGTCCAGGCGCAGGAGAGACACGCCCTGACGCGGCAGGGTGAAGTTGAGACCGATCCTGCCGTCCCTGACGGAAACCGATGCCTCGCTGCGGATCTCGGCGAGTTTGCCTGAGGCTTCGAGCCGGGCGTAGTCGGCGCCCCCGATATCCTGCGGCTTGCCCATTTCCTTCCAGACGCGGAAGGAGTTGGAATGCTGCTCGTCCATGCGGAAGTGTTTCAGCGAGGCCGGCCGGCTGCCCCATCCGTCGATGGAAAGGCTGACATTGGCGGCCGGGCCAGCCTCGTCGTCATCGTGATAGTGCCAGACGAGAACCGAGACTCCCTTGTCGTCGCGCGTCGCCACGACGTTGACGTCGGGCTTGTCGCGAACGCCGTGGCTCATGATGTCCTCGATGTCGCGGCGATAGTCGCTCTCCGATTCCAGCCATTCGCCGCCGAGCTTGCCGAGCATGCGGAAGCCGTTCAGTACGGCCTTGTCGATGCCGTTGGTCGCGAGATCGCGGAAACCGTCGAAATAGGGCTGGTCGTCAAAGAGGAAGGCCCAGGTCACCGCGCCCTCGATTTCGATATTGGCGCGGCGCGAGAGTTCGTATGTGCGGATCATGCTTTCGACGACATAGACGCCGTAGAGCGGGCCGTTGCGGTAGCCGTTCTGCGGGTGGACACGGGCCGAGCAGGCGGCGCAGCCTTCCGGATCGGATTCGCCGATGATGACGGGCAGGTGCCGAAGCTCCGGGAACTCGTTGATGATGGCAAGGTTGGTCTCGATGTCGCGCAGCTGTTTGTGCAGGCCCATGCGGACGTGCCCGTCGAAAATGACGGGATTGCCTTTGGCGTGGAAGGCGATGAAATCGAGCGGCGGCTTGTTCTCGACGACATGGCGCAGGAAGGCGCGCAGAAAGGTCTGTGCCTTTTCGTTGGCAAATGCTCCGCACGTGTGCGGGCCGCCGACGCGTGCCTTCGGCAGGGCGCGCTTTACGGCGCGGGCACTCGCATCATACATGGCGCAGAATTCCGGGATGGTGCCGGTCCAGTAGTGACCGTCAGGCTCGTTCCAGACTTCCCACGGCCAGGAGGATACGACGTCCTCGCCGTAGCGATCGGCCAGATGCCGTGCCCAGGCCTCGATCAGGTCGCCCCATTTCTTCAGGTCCTTCGGCGGCGCGGTCCAGCCGGTCGTGATCGTCGCATATTTGTCGGCCGGCTCCCAATGATGCTTGTAGGGACCGTCGAAATCGGAAAGCGCTTCGGGCGTGAAGCCGATCTGGATCAGCGGGACGTTGCCGGCCTCGACATAGGCGTCGAAAATCTGGTCGATGATGGTCCAGTCATAGACCGGATTGCCGTTTGCATCCTCTGTATAGGCATTGGTCGAACCCCATTTCAGGGCCGGCTTGCCGTCGCCGCTGGTCAAAAGATTATGCGCGCGGATGCGCGGCGCGACGGGGCTGAGCTCGGTCAGCTCCTTCAGAAGCTTCTTTCCGTGCGGCGAATATGTGTAGTTCGGCTCGTCATAACCGAACCAGTTCCACAACGGTTTGTAGGGTCCGGTCGGTCTTGCGGCGTGAACGTTGATGGTCACGTCATGGGAACTCGTCATCGTCTTTCCTCTTGAACGGTCATGCCTCAGCCTCCTCCCGAAGGCCAACCGACCAATGTGGTGATGAGGTGCGGCTGTCTTGGGAGGGTGCCGCGCTCGTCGCAAAAGCTATGCGAAATGGTCATTTTGTCAATAATATAAAAAATGACACTTTCCGGAAGATGGAAAAAATGCCGAAATTGCGAGAGTTTTTTGACATTCTAAAAATTTCTTGTTGCCGTCAGGTGAAAAATTGTCGATAACTGCTGAGGCGAAGCTGGACGTCCGGAGGAGTCATAAGGGTCGTCTGACCCCTATGCGGACGCTTTCGCCGGAACGCGATCGATAACGGACTACGGGAAGCGCCCGCGCCTGCGGGCCAAGGAGGAGGAGCGCCCGATGAAGTTCCCTAGATTTGCAATGATTGCCCTATTGTCTCTCGCCGCTCTGCCTGCCTACGCGCAGGATTTCATTGCCGGCATTCCGCGTAACGAAACGCTGATCATTCAGGGCACGCCGCAACAGAATGCAGACTGGTTCAACGTCTGGGCGCCGGGCGGCGGCGGGGCGGCCAATGTCAACGGCCTGCAGCAGCTGACGACCGACACGCTGTGGTTCATCAACCCGGAGGGCGGCCCTGACGCCTGGCAGAATGCGCTGGCCAGCGAACCGCCGGCCTATAATGCCGATTTCACCCAAATGACGGTCAAGCTGCGCAAGGGCATCTATTGGAGCGACGGCGTCGAATTCACCAGCGACGACGTGGTCTATACGGTCCAGACGCAGATCGACCATCCGGGCATGTCCTGGAGCGCGCCCTTCACCGTCAATGTCGCCAGCATGGAAAACCCCGATCCGCAGACGGTGATCTTCCATCTGAAGAAGCCCAATTCGCGCTTCCACACGCTGTTTACCGTGCGCTGGAACGCCGCCTGGATCATGCCCAAGCACGTCTTCGAAAAGGCCGGCGATCCCCTGGCGTTCAAGAACAATCCGCCGGTCTCGCTCAGCGCCTATGTGCTGCAGAGCTACGACAAGGCCGGTAACTGGACCATCTGGAAATTGCGCGACGACTGGCAGCGCACCTCGATCGGCATGGCCGCCAAGGAGCCGCCGCAGGTCAAATATGTCGTCTATCGTGCCGCCGGCAATCCGGAAGCCCGGGTCATCGAGCAGCGCAATCACAATCTCGACGTCATCAACGACATGGCGCCGGAAGGCATGTTCGCCATGATGCGCGACAGCAAGAGCGTTGCCGCATGGCTCAAGGGCTTCCCCTTCGCCCATCCGGATCCGACCCTGCCGTCCGTGCTGCTGAACACCAAGAAGCCGCCCTTCGACAACAAGGATGTGCGCTGGGCGCTCGCCCTGATGATCGATATCCGCGCCGTGGCGCTCGGTTCCTATCGTGGTGCGGCCAATCTCGCCGCGCTCGCCACGCCGCCCACCGGTTCGGCGCCGGACGATTATTATGCGCCGATGCAGGACTGGCTCACCAATTTCGAGCTTGATACCGGCAGCCGCAAGATCAAGCCCTATGATCCCAATATCTCCACCCAGATCGCCGCCATGGTTCGCGGCCAATGGGGCGACCAGATCCCGACCGATCCGAAACAGCTGCAGCGCACCTTCGGTTTCGGCTGGTGGAAGCAGGACGTGCAGGCCGCAGCCGAACTCCTGCAGAAGGCCGGTTTCAAGAAGAGCGGCAATCAATGGCTGAAGCCTGACGGCACGCCGTTTACGATCCGCCTGCAGGTCGAGGGCGATGCCATTCCCACGCTTGCCCGTGCCGGCACGGTCATTGCCCAGCAGTGGAGCCAGAACGGCATTGCCACCAAGGTCGATGTTGCCGGCCCGACCAACGGCCAGCGCCTCAGCACCGGCGATTTCGAAGCGGCGATCTACTGGAGCATCGAGACCTGGGGCGGTCATCCGGATCTGTCCTTCTTCCTGGACAGCTATCATTCGGAATTCATCAAGCCGCTCGGCCAGATCCAGCCGCCGCGCAACCTGCAACGCTGGCAGGATCCGCGCCTCGACCAGATCATTGCGAAAAACCGGTCGATCGCCTTCGACTCTCCCGATGTCGTCAAGGTCGGGCAGGATTTCCTGAAGCTCGCCGTCGAGGAGATGCCGATGATCCCGCTGATGGCCTACAACAAGTTCGCGCCGTTCGACACGACCTACTGGACCAATTATCCGAGCGCCGAAAACCCCTATTCCGCCTCCGGGCCGAACTGGTCGAATATCCGCTACATGGTGACGGGCCTGAAGGCCAATCCGGACGCTCCCAAGAACTGATCGCGTCGATATGGGGAGTGGCCGGGCAACCGGCCGCTCCCCTCATGCTTTTGGAGGGTGAATGCCATGAATGGCTTTCTGATCTATGCGGGCAAGCGTTTCCTGCAGTTCCTTTTCGTCGTCTTCACCGGCATCACGCTTGCGTTCCTGATCGCGCATTTTTCGCCGGTCGATCCGGTGGAGCAGACCGTGTCGCTTCTGACGAGCTTCGGCTCGACCGATCCGCAGGCGGTCGAAATCCTGCGCCAGTCGCTGCGGGAACTCTACGGAACGGGCGGCCCCCTCCTCGACCAGTATTTTACCTTCTGGGGGCGGGTGCTGACCGGTGATTTCGGTCCGTCGCTGTCGTCCTTCCCGACGCCGGTCATGACCGTCATCGGCCGCGCCTTGCCCTGGACCGTCGGCCTTTTGACGCTCGCAACCATCATCGCCTGGATTATCGGCAACCTGCTTGGCGCCCTTGCCGGCTATTTCCGCAACAGCCGGCTGCTCAAGCTGGCCGGCATCGTCATCATGGCGCTGCAGCCGATCCCGACCTACATTATCGGCCTCAGCCTCGTCATCCTCTTCGGCTTCATCTGGCCGATCCTGCCGATCAGCGACGGCGCGCAGGTCAATCTTGCGCCGGCCTTCAACTGGGCCTTCATCAGTTCGGTCATCGAACACGGCATCCTGCCGGCGCTGACGCTCGTGCTCGTCGGCATCGGCGGCTGGTTCATCTCCATGCGTTCGCTCGTCTCCAACATCGTCACCGACGATCATGTCGTCTATGCCGAGCTTGGCGGGGTGCGTTCGCGCAGCATTTTTTCGCACTATGTGGCGCGCAACGCCATGCTGCCGCAGGTGACGGGACTGGCGCTCAGCCTCGGCAACGTTTTCGGCGGCGCCGTCATCGTCGAATTCGTCTTCAACTACCCCGGCATCGGCAAGCTGCTGATTTCAGGCATCTATTCCGGTGACTACAGCCTGGTGCTCGGTGTCACGACGATCGCCATCATTGCTGTCGCCTCCGCCGTCTTCGTGATCGACATCATCTACCCGCTGATCGATCCGCGCGTGAAACTGGGATAATTGCGATGTTCAAGATCCTCAGAGACCTGCTCCGCTACAATCACGAATTCCTGTTCGGGACGATCCTGATCCTGGTCATCGTCGGGCTGATCGTCGCCTCCTTCTTTTCGCCCTATGACGAGAACGCCATCTATGTCGTGATCCCCGACATGCCGCCCTCGGCCGAGTTCTGGTTCGGCACGACGTCGCGCGGTCAGGACGTCTTCTGGCAGATCGCCGCGTCGCTGCGTAACACGCTGCTCTTCGGCATCATCGTTGCCGTCATCAGCCGCCTCATCGCCCTCGTCGTCGGCCTGGTCTCCGGCTACATCGGCGGGCGCACGGACCAGATCATCATGGGCATCAACGATACGCTCGGCGCACTGCCCAATATCCCGATCCTGCTTCTTCTGGTTTTCGTGCTGCGCGACCAGATGACATGGTCGATGCTGGCGATCGTCGCAGCCCTGCTCGGCTGGACGCATGACAGCCGGCTGATCCGCTCGGTGGCGCTTTCGCTCCGCCATCGGGAATTTACGCGCCATGCCGTCTTCTCCGGCATGCGCACGCCGCAGATCCTGATCCGCGAGCATCTTCCCTATGTCATGCCGATCGTCTTCTTCACGACGATGAACAACCTGATCTGGGCGATCGGCCTGGAAGTGACGCTCTCCGTGCTCGGCTTCTCCGACATCAACCGGCCGACGGTCGGCGGCATGATCTATTGGGCGAACGCCCATTCCGCCATGGTCGCCGGCATCTGGTGGTGGGTGGCCTTTCCGATGCTCTTCGTGGTGATCCTCTTCCTTGGCCTCTTCATGCTCGCCATGTCGGTCAACGAATATATCGATCCCCGATCGCGGCTTGCCCGGATGGGAGCTTGAGACGATGCAGAACCTTTTGAGGAAAGCACCTTTGACCCTCGTCGAGAATTCCCGGGACGCGCTGACGATCGACGGGCTGAAATGCTATTACGTCAACGATTATTTCGGAGTCCGGCGCGAAATCCGCGCCGTCGACGATATCAGCCTGACGGTGCGCCGTAACGAAATCTACGGCATTGCCGGGGAATCCTCGAGCGGCAAGACCTCGCTGATCAAGACGCTCGCCGGCGCCATCCGCCCGCCGATGCGGGTGGTCGGCGGCAGCGTCAGTTTCAATTTCGACGGCAGGCCGATCGACGTCTACGGTGAGCCGCAGAAGATGCGGGCCGCCCGCTGGCGGCATCTTTCCTATATCATGCAGGGGTCGATGAACGTGCTGAATCCGGTTCGGCGCGTGAAGCACGCCTTCAACGATTTTGCCGCGCGGCATATGGGCCTGGATGCAGCCGCCTTTCGCCAGCGCGTCGAGGCGCATCTTGCCCGCCTGCAGCTCGACCCGCACGTTCTCGAAGCATTTCCGCACCAGCTCTCCGGCGGCATGCGCCAGCGGCTGACCATCGCGCTCGCGACCGTCTGCGAACCGGAATTCATCATTGCCGACGAGCCGACGACGGCGCTCGACGTACTTGTGCAGCAGGATGTTCTCGCGCTGATCAAGGAGGTCCAGATGCGCATGCAGGCCTCGGTCATCTTCGTGACACACGACATGTCCGTTCATGCCGCGATCACCGACCGGCTGGCGATCATGTATGCCGGGCGGCTGGCCGAGGAGGGGCCGACCCAGGCAATCTTCGACAATCCGCAGCATCCCTATACGGTTCACCTGATCGGCAGCTTGCCGCGCATCGGCGATACGAAAACCAGAAAGAGCCTGCAGGGCAAACCGCCGGCGCTTTCCAACCCGCCGACAGGATGCCGCTTTCATCCGCGGTGTCCGATTGCGATCGAGAGGTGCTCGAAAGAAGTGCCGGCCATGCAGCCGAGCGCGACGGGCGGGCGTGTCGCCTGTTTCAGGGCAGGGGAGTACAAGATCCAATGAGTGGCGAACACCTTCTCCAGCTGGAAAGCGTCAGCAAGTTCTTTCCGATCGGGGGCTTCTTCTCGCGCGCCAGGATGACGGCGGTCAGCGACGTCAGTTTCGTGCTCGAGGCTGACAGGCCCGAGATTTTCACCATCGTCGGCGAATCCGGCTCCGGCAAATCCACGCTTGCCAAGATGATCCTCGGCAGCGAGACGGCGGATCGTGGCACGATCCGCTTCTATGGCGCCGATATCGGCGATATCCGCAGCCGCAAGGCCCGTGAGGCCTTCATGACCAAGGTTCAGCCGGTTTTCCAGAATCCGTTCGAGGCCTTCAATCCGCTGACGCGCATCGACGAATACCTGTATGCCACTGCCTATCGCTTCAAGGGCGCCAAGAGCCGCGCCGACAGGGAGGCGCTTGCCGATGTGGCGCTGCAGCGGGTCGGCCTCTCCATTGCGGAGATCCGCGGCCGCTATTCGCACGAATTGTCGGGCGGCCAGCTCCAGCGCATAGCGGTGGCGCGAGCTCTCATTCCCGAACCCAAGCTCATCGTCGCCGACGAGCCGGTCTCGATGGTGGACGCATCGCTGCGCATGTCGATCGTCAATCTCTTCCGCGAGTTGCGTGATGCGCTGAAAGTTTCGATCATTTACATCACTCACGATCTCGCTACCGCTTATTACATCGCCGACCGGGTCATCATCATGCGCAAGGGCGTGGTGGTCGAAAGCGGCGATGCGCGCACGGTGCTCGACAATCCGCAGCACGAATATTCGATCGCCTTGAAAAACGCGGTGTTGCCGCCCGATCCGGGCGAGGCATCGGCAATCATCCGCCAGCGCCAGCAGAATGCCGGCGCATTTGCGCCTCGCGAGATCGTCAACGCCTGAGAGGGCCGCGCCCAGATGGGGTGCGGCGATATTCTCGCTCTCAGGAGGCGCGGAAACGCAGGTTGCCGGCCGAAAGTTCGCTGACCGAGGAGCAACCCATCAGCTTCATACCGCGCTCGATTTCCGTTCGCATCTGCAGCAGCGCCCGCTCGACGCCGGCCTGGCCGGCAGCCGCAAGCGGGAAGAGATAGTAGCGACCGACACCGACAGCCTTGGCGCCGAGCGACAGGGCCTTGAGCACATGCGTGCCGCGCTGTATGCCGCCATCGACCATGACGTCGATCCTGTCGCCGACGGCATCGACGATTTCGGCCAGCTGGTCGAAACCGCTGCGCGAACCGTCGAGCTGACGCCCGCCGTGATTGGACAGCACGATGCCGGTGCAGCCGATATCGATGGCGCGCCTGGCGTCCTCGACCGTCATGATGCCCTTCAGGCAGAACTGCCCGCCCCAGGTCTTGACCATTCCGGCCACATCGTCCCAGTTCATGGCGGGATCGAGCATCTCGGTGAAGTAGCGGCTGATCGACATCGTGCCGCTGCCCATATCCACATGGCTGTCGAGCTGCGGCAGGCGGAATTTTTCATGGGTGAAATAGTTGATCGCCCAGGCCGGCTTGACGGCGAACTGCGCCATGCCTGAAAGATTGAGCTTGAAAGGGATGGCAAAACCGGTGCGCTTGTCGCGCTCGCGGTTGCCGCCGGTGATGCTGTCGACGGTCAGCATCATCACCTGCACGCCGGCCTGCTTGGCCCTCGCCATCATTTCGTTGTTGAGGCCGCGATCCCGGTGGAAATAGAACTGGTAGACCTGCGGCCCGCTGCTGATCTGCCTCGCCTCTTCCAGGCTGATCGTGCCGAGCGAGGAAACGCCAAACATCGTGCCGAACTTGCCGGCGGCATGGGCGACAGCGCGCTCGCCTTCGTGATGAAAGAGCCGCTGCAGCGCCGTCGGCGAGCAATAGACCGGCATGGCGAGCTTCTGGCCCATGACGGTGACGGACATATCGACCTCGCTCACGCCGCGCAGCACGCTCGGCAGGAGATCGCAGCTTTCGAAGGCAGACGTATTGCGCCTGTAGGTCACTTCGTCGTCCGCGGCACCGTCGATATAGTTGAAGATCGGGCCGGGCAGGCGTCTCTTGGCCAAGCGGCGGAAGTCATGAAAGTTGTGGCAATCTGAAAGGCGCATACTTCTATCCAATCGAAGGCTGGCGCGTCAGCTTCCAGCCGATGAAAGTCCGCGAGACCTCCTCGTCTTCGCGATCCCTGGCTTATGGGATACGATTATTATCGCACCAATCTCAAGCTCTCTCGGGTCCGCTTTCGTCCCCCCTGCCTGAGAAAGATGCATTTTGTTGCCGGGCGGCCATGAGGATGGGATCGGCCGTGGATCGGCGATCAGCGGCCGGGCTTGATTGCGAGCCAGATGACGTGCCGCGCGCCGCCGCGTTTGCCGTTGGCGCGCGTATTGACGGCATCGACTGCAAAACCGCTATCCTTCAGCCGGCGGGTGAAGGAAGTGTCAGGACCCGACGACCAGACGGCAAGCACGCCGCCGGCCCGCAAGGCTTCGCGGGCCGATTTCAGGCCAGCATAGTCGTAAAGCCGGTCGTTGGATTTGCGGGTCAGGCCGTCAGGACCGTTATCGACATCCAGCAGGATGGCGTCATAACCGGCTCTTCCCGCACGGATCGCCTCACCCACGTCGCCCTGATGGATCGAGACGCGCGGATCGTCGAGGCACCCCTTGAAGACCTCTGCCATCGGACCGCGCGCCCAGGCGACGACTTCCGGGATCAGTTCGGCAACGACGACGCTGGCATCCTCGGGCACAATGGCAAGGGCAGCGCGCAGGGTAAAACCCATGCCGAGCCCGCCGATCAGGATCTTCGGCTTGGGATGCGATCTGATCCGCTCGAAGGACAGGGTGGCGAGCGCTTCTTCCGAGCCGCTGAGGCGGCTGTTCATCAGTTCGTTGGTGCCGAGCATGATGGAAAATTCACTGCCGCGCTGCTTCAGCCGCAGTTGCCCGCCTTCGCCGGGAATGGTCGCGGAATCGAGCTGGATCCAGGGAAGCATGGCGGTTCGTCTCGCTGAAAGGGACCGTCCCCTAGCATAGTGTGACGGTCGGGGCCAGCAAGCCTTGCCAGGAGCAATTCCAGCGGAACTGTGCAGCCGTTTCGCGTCCGGAATTGCGTCGAAACAAAAAAGCTAGATCATGCGCACGAAATGATCCGGCTCATGTTCCACCACCTGTTCCTGCGGCGCGGCGGAACGGCGGCGGATATCGTCCACCTCCTGCGGCTGCAGCCGCGTGCGCGGATCGTCGAAGCGCACGTCCGGATCGGGGACTGCCGAGAGCAGCAGGCGGGTATAGGGATGCAGCGGATTGTCGATCACCTTGGCCGTATTGCCCCATTCGACGATCTGGCCGGAATACATGACGGCGATGTCCTCTGCCACATAACGGGCGGTGGCGATATCGTGGGTGATATAGAGCAGGCCCAGATTCATTTCCTTCTTCATCTCGTTCAGGAGATTGAGGACGCCGAGGCGCACGGAAACGTCGAGCATCGAGGTCGGCTCGTCGGCGACGATCACTTCCGGCTGGGCTGCAAGCGCGCGGGCGATGTTGACGCGCTGGCGCTGGCCTCCCGAAAGCTCGTGCGGGTATTTCGACGCCACGATATCGGGGTCTAGCTTCACGCGCGCGAGCAGTTCGCGCACCGTCGCGCCGATCCGGCTGCCGCGAATATCGGGCCGATGCAGCTTCAGCGGCCGCTGCAGATGGTGAGCGATCGTGTGGGCCGGGTTCAGCGAGGCGAAGGGGTCCTGGAAGATCATCTGCACGGAACGCCGGTAGCGGGCGATCTCGTCCGCCTTGGCACCTTCGACGGGCCGGCCCTTGTAGAGGATCTGTCCTGCGGTCGGCGAATATTCGCGCATCGCCATGCGGGCGCAGGTCGTCTTGCCGCTGCCGGATTCGCCGACGAGCGCCAGCGCGCGGCCGGCATGCAGCGAAAACGAGATGGCACGGGCGGCGTGAACGGTGGAAGCGCCGTGGCCGAAGGTCTTGGTGACCTTGTCGAGGGCGAGAATGGCATCGGTCATAGCAGCACGCCTCCGTGAAGCGAGGGGAAGGAGGCCCAGAGTTTCCGGGTGTAGTCGTGCTGCGGCGTCTTGTAGATCGCCTCGGCACCGTTCTGCTCGACGAGCTTGCCCTGGAGCATGATGCCGATGCGGTCGCAGAACTGCACCATCAGCCCGAGATCGTGGGTGATGAAGAGCACGGAGAAGCCGAACTGTTTGCGCAATTCGTTGATGCGCTGCAGGATTTCCCGCTGCACCACCACGTCGAGCGCCGTCGTCGGCTCGTCCATGACGACGAGTTTCGGATCGAGCGCCATGCAGATGGCGATAACGATACGCTGGCGCATGCCGCCGGAAAACTGATGCGGATAGTTGCGCATGCGATCCGGCGCGATATCGACGAGCCGCAGCATTTCGGCCGTGCGCTCGCGCGCCTCGGCCTTCGTCATGCCCTTGTGGGTGCGCAGCACGTCATAGAACTGATCCTCGATGCGCAGCACCGGGTTCAGCGAATTCATGGCGCTCTGGAAGACCATGGCGACCTCGCGCCAGCGAAAGGCGGCGAGCGCCTTCGGGTCGAGGTCCAGCACGTCACGGCCGGCAAGCAGGATCTGGCTGCCCCTGCGGATCAGCGCCGGCGGCTTGTGCAGGCGGCTGATGGCAAAGGCAATCGTGCTCTTGCCGCAGCCGGATTCGCCGGCAAGGCCGAAGACTTCGCCCGGCGCGACGTCGAAGCTGACGTCATCGACGGCGCGAAAATCCTTTTCCTCGCCGATATAGTCGATCGTGAGGTTCTTGACCGAAAGCAGCGGCTGGTTCACAGGCGACCCTCCCCGGCGCGGATGAGCAGGGACCAGCGTTTCAGATGATTGCCGGTGCGCAGCCGCGGATTGGCGATCTCATCGACGGCGAAGTTGAGGAGCGACATGCCGATGCCGAGGAAGGCGAGTGCGAAGCAGGGCGTGAGAATATCCCACCAGGCGCCGACTGAAAGCGCCGAGGCCTTCTGCGCGTTGTAGAGCATGGTGCCCCAGGACACGACGCGGGGATCGCCGAGGCCGAGGAATTCCAGCGTCGCTTCGGTGATGATCGCGAAGATGACGCTGCCGATGAAATTGATGCCGACGATGGAAATCACGTTGGGGAAGATCTCTGACGTCATGATGCGCCATTGCGGTTCGCCCATCATCTCGGCCGATTTGACATAGTCCTTCTGCTTGACGGAGAGCGTTTCGGCGCGCGTCACGCGCGCACCCCAGGCCCAGGACGTGGCGCCGAGGATGAGGGCGATGACCAGCGGGCTCGCCTGGCCGATAAAGGCTGCGAGGACGAGCAGCAGCGGCAGGTTCGGCACGACCAGCACCATGTTGGTAAAGAAGCTGATGACCTCGTCCGTCTTGCCGCCGCGATAGCCGGAGATGATGCCGAGCGCGGTGCCGACGGCGGTGATCAGCAGGCCTGCGCCGAAGCCGACGGCAAGCGAAGTGCGCGCGCCATAGATCAGCCGGGCAAAGACGTCCTGGCCGATGCGCGTCGTGCCGAGAATGTGTTCGGCCGACGGCGGCTGGTGCGGACGGCCCGTGCGGGCGGCGGGATCGTAATGCGTCAGAAGCGGCGCGGCGATCGCCACGATGACGATGAAGGCGATGATGGCAAGGCCGATCAGCGCCTTGCGGTTGCGCAGAAGGCTCTTCATCTCACGCTCCCTTCAGCCGCGGATCGAGCAGCACGTAGCTGACATCGACGATGAAATTGGCGATCAGCATGGTCGCGGTCATGATGAGAAGCTGTCCCTGAATGACGGGATAATCGCGGGCAAGGATCGCCTGATAAAGGATGTTGCCGAGACCCGGATAGTTATAGACGACCTCCGTCACCAGCGAGCCGCCGAGAATGGTGCCGATGGCGATCGCGAGGCTCGAGACGGTCGGCAGCAATGCGTTGCGGGCCGCATACCAGAGCATCACGTGCCGGTCGGAGAGGCCCTTGGCGCGGGCCATGACGATATAGTCTTCGCCGAGCAGGTTGATCATGTTGTTGCGCATGGTCACGGTAAAGCCGCCGACCAGCACGGTGCAGAGCGTGATCATCGGCAGGATGCCGTGATAGGCGACGCTTCCGATATACTGGAGGCTGAAGGCCGGATCGAGCGAGGGATCGGCCGCATAGCCGTTCGGGAACCAGCCGAGCGTGAAACCGAAGAAAAACAGCACGATCAGGGAGGTGACGACGGCCGGTACCGATGTCGCGAAGATCGCGCCGATCGAGACAATGACGTCGAATTTGCTGCCGCGCCGCCAGGCGGCGACGATACCGAGGAAGGTGCCGAGCGCGAAGCTGATGATCGTTGCCGTGCCCATCAGGCCGACAGTCCACACCAGCGCGTGGCCGAGAACAGATGTGACCGGCAGGGGGAAATATTTGATCGAGCGGCCGAGATCGCCGGTGAAGATGCTGCCGAGATAGGTGAGATATTGCTGCCAGAGCGGCCCATCGACGAAGCCGAAGGTGAGCTTCAGCGCCTGCAGGCTTTCCGGCGGCAGTTCGGCGCCCGCACTCGAAAACATGATGCGCACGGGATCGCCCGGCATCAGCCGGGGCAGGAAGAAATTGATCGTCGCTGCCGCGATGAAGGCCGCCAGGTAAAAGGCGAGGCGGCGAAGCAGAAAGGCCATGGGGACTCCGTCAAAACAGGAGCGGCGCCTGCCGCGCCGCTCCCGCCTTTGCTAATGGCTTACTTGACCGGCTCGAGCGCCAGCAGGTTCAGGAGACGTGCCGGGTTGGTGCGCGAGATGGACGGATTGACGAAGGGGTTTTCCTTCGTGGACCAGCCGGTGAAGCGCTTGGTGTTGTACTGATACCAGTTCGGATTGTTGAAGACCGGAATGACAGGCATGTTTTCGGCAACAATGCGCTGAGCCTTGTTCATCGCTTCCTTCTGCTTGTCGAGATCAGCCGTGTGGGTGAACTGGGTCACCAGATCTTCCACTTCCGGGCTGAACCAGCGCTGGGCGGTGAAGCGGGTCTTGCCCTTGTCCGAAGCGCTGAAGGCGCGCTTGTAGGGGTAGTAGGGCGAAGCCGATGCCGGCAGACTGTTGATCGCCGCATCGAACTTGCCGTCGATGAGGTCGGAGGTCCAGACGGCTTCTTCCGGCGTCTCGATCTTGGCATCGATGCCGACGGCCTGCATGCCCTCGATGGCGATGTTGACAGTGTCGATCCAGTCCGTCCAGGCATTCGGAACGATGATCGAGAAGGAGATCTTCGAGCCGTCCGGATTGTCGCGCAGGCCGTCGCCATCCTTGTCGACATAGCCGGCTTCGTCGAGCAATGCCTTGGCGGCATCGGCGTCATAGGCGCCGAACTTGCCGAAGTCGGCCTTGACGGACGGGTCCGCCCAGCTCTTGTAGAGTTCGCCCATCAGGCCCGGGTCTTCGTTCAGCGTCGGATAGCCGTAGCCGGCAACATCGATCATCGTCTTGCGGTCCAGCGCCATGGAGACCGCGCGACGGAACTTCACGTCGTTGAAGGCCTTCTTGTTGCCCTCGTTGGAGGTTTCGAGGTTGAACAGGAAGGCGACCATGCTGCTCGGCGAATACCAGTAGTGATAGTGGGCCGGATCCTTCGATACGTAGACATTGTCGATATCGGGAATGAAGGAGACGCCCCAGTCGAGCGTGCCGTCGGCGGTCGCGGCCAGGATCTGGTTGTTGTCCGCAAGCTGCGGGAAGCGCATGCAGTCGATCTTCAGGTGCTCGGCATCCCAGTAGTTCGGGTTGCGGCACTGGTCGTAGGTCTGGCCGGTGAAGCGCGGCACTTCCGTCAGCGGGCCGCTGCCGACAGGGTTTTCGTTTGCATAGGTGACCGGATCGGCAACGTCCTTCCAGACATGCTCGGGCACGATCGGCAGCTGCGACAGCTGCTCGGCGGCAAGCGAGCTTGGGTTGGCGAGCGTGAAGCGTACCGTCTGGGCATCGACCGCCTGAACGTCGGTGATGAAGGTCCAGATGCTGACGAAGTCGAGCGCCGGGAACTTCTTCAGATAGTCGTAGGTGAACTTGACGTCGGCAGAGGTCAGCGGCTGGCCGTCCGACCACTTCAGGTTCGGGCGCAGCTTGAAATCGATGCTCTTCAGGTCGTCGGAAAGCTTGAAGCTTTCAGCCAGGCGATAAACCGGCTTGTTGCTGTCGAAGCGGTTGAAGATGACCAGCGGCTCGTAAATGAAGTCGAGCGTCGATTGGCGCGACGAGGTCTGGTTGAACGGGTTGAAGTTGCGCACCCAGGTCGTGGCCGGCTCGATATTGGCCGTCAGGATGGTCTGCGCCATGGCCGAGCCTGACAGCATGGTCAGAGCGGCAGCGGCCAAAAGATATTTCTTCATGTCAAATTCCCCTTTTCTTATGCGGTGAAAAATAATGGCGCCGGTCAGGAGACCAGCGCGCTTGCAAACATGGCTTCGACCTCCGCGTGGGCAGCGCGATAGTCGATCCTGAGATTGCCGAGGCGAGCCTGGCCTGCGGCGATACGCTTCTGCGCAGCCTCGGTCAGCGGGCGCGCAGCCTTGGCAGCAGCTTCGCTTTCCTTGAGGTCGCCGTGGCTGTGCAGGGCGATGTCGAAACCGGCATCGAGAACCTGGGCGACGCGTTCCGGCAGGGTGCCCCGCAGCGACTCCATGAAGATGCAGTCGGAAATCAGGACGCCGTCATAACCCATGTCGTTGCGGATCACGTCATGCATGATCGGCGAGATGGAGGCCGGAAGCTCGGCATCGTAAGCGGAGTAGACGACATGGGCGACCATGGCCCAGGGCGTATCCTTCAGCGCTACGAAAGGCTTGAAGTCGGTGGAAACGAGCGTCTCGCGCGAGGCATCGACGACAGGGCGCTCCTTGTGGGAATCGAGCGTGGCGCGACCGTGGCCCGGAATGTGCTTCATGACCGGCATGTTGCCGGTCTCGAGCAGGCCATCCACGACTTCGCGGCCGAGGGCCGCGATGAAATCCGGATCCGGACCGAAGGAGCGGGCGCCGATAACAGCGCTCGTCGTCTCAAACACGAGGTCGAGAACCGGCGAGCAGCCGCTCGAAAGGCCGAGTTCGCTCATCATCGCGCCCATCGCCTGGGTGGAAAGACGCAGTGCCTTCTTGCCGAGGTCGAGGTCGCGGCGTGCAAGCTCGGCGAACTGGCCGAAGCTGCGGAAGAGCGGCCAGGGGCCGGCATCGAGATGCTGCACGCGGCCGCCTTCCTGGTCAGTGAAGACGGGCGCATCGTCGCGGCCGACGGCCTCGCGGAAACGCTCGATCAGGATCTTTGCCTGTTCCGGATTGCGCAGGTTGCGGCGACCGACGAAGAGGCCGAGCGGATTGGTCTCGCGGAAGAGGGCGAATTCGTCGTCCGAAAGCGTCGGATTGGGAAGGCCGACGAAGAGAGCGAGCGGGGTCGAGGACACTATTTCAAACTCCGGTATCAGATGATCATTTCGGCTGGCTTCGCAGCATGCCTTCGTAAATGCCCTTGTCGGGGGCGTGAATCTCGACCGCGCCGGCGGTCTTGACGTAGAAATCGACGGGGCCGGCATCGCCGATGAAGGCATAGGCGTGCCCCAGCGTCTTCATGGTCTGCAGGCAGGCGGAAAAGAGGGCGAGGCCGATGCCCTTGCCGCGCGCTGCGGGATCGACGCCGGTCGGGCCGAAGAAGCCGCGGGCGGTCGTGTCGTAACAGGCAAAGCCGAGAAGTTTGCCGTTCTCGACGGCGATGAGACAGGCGACAGGCTGGCGGGAAAAGGCGACCGCCACTTCGCTCGCCCAGTTTTCGCTGAAATGTTCGCGCACCCAGCCGATGACGACGTGAAGTTCCGGCGGCAGGGCCGGGCGGATGGTGATGCCGACGGAGCCGGCTTTGCCTTTCAGTTCGGCGAGCTTTGCGGAATATAAGCTCACAAGCAGGTCCGACACCCGAATTCCTCCAATTATTCCGTTATTGCGGAATGTATCCCCTTTTAATGAGATAGCTTTGGATATCTGAGCGGCCATGTCAACAGGCTTTTTTGCCTGATGCCCCTGCTCAACTGAGGGTAGGCAAAACAAAGCGGCCCGGATTGACCGGGCCGCTGTCTATTATCGGATTTGTGATCGGGATTAGAGTGCGGCGTCTTTCCACAGGGCGTGGAAATGATGGACAGGCCCATGGCCGGAGCCGACCGTCAACTCGCCCGCGGCGGCGACTGCTTGAGCAAGATAGGTTTTTGCAGTCGCGACAGCCGCTTGCGGCAAAACACCCTTCGCGAGTTCGGCAGCAAGCGCACTGGAAAGGGTACAGCCCGTTCCGTGCGTATTCTTCGTAGGAACACGTTTCGCCTCGAACCAATGCAGACCGGAGGCAGTCGACAGAACATCGGGGCTTTCGTCGCTCTCGAGATGCCCGCCCTTGACCAGCACCGCGGCCGGGCCGATAGCGCGCAGACGCTCAGCCTGCGAGGCCATCCGCTCGCGGCTTTCGGCAACTTCCTCGTGCAGAAGGGCTGCGGCTTCCGGCAGGTTGGGCGTGAGCAGCGTGGCAAGCGGCAGCAGGTGCCGCGTCAGCGCATCGACAGCCTGGGGGTCGAGAAGTGCCGCTCCGCCTTTGGCGATCATGACCGGATCGACGACGATGGGAATGCCGCGATGAGGCGCCAGCGCCTCGGCGACCGCTTCGGCAATGCCGGCATTGGCGATCATGCCGATCTTGACCGCATCGACGCGCACATCGGCGAAGACCGCCTTGATCTGCTGGGAAACGAACTGCGGCGGCACGAGATGCACACCGGTTACACCCCGCGTGTTCTGCGCCGTCAGTGCCGTCAGCGCCGCCATGCCATAGACGCCGCGGGCGGAGAAAGCCTTCAGATCGGCCTGGATGCCGGCGCCGCCGGAAGGATCGGAACCTGCGATGGACAGGACGTTGCGGATCATCGGCCGGCCTTTCTGATTTCTTTGGCGATACGGATCGTCGCGGCCTTCGGGTCCGGCGTACCGCAAATCGCCGAGACGACGGCAAGCCCATCGGCGCCTGCTGCAAAGACGGAAGCGACATGTTCGCTCTTCAGGCCGCCGATCGCAACCGTGGGAACCGGTGCCGCTTCCACCGACTTCGCCAACCCGTCGAAGCCGATCGGCTGCTTGTGGTCGGTCTTGGTGGGGGTGGCAAAGACCGGCCCGATACCGGCATAATCGACGATCCCTGGATCAATGGCCGCTGCCAGAGCCTCCGTCTCCACCGACAGGCCGAGGATCATGTCCGGTCCGATCATTGCGCGCGCGGCGGCCGGTCCCATGTCGTCCTGGCCGATATGCAATCCATCGGCGCCGATCGCAATCGCCGCCTCCGCGTCGTCGTTGACGATCAGCAATGCGTCGGTGCCCTTCAAGACCTCCTTCAGGGCAAGACCGGTCTCGATCAGCCTTGCCGTCCCGCCATGCTTGTCGCGAAGCTGCACCATCGTCGCGCCGCCGGCCACGGCAAGCCGTGTCGTCTCGACCATGCCGATGCCAGCGCAGAGATCGGGATCGAGAACCAGGTAAAGGGAAAGATCGAAGCGTTTCATGCGCCACCGATCCTGACTTTTGCGTCCAGCGTTTTGCCATCGAGCGCACAAAGCGCATCGAGGAAGCGCCACGAGAACGAGCCGGGGCCGGTCGCTTCCTTCGCGGCCTCCTCGCCGGCGACCGCGAAAGTGGCAAGCGCTGCGACAGCGGCTGCGAAAGGATCTGCCGGAATGGTGGCAGCAAAGGCGCCGGTCAGGCAGGTCAGCGAGCAGCCGAGCGCGGTCACCTGCGGCATCAGCGGCGAACCGCCTTCGATGCGCAGCGCCTGCGCTCCGTCGGTCACGAAATCAACGACGCCGGTAACGGCGACGACCGTTCCATGCCGTTCGGCAAGCAGCCGCGCGGATGCCTCGGCCTGTTCGACCGGGTCACGGCTGTCGACGCCCTGGCCGCGGCTTTCGCCGCCGGCGAGAGCGATGATCTCGGAGGCGTTGCCGCGGATGATCGTCGGGCGAAGCGCCAGCAGATCGGCAACCGCCTTGCGGCGGAAGGACGTTGCGTAGTGAGCGACCGGATCAAGGACCCACGGCTTGCCGCCCGCATTCGCGGCCGTTGCCGCCGCCTGCATGCCGTCGATCCATTGGGTGGAAAGCGTGCCGATATTGATCGTCAAAGCTCCGGCGATCGCCGCAAATTCGCCCGCCTCTTCGGCGGCGTGAACCATGGCGGGCGACGCTCCGGCAGCAAGCACCACGTTGGCGGCGATGTTCATGGCGACATAATTGGTGATGCACTGCACGAGCGGCGGCTTTGCGCGCATCGCCGTCAACAGTGCCCCGGGTGTCTTGTTCTCCATCGTACCCCTTTCAGGCGGGGCAGGCGCGGGAACGATCATGCGATGAAGCAGATTGTGACCCGAGCGACTCCCTCCGCCGGCATTATCCGGTTCAGGTTCGAAGGGTGCTTCTCAGCCCGTTCGTGCAAACGGGCGCCCCTGTCTCTCAACGGCACTCTTTCTTGCAGAGAATGGAGCCAATGTCACTGGCAAAATGACGGTTTTGCGAATGCGGATCCGCGCATGCTGACGCTGCACCGGCCTTAAGATGGATGTCTCTTTCCAGCCGTGCTGGGGCTTGCCGGCCTTTCGACAGTCTCTTCCAAGGAGACTGCCCTATGGAGGCCGGCAGGCCCCGGCCGATCACCGCAGCGGAGCCGGAAGCAGCTCGGTCGTAAAGTCCTGATACGAAACCGGGCGCAGGAACCTGTAGATGGCGAGCGTCCCGACCGACGTCGACCTGCCGTCGGCCGTTGCCGGATAGGGGCCGCCGTGGACCATCGCGGGCGATACTTCCACACCGGTTCCGAAGCCATTCACGAGCAGGCGTCCGGCAAGCATTTCCAGCTTGGGAACGAGGCGCTTCGCGTCCGGCTCGTCTTCGCTCGCAATATGCAGGGCAACGGTCAGCTGACCTTCGAGACCGTCGAGGACGCGTTCGAGTTCAGCGAAATCGCGGCAGCGCACGATGAGACCGGCTGCACCGAAAATTTCGTCCTGAAGCTCATGATGCGCCAGGAATGCCGCAGCCGTCGTCTCGAAGAGAGCGGCCGTGCCTTCGAATTCGCTGCCGGGCTTGCCATTGGCGACAAGGCGGACTTCGGGATGTTTTTCCAGCCGGGCGACACCATCGCAGAATGCCTTGGCGATGGAGCCCGTCAGCATCGTCTGGGCGCTGACGTCAGGCAGAAGCTCGCGTGCCCTGGCAATGAAAGTATCCAGACCCTCGCCATCGACGGCAAGAATGAGGCCGGGATTGGTGCAGAATTGTCCCGCACCCAGAACCAGCGAGCCCACGAAGGCGGTCGCGATCTCTGCCGCGCGGGTCTTCAGCGCATGGGGGAAGAAGATGACCGGGTTGATGCTGCTCATTTCTGCATAAACCGGGATCGGCTGCTTGCGCTCGGACGAGATCTTCATCAGCGCCGTGCCGCCCCGGCGTGAGCCGGTGAAGCCGACGGCTCGGATCCTGGCATCGGCCACCAGCTTCTGCCCGACCTCGAAGCCGGTATCGAAAAGAAGCGCGAAAGTGCCGGCATGCAGGCCAGCCTTGGCGACGGCGCGCTGCACGGCGCGGCCGACCAGTTCCGATGTGCCCGGATGGGCGGAATGCGCCTTGACGACGACAGGGCATCCTGCCGCCAGCGCAGACGCCGTGTCACCGCCGGCGACCGAGAAGGCGAGCGGAAAGTTCGATGCGCCGAAAACGGCGACCGGGCCAAGGGGAACGTTGCGCAGGCGCAGATCCGGCTTCGGAACCGGCTTGCGGGAGGGATCGGCACCGTCGAAACGAAGTTCCTGGAAGCGGCCGTCCCGGACCTCCTTCGCAAACAGCCGAAGCTGTCCGGTGGTGCGGGCACGTTCGCCTTCCAGGCGCCCGCGTGGGAGCCCGGTCTCCGCCATCGCCCGCACGATCAGTTCGTCACCGATCGCTTCGATCTCGCTGGCGATCGTTTCAAGGAAGGCCGCCCGCGTTTCGAGATCGGTTTCCCGGTAGGAGGCGAAGGCTTCCCATGCAGCCCTGGTCGCCTCCTCGACGTCTTCGGCAGAGGCGCCGCCAAAGGAAACGGGCAAGGGCGTCCCGGTGGCTGCCTCGATGCCGTAGAGTTCCCCGCGCGTGCCGCGCTTTTCCGATCCCGCGACGAGCAGGCTTCCATTGATAGTCATGACGGATTTCCTTTCAAACAGACTCGGCGACTATATAGGCGCTCGCTTTCTCAATTTCACGACATCTTTCCCCAAAGTCGCAGCGAAGAGGACCTCTCTGGCAGAAGCATCGTCGGGGAGACATTCCGCAGGGAATTCGGGGAAACGGCAGGCCGCCTTTCGGCGGGCCTGCCGGGCTGCGGCTCTTTGTCCGTGGCTGATCAGCGCGTGGAAAACCGGGCCCTGACGAGGTCGTGGTCCGAGATCGCTGCACCGTCGGCATCGACGGCGGGAACGGTCACGGCTTGGCTTGCCGTGAGCCCGCGGGTGAACAGCCAGTCAAGCCGGGCGAAAGGCGGCTGCGGAGTGCCGTCCGGGCGCGTGCGCTGCGTGAGCGCGAAGTCGTTGGCTGCCTCCCAGCGGTAGCCGGCTTCGGCAAGCAGGCCGAACAGCGGCTCGTGGGCTTCCGGTTCGCGCGTGCCGGCCGGAAGGCTGTTGGTGTTGAAGTCGCCGCCGATCACCACAGGCAGGTTTCCGGCCAGCTTTTCAACGGCCGCGATCAGCCTGCGCGTCTGCCCAGCGCGATCTTCGATATCGGTCTTGCTTTCCAGATGCACACTGACGGCGAGGATCGGCCCGAGTGAAGTCTCGATCCTCGCAGCAATCGCCATGCGTCCGCCGATCCGGCCCTGACCGTCCTTCGCGTCCGTCCACCAATTGCCGCCATCGTCGAGGCGGATGAGTGCGGCGTCCGTCAGCGGGAGGCGCGACAGCAGCGCATTGCCGTGAAAACCGACTGCGTTCGTTTCGCCCTTGTGCCATTCGCGCTCGCGCGAATCCCCGAGATCGAGCTCGATGAATTCCACGCCGAAGACATAGGACATGCCAAGATCGCGGGCGAGATCGGCAACGGTATGGCGGTTGCCGGCGCGTGCCATGCCGAGATCGGCCTCGGTCAGCAGCAGGATATCGGCACCACTTTGGGAAACGAGTTCGACCGAAGGCGCGTGGTACTTCAGACGTTCGGCATTCCACGCAGCGACGACGATGCCGCTGGCCGCTTCAATGCCGCTATCGGCATGGACCACTTCGATCGTCGAGAGGGCCGGCTGCGTCGCAGCCAGCCGGTCATGTTCGGCTCGCGTCAATGCTGCGGCCCGTGCCTCGTCGAAGAAGGCGGCTGACGGGGCGGCAAGCGCTTCCACGGCAACCGCAACAAGGTTGCGGTCGCCGGTGGCGAGATCGGAAAAATTGCTCATGGCTGGCAGGCTCAGGCGTCGACGGTCTTGGCGTTCGCGCGAGCCGGGGCGACGAGGCCTGCGCCGGTGTCGGCCGAATAGAGATGGATCGAATCCTGATCGATCGCGATGCCGATCCGGTCGCCGGTCTTCAGCGAGACCGAACCGGTCATCGCGACAGCGAAGGGCAGGCCATCGAAATCGGCATGCACGACGCGGCTCGCGCCCAGTTCTTCGATGAAATCGGCGGTGGCGACGAGTGCGCCGGGTGCATCCGGGGAAACGAGGCGGGCGGCTTCGGCACGCACGCCGAGCACGACGCGCTGGCCGGCAAGCTGCTTGCCGCGTTCGGCCGGAAGCGCGACGCTGCGGCCTTCGTCATAGATGAAGGTGCCGTTTTCGTTGACGCGGCCCTCCAGCAGGTTCATGGCCGGGGTACCGACGAAGCCGGCGACGAAGCGGCTTGCGGGATAGTGGTAGACCTCTTCCGGCGTGCCGACCTGTTCGACATTGCCGGCATTCATGACGATGATGCGGTCGGCCAGCGTCATGGCCTCGTTCTGGTCGTGGGTCACGAAGATCGAGGTGGCGCCGAGGCGGCGGTGCAGGCGGCGGATTTCCGCGCGCATGGCGATACGCAGCTTGGCGTCGAGATTGGACAGAGGTTCGTCGAAGAGGAAAACCTTCGGCTCGCGGATCATGGCGCGGCCCATGGCGACGCGCTGGCGCTGGCCGCCGGACAGGGCTGCCGGTCGGCGTTCCAGGAAGGGCTCGAGGCTGAGCGCCTTGGCGACTTCGGCGATGCGGCGGTCGCGCTCGGCTTTCGGCACGCCCGAAACCTTGAGCGCGTAGCCGATGTTTTCGGCAACGCTCATGTGCGGATAAAGCGCATAGTTCTGGAAGACCATCGCGCAGCCGCGTTCGCGCGGCTCAAGCTGGTTGACCACGCGGCCGTCGATGGCGATTTCGCCGCCGGTGATTTCTTCCAGGCCGGCGATCATGCGCAGAAGCGTGGACTTGCCGCAGCCGGACGGGCCGAGGATGACGATGAATTCGCCCGACTGGATTTCGAGATCGACGCCGTGAACGACGGCGTTCTTGCCATAGCTTTTCTTCACGCCACGGATGGAGATCGGTGCCAAGGGTCTGTTCCTTTCACTTCTCGGTGGAGATTAGGCCGCGCACGAACCAACGCTGCATCAGGATGACGAGGATCAGCGGCGGCGACATGATGATCAATGTTCCGGCCATGGCGACGTTCCAGTCGGGCAGGCCGAATTCGGAGGGAATGAGCGTCTTCAGCTGGGTAACAGCGATACCGAAGCTCGGATCGGTGGTAATCAGAAGCGGCCAGAGATACTGGTTCCAGGCCCAGACGAACATGATGGTGAAAAGCGCGATCATGTTCGGGCGCGACAGCGGCAGAAGCACGTCCCAGAAGAAGCGGACCGGGCCGGACCCGTCCATCTTCGATGCCTCGGCCAGCTCGTCCGGAACCGTCAGATAGAACTGGCGGTAGAGGAAGGTGCCGGTTGCCGTTGCCACCATCGGCAGGACCAGACCCGGATAGGAGTTCAGCAGGCCCCATTCCAACTTGACCTGGATGCCGGTGATCTGTGCGATCAGCCAGGTGATGCCGGTCACATCAAGGATGGACTGGAAGGGCTGAAGCGCATTGGCGGCGATCGAGTAGGTCGGCACGATACGCACTTCGAGCGGCAGCATCAGCGTGATGAAGATGATCCAGAAGATCAGGTAGCGGCCGCGGAAACGGAAATAGACGATCGAGAAGGCGGCCATGGCCGAGAGGATCACCTTGCCGGCGCCGACCGTGGCGGCGAAGATGATGCTGTGGAACAGCTTGTTGCCGAGATCGGCGCGAACCCAGGCGGTCTGCACGTTCTCCCAGAAATGGCTGCTCGGAATGAGCGGCAGCGGCACCCGGTTGACCGTCTCGAGATCGAGCGTCGATGCCACGATGACGATCAGGAAGGGCAGAAGTGCGATCACCAGGCCGAGAGCCAGCAGGGTGTAGCAGACGAAATTGAAGATTGGCGTGCGTTCGATCATGTCCGCGACCTCACTTGTAGTGCACGCGCCGCTCGATGAAGCGGAACTGGAAGATGGTAAGCAGGATGACGAGGCCCATCAGGATCATGGACTGGGCTGCGGCGCCCGAATAATCGAGGCCTTTGAAGCCGTCGAAATAGATCTTGTAGACCATGAGTTCGGTGGCGCGCGCCGGGCCGCCCTGGGTCATGACGTCGACGATACCGAAGGAATCCTGGAAGCTCTCGGTAATGTTGATGACGAGCAGGAAGAACAATGTCGGGGTCAGCAGCGGCAGCTGGATATCCCGCATGCGGCGCATCGGCCCGGAGCCGTCCATGGCGGCCGCCTCGATCAGCGAGCGGGGGATGCCCTGCAGCGCCGACAGGAAGAAGATGAAGTTGTAGCCGATATATTTCCAGGAGAAGGCGATGATGACGGCGATCATCGCATCCTTGCCGTCGAAAGCGGGGTTCCAGAGACCGGGCCAGACATGGTTGATGACCGACAGAAGGCCGGCTTCCGGCGCCAGGATGAAGCGGAAGGCAAGACCGAGCGCGGGAGCGGCGATCGCATAGGGCCAGATGAAGACCGAGCGATAGATCTTGTGGCCGCGCAGTTCACGATCGGTCAGAAGCGCCAGAATGAGCGCCAGGCCCATGGCAATGGCGGTCGAGGCGAAACCGAAGATCATGCTGCGGGTGATGGAATCCCAGTAGATCGGGTCGCTCAGCAGCTGCTTGAAATTGTCGAAACCGACCCAGGCATTGCCGCCGCCCCATGGCTGCTCGAGCGTGAACGCCCAATACAGCGCCTGCGCGCTCGGCCAGTAGAAGAAGACGAAGATCAGCAGCAGCATCGGAAATGCGAAGAGAAGGCCGATCGTCGTCGAGGAGAAAGTGACGCGCTTTTCCATGAGTGGTCGTTTTCGCCCTGGTTTGGTTCTGGCGCGGACGGCGATCGCACCGCCGCAGCCGGTAGGGAGTTTACAAAGACGCACCCGGCGCGCCAGAAGCGGGCCGGGTGCGGCTCATATCAGTCGATTAGGGCAGCTGAACGCCCTTGTAGGTCTGCTGGAAGCGACGCAGCAGCTGGTTGCCGCGGTCGGCAGCGGAATCGAGCGAAGCCTGTACGTCGGCATTGTTGACGAAGATTGCCTGCAGGCCGTTGGCGATTTCGGTACGGACCTGGAGCAGGCCGCCGAGGCGGATGCCCTTGGCAGACGTGTCGCCGGCCGGGGAGGCGGTCAGGCTCTGAATGGCGAGTTCGCGACCGGCATAGGGAGCCTTGTCGTAGAAGCCCTGCTTCTTCAGGTATTCGAAGCCCGAGTTACGAACCGGGATGTAGCCGGTGACGGTCGACCAGGTGAGAGCTTCTTCCGGCTTTGCGATGAAGTTGAAGAAGGCAGCGGCAGCCTTGTATTCGGCGTCCGAATGACCCTTCAGAACCCAGAGCGAAGCGCCGCCAACATAGGAGCTGTGACGGGTTGCATCGCCGTAGGTCGGGAGCATGGCAACGCCCCAGTTCATGCCCTGCTTGGCGGTGCGGCCGATATTGCCGTGGTCGCCGACCGAGGTCAGGATGACCTGGCAATCGCCGGCGGCGAAGGCTTCGACGAAGGTCTGGCCGACAGCCTTGTTCTTGATGACGGCTTCCTTGGCGTCGTACCAGCCCTTCAGGTCCTTGACGAAGTTGACGAGCATCGGGTTCTTGTTGAACACCAGCTCGGCGTCGAGGCCTTCAAAGCCGTTCTTCTTGGTAGCGATGGGCTCGCCGTTGACGGCTTCGAACTGCTCGATGAACTGCCAGACTTCGTTGTTGGAGATGTCGAAGCCGAGCGGGCAGGCGTAACCTGCGTCCTTCAGGGCCTTGAAATCTTCGCCAGCTTCCTTCCAGGTGGCCGGAGCATGGTCCTTGCCGATCTTGGCGAAGGCGTCCTTGTTCCAGTAGAGGAGGGCGGTCGAGGAGTTGAAGGGGAACGAGTACATGTCGCCCTTCGACGTTGCGTAATAGCCGGCGATACCGGAGAAGTAGTCGTTCCAGTCAACGTTGTAGCCCATGTCGGTCATGAGCTTATTGGCCGGGTAGTAGGCGCCCGACAGCATGATGTCGAGCGTGCCGGCGTCGGAAACCTGTGCGATGGTCGGCTGCTTGCCGGCGCGGAAAGCGGCGATCGTGTTCTGCAGCGAGGCGTCGTAAGAACCCTGGCTGGTGCAGACGACTTCGTAGTCGTTCTGCGACTTGTTGAAACGGTCACACTGTTCCTGAACGCGCGTGGCGATATCGCCCGAGTTACCGAACCAGAAGTCGATCTTGGTCTTTTCGGCAGCAGCGGCGGGACCAGCAGCGACGAAAGCTGAAGCGAGAAGGGCGCCTACGGCGCCGAGAAGCTTGGCTTGCATGAGAACCCTCGAAAAATAGGACGCGCCCCCTCTTGAGCGCACGCCCTATTAACTGGTTCAATTTGCGGCCACCAATGAAGTTTCTATGACATGAAAAGAGTAGAAAGTTTCTGTCATAAAATATTCATGTCCAAATTTCGCGAAATTTTCGTTGAATATCGATGCTTGACTTTCTGGCATCTTGGTCGCTGCGGTGGCCTATATTCCAATTATATATGAAATATAGCTAGGATTTGAGATGACTATGTGCCTATTCAATTCTATTAATTGTCGTTATTATTGATTGATTTCAAAATTCACTCGGAAGTTCCATCGGAAAGAACCTGCTATCAAGAGAATTCGACATCGGAAATAGCTTTGCACAGCTGTGCGTTGAGCCGAATAAATGCGACATATGATGTTCAATTTACGACATATGGGTTATTTTGCCTATTTATTGGGCGCTTCAGACCCCGCGAACGGTGTCCCATGTCCCTGCGTCTGCCGGTTTCTCGCGGTCGCCCGGCAGAGCCGAGAAGGACAGTCATCCTTCATCTGATCGTTTTCCCGCCTCCAGAATGCGTTTTGCCAGTTTCAGATGCGGCAGGTCGAGCATGCGTCCGTCGATCTGGACGACGCCGCTGTCAGGCGAAGCCGCGAAGGCGCTCGCGACTTTTTCCGCCCAGGCGATCTCCGCAGCGTCGGGTGTGAAAGCGTGGTTGATCGGTTCGACCTGGCTCGGGTGGATCGCCATCATGCCCGAGAACCCGTCGCGCCGCGCACGCGCGGCATAGGTCGCGAGGCCGCCGAGATCTCGGAAGTCGGGATAGACGGTCTCGATGGCGGGAACCGTGGCGGCATGGGCGCCAAACAGCACCAGTGAGCGGGCGAGTTCATAGGGGGCGGTGTAGCGTCCGTCTGCCTCGCGGGCGGCGGCGGCACCGATGGCGGCCGGCAAATCTTCCGCGCCCCAGGTCAGTCCGCAAAGATGAGAGGCGACATCCCTGTAGCTGCCGATCTCGAAAATGGCAGCCGGTGTCTCCGTCGCGATTGGCAGGATGGGGACGGCGGATGACAGGCGGCTTGCGAGCCGGCGCACTGACGATGCGCCTTCGGCCTTCGGCAACATGATCGCGAAGGCGTTGATATCCGCAAGTGCCATGAGGTCGTCATCGCAGGCTGGCGTGGCGAGGGGATTGATGCGAACGACGAGCTTTGCATCGGCGGCGCGGCGCGTGACGAAGTCGCGCACGGCCTCCCGTGCCAGCGGCTTGTTCGGCGCAGAAACGGAATCCTCCAGATCGAGGATGACGGCATCGGCGCCGGAGGCGACCGCCTTGTCGAAACGCTCCGGCCGGTCGCCGGGCACGAAAAGCAGCGAGCGCAGCCTCATGATGGCTTCACCTGCAGCATGGCCGTGCGCAGGCACTGGCAGACGATCTCGTTTCGCTGGTTCAGCGTGATATGCCGGAATGTGACGATCCCGGCATCGGGCCGGGAGTTGGAACGCCGGAGTTCCGTCACCTCGGTCTCCACCCGAAGCGTGTCACCGATGAAGACGGGCTTGGGCATCGTCACCTTGTCATAGCCGAGATTGGCGACAAGCGTGCCAAGTGTCGTGTCGCCAACCGAGAGCCCGACGGTAAGCGCGAAGGTGAAAGTTCCGTTGACGACGATGCGGCCGAATTCCGTGCCCGCCGCATAGTCGGCATCGAGATGCAGCGGCTGCGGGTTATGGGAGAGCGCGGTGAAGAGCAGGTTGTCGGTTTCCGTGACCGTGCGGCGGATCTCATGGGCGATGCGGTCGCCGACAGCCCATTCGTCGAAGTAGCGGCCGGCCATCAATCCTCTCCCTTCATGACGCTGACGACGAGCTGGTTTTCTGAAACCCTGGCGCCCACCGAAACCGGCAACTTGCCGACGACGCCGTCAAATGGGGCGCGCAGCGTATGCTCCATCTTCATCGCCTCGACCGTCAGCAGGCGGTCGCCCCTGGCGACGCGGTCGCCTTCCGCGACATCGACGGAAATGACGAGGCCCGGCATCGGCGAGAGGATCGCACCGTCGCCCGCGCCCTGATGCGCTTCGATTTCGCTGGCCGCGGCAGGGCCGATCGGCCAGGCATTGCCGGCATCGAAGAGAACGGTGGTTTCGCCAATGCGGACGGCATTGATGCCGGGAGCGGGGCGGACATGCCCCCAGTAGAGATGATCGCCGACGCGCACACGCGTGCGGCCATCGCTTGCGCCCGCAATGCGCAGTCCGGCGAGCGCCGACCAGGGATCGGTTTCGCCAATCATGGCCAGGGCCGTCGCCGCCCGGTCGATTGTCGCCGCATCCGGCTCTTTCGGCAGCAGGGTCTCGCCGTGGCGGTCGAGGAAGCCGGTATCGACCCTTGCCGCGCGGAAGTCCGCATCGGCGGCGACGCGGGCGAGAAGGCCGGCATTGGATCTTACCGGCCAGATTTCAATGCTTTCACAGGCTTTGACGAGTTTGGAGAGCGCTGTCTGACGATTGGGGCCATGGGTAATGATCTTGGCGATCATCGGATCGTAGAAGGCGGTGATCTCGTTGCCTTCCTCGACGCCGCTATCGACCCTGGCGTCTGCGGGCAGGCGCAGATGATCCAGGAGCCCGATCGACGGCAGGTAGCCGGCAGCAGGGTTTTCGGCGTAAAGGCGAGCCTCGAAAGCCCAGCCTTGCATGGTTATCTCGTCCTGCCCCTTCGGCAGCGGCTGGCCTGCGGCGACCTGCAATTGCCAGAATACCAGGTCCTCACCGGTGATGGTCTCGGTGACGGGATGCTCCACCTGCAGCCTTGTATTCATCTCCATGAACCAGATGCGGTCCGGACGCAGGCCCTCGGAAGCGTCGGCGATGAATTCGATAGTGCCGGCCCCGATATAGTTCACCGCCTTTGCAGCCCTGACCGCCGCCTCACAGATCGAGGCGCGGGTTTCGGCATCGAGGCCGGGTGCGGGTGCTTCCTCGATTACTTTCTGGTGCCGGCGCTGCAGCGAGCAGTCGCGCTCGAAGAGATGAACGCAATTGCCGAAACGGTCGGCGAAGACCTGTACCTCGATATGGCGCGGATTGGCGATATAGCGCTCGATCAACACGCGATCGTAGCCGAAGGAGGAGGCCGCCTCGCGGCGGCAGGAAGCGAGCATCTCGGCGAAGTCTTCCGGCCGATCGACGCGGCGCATGCCCTTGCCGCCGCCGCCGGCGACGGCTTTGACAAGCACGGGATAGCCTGTCGCGTCCGCTTCGGCCGCAAGCCTCTCGTCGCTCTGGTCGGCGCCCATATAGCCCGGTGTCACGGGCACGCCGGCCGTCTGCATCAATTGCTTGGCTGCATCCTTCAGCCCCATGGCGCGGATGGCCGCCGGCGGCGCCCCAACCCAGATGATGCCGGCATTCTCGACGGCTTCGGCAAATTCGGCATTTTCCGACAGGAAGCCGTAGCCGGGATGGATGGCTGCCGCACCGGTCCTGCGGGCGGCTTCCAGAATGCGCGCCTGCGAAAGATAGCTCTCGCGTGCAGGCGCCGGGCCGATGGCCACGGCCTCGTCCGCCTCCGCCACGAAGGGCAGGCCGGCATCGGCTTCGGAATGGACGGCAATGGTGCGGATGCCGAGGCTTTTTGCCGTGCGGATGATCCGGCGGGCGATTTCGCCCCTGTTGGCAATGAGAAGGCTCTCCATCATCGCGCCACCTCACATCCGGAAGAGACCGAAGCGGGTCCCGCGAGGGATCGGCGCATTCAGGCAGGCAGAAAAGGCAAGGCCCAGGACGTCGCGCGTCTGGCGCGGATCGATGATGCCGTCGTCCCAAAGGCGGGCGGTGGCATAGTAGGGATTGCCCTCGGCCTCGTAGCCGGCGCGGATCGGCCCCTTGAAGGCCTCCTCGTCCTCTGCCGACCATGTCTCGCCGCGCGCTTCCATGGCATCACGGCGGATCGTGGCAAGCACGGAAGCCGCCTGTTCGCCGCCCATGACGCTGATGCGGCTGTTCGGCCAGGTGAAGAGGAAGCGGGGACGGTAGGCGCGGCCGCACATGCCATAATTGCCAGCGCCGAAACTGCCGCCGATGATGACCGTGACTTTCGGCACGCTGGCGGTCGCAACCGCAGTCACCAGCTTCGCCCCGTCCTTGGCGATGCCGCTGGCCTCATAACGCCCGCCGACCATGAAACCCGATATATTCTGCAGGAACAGCAGCGGCACGCGGCGCTGGCAGGCAAGCTCGATGAAATGCGCGCCTTTCAGGGCGCTCTCGGAAAACAGCACGCCGTTGTTGGCGACGATGGCGACCGGCATGCCCCAGATTCGGGCAAAGCCGCAGACCAGCGTCGTGCCGTAAAGAGGCTTGAACTCGTGCAGTTCGGACCCGTCGACGATGCGGCCGATGACCTCGCGAACGTCATAGGGCGAGCGCACATCCTCGGGGATGATGCCGTTGAGATCTTCCGGATCGAGCTTCGGCGGGCGCGGCGGCTGGATGTCGATATCGAGTGATTTCACGCTGTTGAGGCTGGCGACGATATCGCGCACGAGAAGCAGCGCGTGCTCGTCATTTTCGGCGACGTGATCGACGACACCCGAACGGCGGCCATGGGTTTCGGCGCCGCCGAGCTCTTCGGCCGAAATGATCTCTCCGGTCGCAGCCTTCACCAGCGGCGGGCCGGCCAGGAAGATGGTGCCCTGATTGCGCACGATGACCGTCTCGTCGGACATGGCGGGCACGTAGGCGCCGCCTGCCGTGCAGCTTCCCATGACGCAGGCGATCTGCGGAATGCCTTCGGCCGACATTTGCGCCTGATTGTAGAAGATCGCCCCGAAATGATCGCGGTCGGGAAAGACCTCGGCCTGATGCGGAAGATTGGCGCCGCCGCTATCGACCAGATACAGGCAGGGCAACCTGTTCTGCATGGCGATTTCCTGCGCCCGCAGATGTTTCTTCACGGTCATCGGAAAATAGGCGCCGCCTTTTACCGTCGCATCGTTGGCGACGATCATGACCTCGCGGCCGCGAACGCGGCCGATGCCGGTGATGATCCCTGCCCCGGGCGCCTCGTTGCCGTACATGCCGTTCGCCGCCAGCGTGCCGATCTCCAGGAAGGGGCTCCCCGCGTCGAGCAGGAGCTGGATGCGGTCGCGCGGCAGCAGTTTGCCCTTTCCGGTGTGGCGGTCGCGTGCCGATGGCGAACCGCCTTCGCGGATCTTTGCCGAGCGGTCGTAGAGCTCGTCGATCAGTGCCTTGTTCTTGCTGCTATTGGCCTTGAAGGTCTCGCTGTCGCGATCGATGTCAGAGGAAATCACCGTCATGACGCGATGAGCTCCCGGCCGATCAGATAGCGGCGGATTTCGTTGGTGCCGGCCCCGATATCGTAGAGCTTGGCATCGCGCAGGAAGCGCTCGACCGGCCATTCCTTGGTATATCCGGCACCGCCGAGCGCCTGGATGGCCTCCAGCGACACTTTCACGGCATTCTCGCTGGCAAAGAGGATTGCCGCCGCCGCATCCGAGCGGGTCGTGCGGCCGGCATCGCAGGCACGCGCTACCGAATAGACATAGGCGCGCGACGCATTCAGCGCGACATACATGTCTGCGATCTTGCCCTGCATCAGCTGGAAGTCGCCGATGGCCCTGCCGAACTGCTTGCGCTCCCGCACATAGGGCAGCACCACGTCCAGGCAGGCCTGCATGATGCCGAGCGGCCCGGCGGCAAGCACGGCGCGCTCATAGTCGAGCCCCGACATCAGGATCTTCACGCCGTCGCCTTCGCGCCCCATCAGCGCCTCCGCCGGCACCTCGCAATCCTGAAAAACGAGTTCGGCCGTATCGCTGCCGCGCATGCCGAGCTTTGAGAGCTTCTTGGAAACGCTGAAGCCGGGCATGCCTTTCTCGATGATGAAGGCCGAAATACCCTTCGGCCCGGCGGCCGGGTCGGTCTTGGCATAGACGACGAGCACGTCGGCATGCGGCGCATTGGTGATCCAGAATTTCGTGCCGTTGAGAATGAAGCGATCGCCCTTGCGCTCGGCCCTCAGCCGCATGGAAACGACATCCGAGCCCGAACCGGCTTCGGACATGGCAAGCGAACCGACATGCTCGCCGGAAATCAGCTTCGGCAGATAGCGATGCTTCTGTTCCGCCGTCGCCCAGCGGCGGATCTGGTTGACGCAGAGATTGGAATGGGCGCCGTAACTCAGGCCCACGGATGCAGAGGCACGCGAAACCTCTTCCATGGCGACGACATGGTCGAGATAACCGAGACCCGTCCCGCCGAACTCCTCTTCGACGGTGATGCCGTGCAGGCCGAGCGCACCCATCTGCGGCCAGAGCTGGCGTGGAAACGTGTTGCTTTCGTCGATCTCCGTTGCGATCGGAGCAATATTGTCGGCGGCAAATCGCGCCGTCGCCTCGCGGATCGCGTCCGCGGTTTCGCCGAGCGAAAAATCAAACATGGCATTCCTCCCGCCAAAATATGTAGCGCGGGTTGCGGCCGGTTCAAAGCTCCCTTGATCGAAGTCTATTCCCAGCGGGGCGATTTTGCCTCGTCGCGCCTATAGGCCTCGGGACTTTTGCCCATCCATTTCTTGAACGCACGAAAGAAGGCGCTGGGCTCGGAATAGCCGAGCTGCACGGCAATTTCGCCGATAGTCTTCTGCGTATTCATCAGCATGTCGATGGCAAGGTCGCGGCGGATATCGTCCTTGATGCCGGCATAGCTCTGACCCTCGTCGTGCAGGCGATGGCGCAAGGTCGAGGAGGGGATGCGCATATCCCTGGCGAGCGTCTGGAAGCTCGTCCAGGCTGCGGGAGAGCTTTGGGAGAGGCGGCGGCGCAGGGCGGCGGCGATGCCGGCATCGTAGCGGTAGCGCACGAGGATATTGGCAGGGGCGCCGCGCAGGAACTGCTTGAGGGACTGTTCGCTGCGTGAAATCGGCAGGTCGAGCATGGCGCTGTCGAAACCGAGCCGGCTGATCGGCTGCGAGAAACGCACCGGCGCGCCGAAGAAGAGACGGTAGTCGGCGCCCTGGCCGGGTTCCGCACAGCGGAAATCGACGAGACGGATCGGGATGCGCCGGCCGACCAGCCAGCAGATGATGCCGTGCAGGATGATCCAGTAGGTGCGGTAGGCAAAGGCGGAACGCGGCTCGCCGGCATCGCGAAGCTCGACCTGTGCCAGGCCGTCGCGGACAAGCAGTGTGCCGCGCGGATCGTCCAGCACGACATCGAGGAAACGCAAGGCGCGCCTGAGCGCGTGGCCGAGTGTCGGTGCGTGCAGAACGCAATGGCAGAGCAAGGTGAAGCTGCCGCTGCGCATCGGCCGACCGCCCATGCCGAAGAACTCGTCGTCCAGCTCGGCGGCGATTGCCAGCCAGAGCGCGCCATAGGTCTCGGCCGACACCGGCTGATCGATCTTTGACGGCAGGCCGAGCTTGGCCAGGAGCGGTGCCGTCGGCCTTCCCAGCCGTCGCAGGCTGTCGAGGGCTTCCTCGACGAAGCCGGGGGCAATCATGCGTCGCTCGATCTCAGCCATCGCCGCTCCGCTATCTATGGCAAAACTGGCCGCAATAATGGGGCAGTTCTGTCATCGCTTGCAATAGGGTGAGGGACTAGAATCGTGTCTCAGGCGGGCTCTGGAGGAGTGTCTGCCGGGCAGGGAGGAGCGTTCCGTGCAGATCCGCGGCGCAAATTTCATCGTTACCGGCGGCGGCTCCGGGCTTGGAGCCGCAACGGCGCGCATGCTCGTCGAAGCAGGCGGCTGCGTGACGATTGCCGATCTCAATCCCGATGCCGGCGCGGCGATCGCCGGCGAACTCGGGCAGGGGGCACGTTTCGTCAAGGCCGATGTGACCGATGAAAAAGACGGCGCGGCCGTCATTGCCACGGCCGTCGACGCCTTCGGCCCGCTTCGCGGGCTTATCAATTGCGCCGGCGTTGCGCCTGCGGAGAAAGTACTCGGTCGCGAAGGGCCGCACCGGCTGGAGAGCTTTGCCCGGACGATCGCCATCAATCTCATCGGCACGTTCAACATGACCCGGCTTGCCGCCGCCGCCATCCAGACGGCGGAGCCGGATGCGGAAGGCGAGCGCGGCGTAATCGTCAATACGTCTTCTGCCGCCGCCTTCGACGGCCAGATCGGTCAGGCCGCCTATGCCGCCTCCAAGGGTGGGGTTGCAGCGATGACGCTGCCGATTGCCCGCGAGCTTGCGCGCCACGGCATCCGCACCGTCTCGATCGCGCCCGGCATCTTCGAAACGCCGATGATGGCAGCTATGCCGGCGGAAGTGCGCGAGGCGCTCGGCAGGAGCGTGCCTTTCCCGCCGCGCCTTGGACACCCGGCCGAGTTTGCCGCGCTGGTGCGCCACATCCTGGAAAACAACATGCTGAATGGCGAGGTCATCCGCCTCGACGGCGCGTTGCGCATGGGCGCGCGCTGAGCGCCTCGCCCGAAGGAGGAAACATGACCTTGCAGGATCCTATCGTCATCGTCGGCGCGGCCCGCACGCCGATCGGCAGCTTTCAGGGTGAACTCAGGGATGCGGCCGCCCCGGAACTGGGCGCCGTGGCAATCCGCGCAGCGCTTTTGCGCAGCGGCGTTGCGGCCGATGCGATCGATGAGGTCGTTTTCGGCTGCGTATTGCCGGCTGGCCAGGGGCAGGCGCCGGCCCGTCAGGCGGCGATCCATGCCGGCCTGCCCTTTGCGACGGGCGCCAGCACGGTCAACAAGATGTGCGGCTCCGGCATGAAAGCGGTCATGATGGCCCATGACCTGATCGCGGCCGGCAGCGGCTCGATCGCGGTCGCCGGCGGCATGGAAAGCATGACCAATGCGCCCTATCTCCTTGATCGTGCCCGTGCGGGTTACAGGCTCGGCCATGGGCGGGTCGTGGACCATATGTTCCTCGACGGGCTGGAGGATGCGTATGACAAGGGGCGCTTGATGGGCAGCTTCGCGGAGGATTGCGCCGAAGCCTATCAGTTCACGCGCGAGGCGCAGGACGCCTATGCCGTGACCTCGCTGACGCGGGCGCAGAAGGCGATTGCCGAGGGCTGTTTCGAGAAGGAAATCGTGCCCGTCACGATAAAATCCGGCAGGGCCGAACTGGTGGCAAGCCGCGACGAGCAGCCGGGTAAGGTAAAACCTGACAAGATCCCGACACTGAAGCCCGCTTTCCGCGACGGCGGTACGGTGACGGCGGCAAATTCCAGTTCGATTTCCGATGGTGCGGCCGCCCTTATCCTCATGCGCCGCTCGCAGGCGGAACGCCGTGGCCTCAAGCCGCTCGCCACCATCCTCGGCCATGCCACGCATTCGCAGGCGCCCAATCTCTTCGCCACGGCGCCGATCGGTGCTTTGCAGAAGCTTTCGGACCGGACCGGCCTGCCGCTCTCCGATGTCGATCTCTTCGAAATCAACGAGGCCTTCGCCGTCGTTGCCATGGCGGCCATGCGCGACCTCGACCTGCCGCATGACAAGGTGAACGTGCATGGCGGCGCCTGTGCGCTCGGCCATCCGATCGGCGCGTCCGGTGCCCGTATTCTGGTGACGCTTCTGTCGGCGCTCGACCGTTACGACCTGAAGCGCGGCATGGCGGCACTCTGTATCGGCGGCGGCGAGGCAACCGCCGTTGCCATCGAGCGGCATTAGGGGAGGGCAAGGCCCATGATCCTTTCCGAACTTCAGCAGCAGATCCGCGATCTCGCCCGCGACTTCGCCCGCGAAAGGCTCGCGCCTGGCGCGGCAAAACGCGACCGGGACTCTCTCTTCCCCCGTGAGGAATTGCGGGAGATGGGCGAACTCGGGCTGCTCGGCATGCTGGTGCCGGAGGCCTATGGCGGATCGGATACCGGTGTCATTGCCTATGCCGCGGCCCTTGAGGAGATCGCTGCCGGCGACGGTCCCTGCTCCACCATCATGAGCGTGCACAGTTCGGTCGGCTGCGTGCCCATCCTGAAATTCGGCAATGAAGAGCAGCGCCAGCGCTTTCTGCCGAAGCTTGCAAGCGGCGAATGGATCGGCGGTTTTGCGCTGACGGAGCCGCAGGCGGGCTCCGACGCCTCGAACCTGAAGACGCGGGCGCGGCGCGACGGAGATCATTATGTGCTCGACGGCGCCAAGCAGTTCATCACCTCCGGCAAGAACGGCCAGGTCATTATCGTCTTTGCCGTCACCGATCCCGATGCCGGCAAGAAAGGGATCACGGCTTTCATCGTGCCGACCGATACGCCGGGCTATGAGGTGATCCGGGTCGAGGAAAAGCTCGGCCTGCATTCCTCCGACACCTGCCAGATCGCCTTCAACAATATGCGCATTCCCGCTGAGTTCCGCCTCGGCGGGGAGGGGGAGGGCTATCGTATCGCGCTTGCCAATCTCGAAGGTGGGCGGATCGGCATCGCCGCACAGGCCGTCGGCATGGCGAAAGCAGCCTTCGAGGCGGCTCGCGATTATGCCCGGGAACGGAGCGCCTTCGGCAAGCTGATTGTCGAGCACCAGGCGGTCGCTTTCCGGCTCGCCGATATGGCGACGCGGATAGAGGCGGCGCGCCAGCTGGTGTTCCACGCGGCCTCGCTGCGAGAGGCGGGATTGCCCTGCCTGTCGGAGGCCTCGATGGCCAAGCTGTTCGCTTCCGAAATGGCCGAACGCGTCTGCTCCGACGCGATCCAGATCCATGGCGGTTACGGCTACATGGCCGACTATCCGGTGGAGCGCATCTATCGCGATGTGCGCATCTGTCAGATCTATGAGGGAACGAGCGACGTGCAGCGCATGGTGATAGCCCGCAACCTGTAACAAGTGGGTCCTGCTTCTGGAGGAGAGGAGCGGGGCCGATAATGGGAGGAAAAAGACCATATGGTGGAATCTGCTCGTTTGAGCCTGCACGTTCCCGAACCCGCCGTCCGTCCGGGCGGCCATCCCGATTTCTCCAACGTCAAGATCGCCAAGGCCGGATCGGTGCCGCGCCCGGAAGTGGATGTCGCGTCCGAGGACATTCGCGAGCTCGCCTATTCGATCATCCGCGTGTTGAACCGGGAGGGTGAGGCCGTCGGCCCGTGGGCCGGATCGCTGACCGACGAGGAACTGCTGGTCGGGCTTCGCAACATGATGAAGCTGCGCGCCTTCGATGCCCGCATGCTGATGGCGCAGCGGCAGGGCAAGACCTCCTTCTACATGCAGCATCTCGGCGAAGAGGCGGTCAGCTGCGCCTTCCGCAAGGCGCTGCGCAAGGGCGACATGAATTTTCCGACCTATCGCCAGGCTGGCCTGCTCATCGCCGACGACTATCCGATGGTCGAGATGATGAACCAGATCTACTCGAACGAGAGCGATCCGCTGCGCGGGCGCCAACTCCCCATCATGTATTCGTCCAAGGAGCATGGCTTCTTCACAATCTCGGGCAATCTCGCCACGCAATATGTGCAGGCGGTCGGCTGGGCCATGGCCTCCGCGATCAAGAACGACAGCCGCATCGCCGCCGCCTGGATCGGCGACGGCTCGACGGCGGAATCGGATTTCCATTCGGCGCTGGTCTTTGCTTCCACCTACAAGGCGCCCGTCATCCTCAATATCGTCAACAATCAGTGGGCAATCTCCACCTTCCAGGGCATTGCCCGTGGCGGTTCCGGCACGTTTGCCGCTCGCGGCCTCGGTTTCGGCATTCCGGCGCTGCGCGTCGATGGCAACGACTATCTCGCCGTCCACGCCGTTGCCCGCTGGGCGGCGGAAAGGGCACGGCGCAATCTCGGCCCGACGCTGATCGAATATGTCACCTACCGCGTCGGCGCTCATTCCACCTCGGACGATCCGAGCGCCTATCGGCCGAAGACGGAATCGGAAGCCTGGCCGCTCGGCGATCCTGTCCTGCGATTGAAGAAACACCTGATCGTCAGGGGCGTCTGGTCGGAAGAGCGCCATGCCCAGGCCGAGGCCGAGATCATGGACGAGGTGATCGAGGCCCAACGCCAGGCCGAACAGCACGGCACGCTGCATGACGGCGGCAAGCCCTCGGTGCGCGATATTTTCGAGGGCGTCTATGCCGAAATGCCGCCGCACATCCGTCGCCAGCGACAGAAGGCGGGGTACTGACATGGCCCGGATGACGATGATCGAGGCCGTGCGCAGCGCCATGGACGTCTCGATGGCGCGCGACGACAATGTCGTGGTCTTCGGTGAGGACGTCGGTTATTTCGGCGGCGTTTTCCGCTGCACCCAGGGCCTGCAGGCAAAATACGGCACGACGCGCTGTTTCGACACGCCGATCAGCGAATCCGGCATTGTCGGCACGGCGATCGGAATGGCCGCCTATGGGCTGAAGCCCTGCGTCGAAATCCAGTTCGCCGATTATATGTATCCGGCTTACGATCAGCTGACGCAGGAGGCGGCCCGCATCCGCTATCGCTCCAACGGCGATTTCACCTGCCCGATCGTCGTGCGCATGCCGACCGGCGGCGGCATTTTCGGCGGCCAGACGCACAGCCAGAGCCCGGAGGCGCTGTTTACCCATGTCTGCGGCCTGAAAGTGGTGGTGCCCTCCAACCCCTATGACGCCAAGGGCCTGCTGATTGCGGCGATCGAGGATCCCGATCCGGTCATGTTCCTGGAGCCGAAGCGGCTCTATAACGGACCCTTCGACGGCCATCACGAGCGGCCGGTGACGCCCTGGTCGAAACACGACCTCGGCGAGGTGCCGGAAGGACATTATACGATCCCGATCGGCAGGGCGGAGGTACGGCGTGCGGGCTCGGCTGTGACGGTGGTCGCCTACGGCACGATGGTGCATGTGGCGCTCGCCGCCGCCGAGGATGCCGGCATCGATGCCGAGGTGATCGATCTCAGGAGCCTCCTGCCGCTCGACCTCGACACGATCGTCAGATCCGTGGCCAAGACCGGGCGCTGCGTCGTCGTGCACGAAGCGACCTTGACCTCGGGCTTCGGCGCCGAGATCGTGTCGCTGGTGCAGGAACATTGCTTCTATCAGCTCGAAGCCCCGATCGTGCGCGTCGCCGGCTGGGACACGCCCTATCCGCATGCGCAGGAATGGGATTATTTCCCCGGACCCGGCCGCGTCGGACGTGCGCTTGCCGAAGTGATGGAGGCCTGAATCATGGGCGAATTCATCATCAAGATGCCGGATGTCGGCGAAGGCGTCGCGGAGGCCGAGCTTGTCGAATGGCATGTGAAGACGGGCGATCCCGTGCGCGAGGACATGGTCATCGCCGCGGTCATGACCGACAAGGCAACCGTCGAGATCCCGTCTCCCGTCAGCGGCACCGTGACCTGGCTTGCCGGTGAGGTCGGCGACCGCATCGCGGTCAAGGCGCCGCTGGTGAGGATCGAGACATCGGGGGAGGTGAGCGTGGCAGAGCCCGCAGCGGCTCCGCCGCCGCAACCGGTCGAGCCGGTGAAGGTGGACGCGCCCAAACCCGCGCCGAAGGCGCCCGCATCCGCACTGCCGCCCCGTCCCGCACCTGCCGAAAAGCCGCTTGCCGCCCCCTCCGTGCGGCTCTTTGCGCGCGAGAGCGGGGTGGATCTGCGGCAGGTGCAAGGCAGCGGGCCGGCCGGCCGCATCCTGCGCGAAGATATCGAGCAGTTCCTGACCCAGGGGGCGGCGGCCGCGCCGGCAAGGGCGGTTCTCGGCAGGAAGACGGCGACCGAGGAAATCAAGCTGACCGGTCTTCGCCGCCGGATTGCCGAAAAAATGGTGCTCTCCACCTCGCGTATTCCCCACATTACCTATGTGGAGGAGGTGGATATGACCGCGCTCGAGGAGCTGCGCGCCACCATGAATGCCGACCGCAAGGCCGAGCATCCCAAGCTGACGGTGCTGCCCTTTCTGATGCGGGCTCTGGTCAAGGCGATTTCCGAACAGCCCGAGGTCAATGCCACCTTTGATGACGACGCCGGCATCATCACGCGCCACAGCGCCGTGCATATCGGCATTGCCACGCAGACGCCGGCGGGCCTGACCGTACCCGTCGTGCGTCATGCCGAGGCGCGCGGCATCTTCGATTGCGCCGTCGAGATGAACCGGCTGGCGGATGCGGCGCGTTCCGGCACGGCGACGCGAGATGAACTCTCCGGTTCGACCATCACGATCAGCTCGCTCGGCGCGCTCGGCGGCATCGTTTCCAGGCCTGTCATCAATCACCCGGAAGTGGCGATCATCGGCGTCAACAAGATCGCGACACGGCCGGTCTGGGACGGCACGCAATTCGTGCCGCGCAAGATGATGAACCTGTCCTCCAGCTTCGACCACCGCATCATCGACGGCTGGGACGCGGCGACCTTCGTGCAGCGCATCCGCACGCTGCTCGAAACGCCGGCGCTCATTTTCATCGAAGGCTGAGTCATGAAAGAGATTGTCTGCAAGCTCCTCGTCATCGGTGCCGGCCCAGGTGGTTATGTCTGCGCCATCCGTGCCGGCCAGCTCGGAATCGACACGGTCATCGTCGAGGCAGGCAAGCCGGGCGGCACGTGCCTGACCGTCGGCTGCATTCCCTCCAAGGCGCTCATCCATGCGGCGGAGGAATTCGATGCCGCACAGCGGATGCTGGCGGGCAGGAACCCGATGGGCATCCGTGTCGAAGGTGCCTCCATCGATCTTGCGCGAACGATCGCCTGGAAGGACGGCATTGTCGGGCGACTGACCGCCGGCGTCTCCGGCCTGCTGCAGAAGGCCCGCGTGAAGATCGTCCACGGCCGCGCGCATTTTCGCGACGGCAAGACTGTCGAGGTCGAGACGGAGACCGGCCAGCAGATCATTCGCGCCGAGACCGTCGTCATCGCCACCGGCTCCGATCCTGTCGAACTGCCGAACCTGCCCTTCGGCGGCCGCGTGATATCTTCGACCGAGGCGCTGTCGTTGGGCGAGCTGCCGAAAAATCTTGTCGTGGTCGGCGGCGGTTATATCGGCCTGGAGCTTGGGACGGCCTTCGCCAGGATGGGATCGCAGGTCACGGTGGTCGAGGCGACGCAGCAGGTCCTGCCGCAATATGACGCCGATCTCGTGCGGCCCGTCATGCGCAAGCTGACCGAGCGCGGCATCCGCGTGTTGACCGGTGCGAAGGCGATCGGCCTTTCCGGTTCCGGCGACGGCCTTGTCGTCGAAACGTCTGACGGCCGGCAGCAGACACTTGCCGCCGACCGTATTCTCGTCACTGTCGGACGCCGCCCGAGAACCACAGGCTCCGGTCTCGAGGAACTCGATCTCGACCGCGCCGGCCCCTTTCTGAGGATCGACGATCGCTGCCGCACCTCGATGCGCGGTATCTACGCCATCGGTGACGTCACCGGCGAGCCTATGCTGGCGCATCGGGCGATGGCGCAGGGGGAGATGGTGGCGGAGATCGTTGCCGGAAAGAAGCGAGCCTGGGACAAGCGCTGTATCCCGGCGATCTGCTTTACCGATCCGGAAATCGTCAGCGCCGGCCTGTCCCCGTCGGAAGCCCGCGCTCAGGGTTATGAGATCAGGACCGGCCAGTTTCCCTTCAGCGCCAACGGACGGGCGATGACCATGCTCTCGGAGGAGGGATTCGTGCGGGTCGTGGCGCGGGCCGACACCAATCTGGTGGTCGGCCTGCATGCGGTCGGGGCCGGAGTCTCGGAACTCTCCGCCGCTTTCGCGCTCGCCATCGAAATGGGCGCGCGGCTCGAAGATATCGCCGGCACGATCCATGCGCATCCGACACGCAGCGAGGCAATCATGGAAGCGGCGTTGAAAGCCCTGGGCAGCGCCCTTCACGTCTGAGCAGCGCTACGGTGCGTCAGGTTGCGCGCCGGTCGAGCGCCGTTCGATGAGCTCTCCCGAAAGGCGGATGGTTGTCGCGGCTCTGAGCAGCGCCGACGTATCGCCCTCGATCATTTCGACGACGACGCGCACGATCTCGTCGACCGGCTGGCGAAAGGTGGTGAGATTGTAATGCGGCCAGCCGGCCATCGGGATATCGTCGAAACCGGCAACGAGGATATCGTCGGGCACGCGGCAACCGGCCTCCTCCCTGAGCGCGTCGATGCCGCCGATTGCCAGGATGTCGTTGGCAAAGAAGATCGCGTCGGTGCTTTTCCTGGCGGCGATTTCAAGCGCGGCCCTGCGGCCGGCATTATAGCTGTATTCCCGCCCCTCGATCTGGGCGCTCAGCGTCATGCCGAGTTCGGCAATGCGCGTCACGAAACCGTTCTGGCGTTCGCGGTTGGTGGTCGTGTGGCTGAGACCGGCGACATAGGCGACCCTGCGGGCGCCCTGCCTGTGGAAATGATCGGCGATGGCGCGCGCGCCCTCGACATTGTTGCAGGCGACGCAGCTGAGGTTCGTGTCTTCGATTACGCGGTTGATCAGGATGGCCGGCCTGCCTTCCGTCGCCCAGCTCAGCGTGCTGCCCGACAGGATTGTCGCTGAGATCACGATGACCGCATCCACATTGTAACGTCGCAGCGCCGAAAGCTGCTCCTCGAGATTGGACCCCTTCGTGATGTTGAAGAGAAGGCTCTGCAGGCCGATGCGCTGCAGCGAGCGGGAAAGTTTCTCGATCAGGCCCGGATAGAAGGGGTTTTGCATATCGGAGACGACGATGCCGATGATGTTTGTGCGGCTCTTCGAGAGCATGCTGGCGATTGCGTTCGGCTGATAGTCTACTTCCGCCGCATATTTCAGGATGCGTTCGCGCAGATCGGCCGCGATGCTGGCGCCGGGCGTGAAGGCGCGCGACACGGCCGACTGGCTCACTCCGAGCATGCGCGCCAGTTCGCGCGCCGTAATCGGCTTTCGGCTCAGTGCGTCGCCGGGCGGCTCCCCCTGCAAGGACGGCGATCCCTGTTTGCGCATCGTGCTTCCCCGTTGCCAATCTCTACCCTGCTCACCCTTTTTGCATTCGGATGCAACAATTTCAACTGCTTCCTGCGCTTGGCCGTCAATTCTTCTTTCGGCGGCTTTTCGTCCTGATGGTGGCGCGTGTTATATGCGCTGCAACATTCGGATGGCCGATAAAATAAGGAATTGTATGACATTCTTATATATGATGTCGGTGCGAAGTCATTTTTGCGGATTCTGACATAAAAGCTGTTCCAATTTCAATTCAATCACCGTGTTGCATACGGATGCAAATTGGAAGATGCTCCCTCCAACGACAATGCCGGCGCTTAAAACGTCCGTTCTTTGAGGGAATGCCAGTGGGTACGATCATCAAGTCCGTCGAAGCTTTTCAGGTGAAATGGGAGCCCAATGAGCCGCCGGGCCGCCGCACCGCTTTTGTGCGGGTGACGACCGAAGACGGCACTGTCGGCCACGGCGAGGCCTCGCCGATGATGGGCGGCGAGCATTCGCTCGGCGTCGTCAGGGATTTCGCCGCTTCGCTCGTCGGTGCCGATGCGCTCGACCAGGCGGTCATCTACGACCGGCTGCTGCATAAATATGTGAAGCTCGGCCCGGAAGGCGCCGTCACCGGCGCGCTTGCCGCGCTCGACATCGCCCTCTGGGACATCAAGGGCAAGCACTTCAACCAGCCGGTCTACAAGCTGCTCGGCGGCGCCTGGCGCACGGAGCTGCCCTTCTATGCTTCGGTCGGCAACAATGCCGGCCGCACCGTCGATGAAACGGTTCGTGTCGTCGAGCAGCGGTGGAAGGCCGAAAAGCCGGCCGCCATCAAGATCCGCTGGGATGGCGACCGCACCCGTCAGGACTATGATATTCCAGGCGATATCGCCAAGGCCAAGGCCGTGCGCAAGCTCGTGGGCGACGATTTCCCGCTCGCCTTCGATGCCAACAACCAATATTCCGTCGGCGGCGCCATCCGCGTCGGCCGCGCGCTCGAGGAACTCGGCTATATCTGGTTCGAGGAGCCGGTCCAGCACTATAACGTTCGCGCCATGGGCGAGGTTGCCCAGCGTCTCGACATCACGGTTTCGGCCGCCGAACAGTCCTACACGACCCAGGCCGTCGTCGACATGATCAATGCCGGCGTGCGCATGGTGCAGCCCGATATCGTCAAGATGGGCGGCATTACCGGCCTCATGCAGTGCGCCGCAATCTGCTTTGCCCACGGCGTCGAGCTCGTTCCGCACCAGACCCAGCCGATGATTGCGCATGTGGCGAACCTGCACGTGCTGGCCACGCTGATGCACAATACCAAACCCGCCGAATTCTCCGATCCGTCGACGCGCATGCATGTCGGCTTCGCCAATCCGCCGATCCCGGAAGACGGCAAGTTCAAGGTGCCGTCCGGCCCCGGTCTCGGCCTGATCGTCAACGATGCCGAGCTCGACAGACGGCGCAGCTGAATATTCTGACACATGGGAGGAAATGACATGAACCTGAGAAGACGCCAGTTTCTGGAACTGACTGCAGCCACCGCTGCAATGAGCATGCTTGGACCCGCTTTCGCGCGCGCTGCGAGCGATCCTGATACGATCCGCATCGGCATCGCAGCGAGCGGTCCGCGCAGCAGCGATCCGAACTACACGACGCAGGGCGGCGACAACTGGGCAACCGAGCAGATGTACGAACAGCTCGTGCGCCCGGATGACGGCACTTTCGCCACCACGCCCGACCAGTATCGTCCGACGCTCGCTACCGAGTGGTCGGCGTCCCCCGATGCCAAGACCTGGACCTTCAAGCTGCGCCAGGGCGTGCAGTTCCACAAGGGCTTCGGCGAAATGACGTCGGAAGACGTCGTCTTTTCCTTCAAGCGCGCCATGGCCGACGGCACCAACAAGCCGATCCTGTCGAATGTCGCCGATGTGGTCGCGAACGGCCCCTACGAGGTCGTCATCACGCTGAAGAATTCCGACGTGAACCTCCTGGGAACCACGATCTTCCTCAACAACACCTCGATCGTTTCCAAGAAGGCCTACGATCAGATCGGCGCGGACAAGTTCAAGACCGACGCTGTCGGCACCGGTCCTTACGAACTCACCCGTTTCGACAGCCAGTGGGGCACGGCGCTGAAGCGCCATGAAGGCTACTGGGGCGAGAAGGCGAAGGTCGCCAAGGTCGAGTCGGTCTATATTGCCGATACGACCGCCCGCACGCTCGCGCTGCTGTCGGGCGATGTCGATATGATCGAAGCCGTCCGCGCCCCGGGCTGGGTCGATTCCATGCTGCAGCGCGACTCCACGCTGCAATTCGACATGACGTCGCCGGGCTCGTTCAACACGCTGCATATCAACCTGAAGCGCAAGCCCTTCGACAATATCAAGGTGCGTCAGGCGATCATGTACGCCGTCGATCGTCATGCGGTCGGCAATGCGCTGAAGCCGATGGGCGGCTTTACGGCCGGCCTGCAGCCCGATTTCTTCCCCGGCGGCTTCAAGACCGAAGACCTGCCGCCGGAGCTTCAGTACAACTACGATCCCGACAAGGCCAAGGCGCTGCTGGCCGAAGCCGGCTTCCCCGATGGTTTCGACTTCGAAAGCAATATCAGCCAGCGTGAAGACTATGCGTCGATCATGCTGATCGTGCAGGAGCAACTGCGGGCCGTCGGCATGCGCATGAACCTGCATATCGGCGACCACACCGCCTATCACGCCGACAACCAGCACGACAAGAACACGCTGGCCCTGCATTCCTCGAGCTATCCGCCGATCCCGACCCAGCTCTATATCCAGCAGCTGTCGACGAAGGCGGAAGTCAAGCCGGACGGATCGGGCGGCATCAACTACAGTCACTACGGCGTCGCCATGCCCGGCATCGACGACCTGCTCGCCAAGGCGCTGCAGGCGACCGACTACAACGCCTATGTCGACTACTGCAAGCAGATCGAACTTCAGGTTCTGCGTGACCTGCCGCTGATCGGCATGTCCACGCTCTCCTTCACGGTCGCCCGCAATGCCCGCCTCGACCTCGGTTACAAGGTGCAGAGCGGTTACGCGCGCTGGCGTTTCCACCGCGCCACGAAGACAGCCTGATCGCAGATCGCGATGAATGCGAGTGAATGAACATGGCTAGATATTTTCTCCTCCGGCTGGCGGACGCCATTCCGACAATCTGGCTGGTGCTCACGCTCGTGTTCATCGCGATGCGAATCCTGCCGGGTGATCCGGCGATCGCGGCTCTGGGAGACATGGCTCTCCCGGAGCAGCTTGCAGCCTTCCGCCACAAGATGGGGCTCGATGTGTCGCTCTGGCAGCAATACATCAACTTCCTCGTCGGTGTGCTCAGCCTCGATTTCGGCCAGTCCTACATGAACGACGAGCCGGTGCTGAAGCTGATTGCCGCCAATCTGCCCTATACGATCGAACTCACTGTTGCGGCGATGATCATCGGTGTCGGCGCCGGTGTACCCTTCGGCGTGCTGGCCGCAACCCATCGTGACCGGCTGCCGGATTCCGGCATGCGCGTCTTTGCCCTGCTCGGTTACGCGATACCGGATTTCTATCTCGGTGCGCTGCTCCTGATCGGCTTCGCCCTGAACCTCGGCTGGTTCCCGATCAACGGCGGCGGCGAAGGTTTCATGGATCGCCTGTACCATATCGTGCTGCCGGCGCTGACGCTTGCGCTCGTCAAGGCCGCCTTCATCGGCCGGCTGTCGCGAACAGCCCTTCTGGAAACGCTCGGCAAGGATTATGTCCGCACCGCCCGCGCCAAGGGTGCCCGCGAACCACGCGTCATCTATCGCCACGGCCTGCGCAACGCGCTGCTGCCGCTGTCGACCGGCATGGGGCTCAGCCTGCTTGCCACGCTCTCGGGCTCGGTCGCCGTCGAGCTGGTCTTCAACCGGCCCGGTCTCGGACGCCTGCTGATCCAGGCAATCAACGAGCGTGACTACGGCGTGATCCAGGGCGGCGTCGTTGTCTTCGCGCTCCTCGTCCTTCTCATCAATCTGGTGATGGATCTCCTCTACATCGTCATCGATCCTCGCATCCGGGTGAAATAATGAGCATCGTCACTCAAACGCCGGCCCCTGCCTTGCAGGCATCCGAGCAGCCCTTGCTGGCACCCGCCCCCGGCCTGCTGTCGCTATTTTCCAGAACCCTTCTGCATCGGCCTTCGACGATCTTCGCACTGGCGATCGCGCTCGTGTTCTTTCTGGTCGCAGTGCTTGCACCATGGCTCGCGCCTTATGACCCTCTGGCCCAGAGCATCCTGTCGATCAACCAGGCGCCGTCGGCCGCCCATTGGCTCGGCACCGACCAGTTCGGGCGCGACGTTCTCTCGCGCATGATCCACGGTTCGCGCAATTCGCTGCTCTTCGGCCTGATCTCTCCGGCCCTCGCTGCGTTGCTCGGCACCGCGCTCGGCGTGACCGCCGGCTATTTCGGCGGGCTGATCGACCGTATCATCAGCCGCTTCATCGACCTGCTGCTCGCTTTCCCGGAACTGCTGCTTGCCATCATCATCGCAGCCGTGCTCGGCGGCGCCTTCTGGAACATCATCGCCGTCATCACCGTTGCCTTCGTTCCCGGATTCGCCCGTGTGGCCCGCGCCTCGACCCTGTCGGTCAAGCAGGAACCCTACGTGGAAGCCGCGATTGCCGTCGGCGTGCGCACGCCCGTCATCATCTTCCGGCACATCATCCCGAATATTGCCGCCCCCATCGTCGTGCTGATGACGTTGTGGGTCGCTTCAGCCATCCGTCTCGAAGCCTCGCTGAGTTTCCTCGGCATCGGCACGCGCGCGCCCAATCCGAGCTGGGGCAACATCATCCGCGATGGCCTCAACAACCTCTTCGGCTCACCCTGGCCGATCATCGCCGCCGGCTTCGCCATCACCTGCGTGGTTTTGTCCTTCAACCTGATCGGCGATGCGGTGCGAGATATGCTGGATCCGGAGACGAGCCAATGACGTCCAAAACACAGACACCGTTGCTCAAGGTCGAGGGCCTCGCCGTCGAATTCGGCCCGAAGGCTTCTCCGATCCGCGTCGTGAACGGCGTCTCCTTCGAAATCGAGGCGGGCGGTTCGGTCGGTATCGTCGGCGAATCCGGCTCGGGCAAGTCGATCACGTCGCTGGCGATCATGGGGCTCATCCCCAATCCGCCGGGCCGCATCGCCGAGGGGCGTATCGAGCTTGAAGGCGTCAACCTTCTCGATCTGCCGAAGACGAAACTGCCCGAGATCCGCGGCCGCGACATCGCGATGATCTTCCAGGAGCCGATGAGTTCGCTGAACCCGGTCATGACGATCGGCGACCAGATCGGCGAGGCGATCAAGCTGCATGAGAAGATGAGCCGCG
>NZ_JBHSOR010000047.1:0-515 GCF_042656325.1 Rhizobium sp. GCM10022189
AGCCGGACGATGCCGGCGGTGCGGTGGAAAGCGCCATGGCGATGCTTGAAAGCCGCCGGGGCGAACTGGATCGCATGGCAGGTTGGCTTGACGAGACAGGGCGCGCGACCGTGGTCGAGGGCGAAGCGGATGCGCGCCCGATGGGCAAGGGCAAGGGGCCAAAGCCGCCCGCCTACAATGTCCAGAGCGTCGTCGATGCCGATAGCGGCCTGATCGTCCACCACGACGTCACCGATGAGACAAGCGACAACCGCATGCTTCACCCGATGGCCAGGGCGACGAAGGACGTGCTTTCCCTCGACAGCCTGACGGTGGTCGCCGATGCCGGCTATTCCAACGGCGCACAGGCAAGCGCCTGCGAGGACGATGGCATCACGCCCTGCGCCCCGGCCAACCGCACCGTCAACAACACGGGTGACGGCACGCTGTTCGACCGCACCGCCTTTGCCTACGACGTCATGGCAGACCGGTTCGTCTGCCCTCAGGGCCGGATGCTCGAACGCAAGCAGGTCATG